>JAUHWP010000119.1 GCA_030424645.1 Alphaproteobacteria bacterium
AGCCGAAAGCAGCGATGTATTCTTCGGGCACCAGCGGGTCGCCAAGGGCATCGTCCTTATACGAAAACTCGACAATCGGGCGCGGCAGTGGTGTGCCTTCTTCCAGCCCCAGACGCTTGGCCATGGATCCCGCGGCCACGTTGCGCACGATGATCTCAAGCGGCACGATCTCGACCGCGCGGATCAACTGTTCGCGCATGTTCAGCCGCTTGATGAAGTGATTGGGGATACCAAGCTGGGTCAGCCCGGTCATGAAAAACTCGGACAAGCGGTTGTTCAGGACCCCCTTGCCGTCGATCACGTCTTTCTTCTCGGCGTTGAAGGCGGTCGCATCATCCTTGAAATACTGCACGATGGTGCCCGGCTCGGTGCCTTCGTACAGGATCTTCGCCTTGCCTTCATACAGTTTCTTGCGCCGTGCCATGAGACCTCCGTCGGTCGGTGCGGAATGTAGTCACCGGCGGACCCCCTGCCCGCGCGACTCCCGCTGATGCCCGCCCTATACGTGAAAGCCCGACGCTGGGCAAGAATATCGCCGATCCGGCGCGATTTCCCCGATCTGAGAGCGCTAGCGGGGTTGCGATAGACGCCCGCCGTTGGCATATCAGTATCGACAAGCGCCATTCGGCCTGCCGAAGGCACCAGACCATGAACAAGGGAACACCATGACCACCTTTGATGATCGCGAAAACGCCTTCGAAGCCAAATTCGCCCATGATGAAGAAATGCAGTTCAGGGCAGAGGCTCGCGCCAACAAGAAGCTGGGCCTTTGGGCAGCCGAGAAGATGGGCAAAACCGGCGATGACGCCGAGGCTTATGCCCGCGAAGTGATCAAGTCGGATTTCGAGGAAGCCGGCCACGAAGATGTGGTGCGCAAAGTCACCGGCGACCTGAACACGGTCAGCGCCGACGAAGTCCGCGCCAAACGGTCCGAACTGCTGGCCATCGCCAAGGCAGAGCTCGTCTCCGAGGTCTGATTGGCAGGCCTTGCCCTTTCGGGGCCGGACAACATGGGCGCGCCCGCCGGGGTCGCGCCCTTTTTTTGCCCGGCACCGGACGCCCGGTTCCGGCGATAATCGTTAAAACTCGATCTGTTAACGCGATCTTCTCGTCTTTGCGAAAGCCTGCTGACGGGATCAGCAAGGGGCGCAAAGCAAAGATGCACGTAAATCAGGATGTCATGCAGGATCGCACCGATATGGCGGGGCGTGCACATGGTGTGCGCGGCGGTGAACGGACCGGACATCACGGGGCATCGCCGGCACGCCACAACGGGCCAGCGCCCCGCGACAACATCGCCTGGGCGCTGTCGCGATCCTCGGCTCTTGGCCTTCGCCGGTCCGCGTTGCGCCAGTCGCTTCCCGCGCTGCTTGTGCTGGGCATGGTCGTGCTGTTGTGGGACAAGGTCGCGCAGCTTGACCTTGCATTCATCCGCACCGCGCTCGCCACATTGGCGCCGTGGCAATGGCTGGCGGCCTGCGGGTTCACTGCCATCTCGTTCTGGGCGCTGGGGCGCTATGACCGCGTCGTGCATCGCCTTCTTCAGACATCGGCGCCCCCGAAACACGCCGAACGGGCCGGCATCGCGGCGATTGCCATTTCGCAGACCGTCGGCATGGGCGTGATTTCGTCCACCTTCGTGCGCTGGCGCATGTTGCCGGACATCAGCCTGACCCAGGCGGCCCGGATTTCGGCACTTGTCTCGGCCTCGTTCCTGTCGGCATGGGCGGTCATACTGTCGACCGCCATCATCCTTGTGCCGATGTCATTTCCATGGGGCGGTTGGGGTCGGGCGGTTGCGGGGACGATCCTGGCCGTTGCCGCCCTTGCCCTGCTCGTATCTGTGCTTCGACCGGGGCCGGTGGCCGGTCTGCGCCTGCCACCGCTGCGCGCGGTCGGGGCGTTTCTGGGCCTTGCCATGCTGGACATGACGGCGGCAGGTGCCGTGCTTTGGGTCCTGCTGCCGGACGGGTGTGATGTGCCATTTCCGGTGCTACTGCCGGCCTATATACTGGCGCTTGGGGCCGGTCTGATCTCGGGCACGCCCGGCGGGATGGGCGGGTTCGAAATCACCCTTCTGGCGGCGTTGCCGGATATCGGTCACGAACCGCTTCTGGCGGCAATCCTCGCCTTCCGAGCGGTCTATTATGCGCTTCCGGCGGGTTTGGCTGCAGTGCTGACCATCCGTGGTCCGGGCGCAAGGCCCGCACAAGGCAGCGGTCAGGGCGGTGCAAGGCTGCGCGCGGTGCCCGGCCCACACCTGCCCGTGCCTGTCACACGTGCCCTGCATACAGCGGCACGCGCCGAAACCGGGTTGCTGCGCCACGGGCGCCTGTCGCTGATCGAAAACGGGGGTGGCACCCCCATCGCCATGGGGGCCGCCTGCGGGCAGAGCCTGATCGTGGTCTCGGACCCGATTGATCCGACCCGCGCCCCGGACAGATCCCTTGCCGAGATCAAGGCCCTCGCCCACGAAGGCTTCCGGTCGGCGTTCCTCTACAAGATCGGCGGGCGCACCGCCTGCGCGGCGCGTCGCGCAGGTTGGCATGTGCTGCCGATTGCACGCGAAGCGTCGCTGAACCCGCAACGCTTCACACTGGACGGTTCGGAAAAACGCCAGCTTCGCCGCAAGCTGCGAAAGGCCGACGGCGCCGGGGTGGTCGTGCAGCGTGGCGGGACCAACCTGCCCCTGACCGGGATGGGTCAGATCGCATCGCACTGGTCGCGGTCCCATGGCGGCGAGCGCGGGTTTTCGATGGGGGTCTGGGCACCGGCCAACCTGCCCTTCGCACGGGTGTATCTGGCCTTTCGTCACGGTCAATTGGTCGGGTTCGTGACACTGCATGCAAACGCAAACGAGCACACGCTGGACCTGATGCGCGTCGATCCGACCGCACCGGATGGCACCATGCACGCGCTTGTCACCGCCGCCATCGCCGCCGCGAAGGCCGAGGGGATATCGCGGTTCTCGCTCGCCGCCGTGCCGCTGGGCACATCCCTGCAGGAACCACCGATCCACCGAAACCTGCGAAAGCTTATCGACACGGCCAGCGGCGCGGGCGGGCTTCGACAGTTCAAAGCGACCTTCGCGCCCCAATGGGAAACCCTGTACGCGGCAGCCCCGGGCGTGGTGGCGCTGGGGGTCGGGGTGCTGGAAGTCACGCGGGAAATCCACCGCCCCGTGCCGAAGCGACCCGCCTGAGCAAGGCGAAAATTTTCCAATCGCGACGCGATGCACGGCGCAATAGGTTTGCGCCCGCACGCAATCCGTGGCAGGTAGCGGCAATACTCGTTTCTCTATTTGCGGAGACCTTCGATGACGGACGCGCTGACCCAACTGATGACCGAACGCGATTGGCTGATGGCCGATGGCGCGACCGGAACCACATTGTTCAACATGGGCCTGACCTCGGGCGATGCGCCCGAGCTGTGGAATGTCAACAAACCCGAAAACATACACGCGCTCTATAAGGGCGCGGTGGATGCCGGGTCGGATATCTTCCTGACCAACTCGTTCGGCGGCAACGCCTCGCGCCTGAAGCTGCACGATGCCCAAAGCCGGGTGCGTGAACTGAACCGGGCCGCCGCCGAAATCGGACGCGAGGTTGCCGACACGGCAGGCCGCAAGGTGGTGGTGGCCGGGTCCATCGGTCCGACCGGCGACATCATGGAGCCGATGGGAAGCCTGACCTTCGACAGCGCGGTCGAGATGTTCCACGAACAGGCCGAAGGCCTGAAAGAAGGCGGCGCCGATGTGCTGTGGGTCGAAACCATCTCGGCCCCCGAAGAATACAAGGCCGCCGCCCGTGCCGCCGAACTGGCCGGGATGCCATGGTGCGGCACGATGAGCTTCGACACCGCGGGGCGCACCATGATGGGCGTCACCTCGGCCGACCTTGCCAAGATGGTCGAAACGCTCAGCCTGCCACCGCTGGCCTTCGGGGCCAATTGCGGTGTCGGGGCCGCCGATCTGCTGCGCACCGTGCTGGGCTTTGCCGCGCAAGGCAGCGAACGGCCGATCATCGCCAAGGGCAATGCGGGCATTCCGCAATATGTGGACGGTCATATTCACTATGACGGCACACCCGAGCTGATGGCGGATTATGCCGTTTTGGCGCGCGATTGCGGCGCCACCATCATCGGTGGCTGTTGCGGCACAACGCCCGACCACCTGCGCGCCATGCACGAGGCGCTGGAAACCCGCCCGCGCAGCGGCACCCGCCCGACGCTGGAACAGATTGCCGCCGCGCTTGGCGGGTTCTCGTCGGCATCGGACGGCACCGGGGACGACGGCGCAACGCCTGCCCGCCGATCGCGCCGCCGCCGCGGCTAGGGCCGTCAGTCAAGCGGCCAGCAGATACAAGATAAGACGAAGGCGAGGGTCAGACGGCCCTCGTTTCCTTCTGATCGCTTGCTGATTGCCATCGGATCTGTCGCGCCTACTGTTTCAGAACAGCGACAACTGATCCCCTGCTTTCGGCGGCACGGCAAACAGATCGCAGCGCAGCGTCGGCAACCCGGTCGTCAGGCCAAGCCGTTTTCTGGCAATCGCGAAGCGATGGCGCAAAAGATCCGCGAACGCCCCCTGCCCGACCATCCGCGCACCGAAATCTGCATCATAGTCCTGACCGCCCCGCATCTCGCGCATCCGGCCCATCACATGATTGGCGCGGTCGGGCATATGTTCGGCCAGCCAATCCTGGAACAGGCCCGACACCTCGCCCGGCAGGCGCAGCAGGATATAGCTTGCCGCCCCGGCACCGGCGTCCTTTGCCGCGCTCAGAATGGCCTCAAGCTCGTGATCCGTCAGGCCGGGCACCACCGGGGCGACCATCACGCGCACAGGGATACCGGCTGCGGCCAGCCGTTCGATCACCTGCAACCGCCGTGCGGGGCTGGGCACACGCGGCTCCATCCTGCGCGAAAGCCCTGCGTCAAGCGTCGTGACCGAGACCCCCACATGCGCCAGCCCCGCTTGGGCCATATCGGTCAACAGGTCGAGGTCACGTTCGATCAGCGTGCCCTTGGTGACGATGGTCACGGGGTGGCGAAACTGCGACAACACCGCCAGCACCCCGCGCATCACGCGATACCGTGCCTCGATCGGCTGATAGGGGTCGGTGTTGGTGCCAATGGCAATCGGGGCCACCCGATAGCGTGGGCGCGACAGTTCCTTTTCCAGCCGTTTTGGGGCGTTCGGGCGGGCGATCAGGCGCGTTTCGAAATCCAGCCCGGCGGAATAGCCCAGATAGGCATGGGTCGGTCGCGCAAAGCAATAGATGCACCCGTGTTCACAACCGCGATACGGGTTCAGGGATCGGTCGAAGGCGATATCGGGCGAGTTGTTGCGCGTGATCACGCTGCGTGGATTTTCGATGGCCACATGGGTCTGGAGGTTCTGCGGTGCCTCTTGCTGCCAGCCGTCGTCGATGCCCACCCGCTGATACGGCTCGAACCGGCCGACATCGTTGCTGGTCGCACCGCGCCCGCGCCGGGCTTCGGCCCTGATCTTCCTGTCCAGTTCGGAAACCATACCTGAACATAAGAACATTTAGCGAACATATGAAGTGGATTCACCATCTGACCGCGAATTATTCATTTGCCTTTAGGTCGGTCAAAGCGCAATCAGTGTCGCAATCGGTCCAGACCAAACGTGCGAAATCGTCGCATGTGAGACTTGAACAACGACCTTTAGCTGGGGAACGACAGCCATGTCCGACCAAGAAGACGATATCATCCTGAGCGAGCTGAACGACGAAGAGCTTGTTCAGCAGATGCATGACGACCTGTATGACGGTCTTGCAGAAGAAATCACCGAAGGCGTCAACATCCTGCTTGAACGTGGATGGCAGCCTTACAACATCCTGACCGAAGCCCTGGTTGCCGGGATGACCATCGTCGGCCACGACTTCCGTGACGGCATCCTGTTCGTGCCCGAAGTGCTTTTGGCCGCCAATGCCATGAAAGCCGGGATGGCCATTCTGAAACCGCTGCTGATCGAAACCGGTGCGCCGCGCATGGGCAAGATGGTGATCGGCACCGTGAAGGGCGACATCCACGACATCGGCAAGAACCTTGTGTCGATGATGATGGAAGGCGCCGGGTTCGAGGTGGTCGACCTGGGCATCAACAATGCCGTGGAAAGCTATCTTGAGGCGCTTGAGACCGAACAGCCCGACATTCTGGGCATGTCGGCGCTGCTGACCACCACCATGCCGTATATGAAGGTGGTCATCGACACGCTGGTCGAAAAGGGCATCCGCGACGACTATACCGTGCTGGTCGGCGGTGCGCCGCTGAACGAGGAATTCGGCAAGGCCATCGGCGCAGACAGCTATTGCCGTGACGCCGCCGTTGCCGTCGAGACCGCGAAAGACTACATGGCCCGCAAGCACAACCAGCTTGCGGCAGGCTGATCTTTCCGACAGCGAAGGTTCTTGGCCCTGCCCGCGTGGCGGGGCCTTTTCTTTTCACTCCCTAATCCCCAGATGAAAGGCATGAGCAAAACAAGGTTCATACTCCTGATCACCCTGGTGATCGTGTCGGGCGGGCTGACGATCCTGGTCGCCAGCCTGGCCGCCGCCTCCGGCAAGCTGGATGGTCAGGTGGCGATGGCCTTGCTGCCCCTGGTCATGCTGGCGTCGATCGGGCTTCGCGCCTTGTCGGGAAGGAACGGGTCATGACGCTGAGCGACGACAAGCTGACACGCGACGGGCTGGCCCCGACCGAGGCGTCGGGGAAGGTGCTGATTCTGGCCTGCGGCGCGCTGGCAAACGAGATATTGGCGCTGATCCGCCTGAACGGCTGGGATCACATGAGCCTGACCTGCCTGCCCGCGATCCTACACAACACGCCCGACCGGATCCCGGACGCGGTGCGCACGGCTGTTGAAAAGCACCGCGGCGATTTCGACCAGGTATTTCTGGCCTATGCCGATTGCGGCACCGGCGGAGAATTGGCGAAACTCTGCGACGCGTTGGGGATCGAGATGATCCGTGGGCCACATTGCTACAGCTTCTTTGAAGGCAACGATGCCTTCACCGCCCGCGCCGAGGATGAAATCGACGTGTTCTATCTGACCGATTTCCTGGCGCGCGGGTTCGAAAGCTTCGTGATCAAGCCGCTGGGGCTGGACCGCCACCCCGAACTGCGGGACATGTATTTCGGCCACTACACGCGGTTGATCTATCTGGCGCAGACCGACAACCCGGATCTGGACCGCATGGCCGAAGCGGCGGCCGGGCGGCTCGGGTTGAAATACGAACGCAAATTCACCGGGTTCGGAGATCTGGCGACCGCCCTGCAAACCCTGGGATGATCCTGGGGGATCAGGCGGCTTCGGCAGCCTGCAGCCGAATACGCTCGACCATCGCACGCAGCCCGTTGGATCGTTGCGAGGACAGGTGTTCATTCAGGGCCAGCCGTGCAAGTTCTGCCGGGGCGTCGACCTTCCCGACCTCGGACAGCGGCAGGTCGTTGTAAAGGGCCGCAAGCACCGCAATCAGCCCCTTGACGATCATCGCATCGCTGTCGCCGCGAAACCGGAAGGTGTTGCCCTCGATCTCGGGGTGCAGCCAGACCTGGCTGGCACAGCCTTCGACCTTGGTGGACGGCACTTTCAGCGCATCTTCCAGTGGCGGCAGCGCCTTGCCCATGTCGATGACCATGGCATAGCGATCTTCCCAATCGTCCAGAAAGGCAAAATCGTCGACAATCTCTTCAAAGGCGGGGCTGGCCATGGGGATGGTCCTTCTTCTTCGACGTTCTTCAGTTAGGGCGATCTGCGCCAAAGGTCCACCCCCACGGGCGTCGCAGTGTTCCCTTTTCAAAACCCTGCGCATGGGCTAACCCTTTGGTCAGAAGAAGAGGAGCGACCATGACCCTGCGCCGTTTTGCCCTGCCTGCCGTGATGATCAGCCTTGTCCTGGGGTTAAGTGCCTGCGGCGGCACGTCGAACCTGAACCCGGTAAACTGGTTCCGGTCGGATGGCGTCAAAGAGGTGGCCGTGATCCCCGAAGGCGGGTTCCTTGAAGATCAGGAATATCGCGGGCTGGTCACGCAGGTGATCGACATGCAGGTTCAGCGCAGCACAGGCGGCGCGATCATACGCGCAACCGGGCTGCCCCCGCGCCTTGGCTATTGGAATGCCGAGCTGGTGCCCGAGAATTTCGAGCGTCCGGTCGATGGCGTCCTGACCTATATGTTCCGCATCAGCGAACCGCCCTATCACACCAATGCGGGCCGCCCGCAACAGCGCGAGGTGCTGGTCGGCCATTTCGTGTCCAACACCAAGCTGCAAGGGGTGCGGACGATCCGCGTGGTCGGCGAACGCAACAGCCGGTCCTCCAGCCGCTAAGGCCACCTGCCCCACACATCGACTGGGTGACAACGGGTTTCACTGATCCGACCGACGCTTGCCGGTGGTGTCAGGCTGTTCGGGCAAATGCCGGCAATGGGGTCGCGGAACTCAGGCACGATCCTTTCGTATATTTATAATCTACTAACTTATATATATATTGACCCAGCGTCCCCTTTCAGCCATGATCACGTGATCGTTTCGGACGTCCGGTGATCCGCCTTGGCGATCAGCACCGCCGATTGCCATTATCGGCAAGTTGCTGCGCAAGACCACGGTCAACAAGAAAGGAAAGCCTTTTATATCAGGCGACTACAAGGCTTCTCCAAGATTGTTGACAAAAACACAGGACCGCGAAACCATTGTGAATGCGTGTGACGCACGACGCCCAAAGCCGGAATACCCCTGTTGGGAGAGAGCGGGTTCCGGCGCCCGGAC
>JAUHWP010000120.1 GCA_030424645.1 Alphaproteobacteria bacterium
CTTGCGTTTCTCGGAGGCGGCGCGGTCGCGGCGCGAGGCTTTGAACATGCAAAGTTCCTGCGTGATCGTCTCGGACGCGGTGGCCTGGCGGGCAACCTCGATCCGGGCCGGGTTGGACAGGAAGGTGTTGGTGATCCGCTCGATCTCGGGCGCCATGGTGGCCGAGAAAAAGAGCGTCTGGCGGGTGAAAGGGGTCAGCGAGAAAATCTTCTCGATATCCGGGATGAACCCCATGTCGAGCATCCGGTCGGCTTCGTCCACCACCATGATCTGCACGCCGGTGAGCAATAGCTTGCCACGTTCGAAATGGTCCAGAAGCCGCCCCGGTGTGGCAATCAGCACGTCGACGCCACGGTCGATGGCCTGATCCTGTTCCTTGAAGCTGACACCGCCGATCAGAAGCGCCTTGGTCAATTTCACATGTTTGGCATAGGTGTCGAAGTTTTCCGCCACCTGTGCGGCCAGCTCGCGCGTCGGGCACAGCACCAGCGACCGCGGCATGCGGGCACGGGCGCGGCCACGGGCCAGCGCGGTGATCATTGGCAGGGTGAAGCTGGCGGTCTTGCCGGTGCCGGTCTGGGCGATCCCCAGGACGTCGCGCCCTTCAAGCGCGTGCGGAATGGCGCCAGCCTGAATGGGGGTCGGGGTCTCATAGCCCGCTTCGTCGATTGCTTTCAGCACCTTGGGGCTGAGTTTCAAGTCAGAAAATTTGGTCATGTATGTCCTGTTTCACGGACATCACTGGCCCGTGCGGAAGAGAAGGGAAGACCCGGATGGCCGACGCGCAGGGTTGCGCCCCTTCGATATGCCATCTGGGTAAAGAAAAACCGGGGCGCGGTCAATGACATGGGTGGGTTTGTGGACAATCCGGGCGAAGCGTTGCGATTGTTGTCACAGTTTCGGCTGAGGGATGCAGGCGCGGCCGGTATCCGGCGCGCAACGCGGCGACGGTCGGGGCGGGTGTCAGAACGGTATGCGGACCTGCCGGCAGGTCAGCTTTGGTGCCGTAACCATTGCCGAGAAAGGGAGAAATGCAATCGTGCAGAACCAGATGCGCGGTGCCGTCGTGCCAGATGAAGCAGCCATCCGGCAGGGTGTCCGCTTCGGTGTGATGCCGGATCTGGCGGCGCGCACGTGTGACGCGGCTGTGATGCAGGGCTTGGTCGATCTGCTTGTAACCGTGCGTGCTGCGCCGCGCAGTCTGCCAGGCGGTTTTGAAGGCGCGATACGCCTTTGGGCGGCAATAGGCGCAAGGGCGGTGACCCGCGGCGAGCGCGACAGCCTCGTCCAGAAAGAACAGCGGCGTCCAGGCGCGGACAGGCATCGGGCCGTGATACCGGCCCTTCGGGTGGATCAGGGTGCAGATGATCCAATGCGGGTGCGTCCAGTGCTTGGTGCCTAGTCGGCCGTTGTCGAAGGTCAGAATACCCCGGTTTCCGGTAAACATCCCCCGCGCCGGATCGGCCAAGATTTCGCCCGTCGGCTGCACGCGGTTTTGCAAGGGCGAGGGGCGCGGCGGGGGCATGAGATCACACCATCATTTCCTTCGTCGCCGACAGTCTCAAGGCCGGATAGTCACGTTCAACACGGTCGATATCCCATTGAAGGCGCGTCAGAAAGACCGGGTCGCCGTCATTGTCATGGGCGATGTGCTGCTTGTTGGCGGCGACCAGTTTCTCGACCTCGTCCCTGTCGCCAATGACCCAGCGGGCCGAAGTGAATTGCGAGGGCTCAAAACGCACCGGCAGCCCGTATTCCTGTTCGATCCGGCTGGCCAGCACCTCGAATTGCAGGGCGCCCACGACGCCGACGATGAAACCCGACCCGATATTGGGTTTGAACACCTTGGCCGCGCCTTCTTCGGCAAATTGCATCAGCGCCTTTTCCAGGTGCTTGGCCTTCATCGGGTCGCCCGCCCGCACGCCTTGCAGAAGCTCCGGCGCGAACGAGGGGATGCCGGTGGCGCGGATCATTTCGCCCTCGGTCAGCGTGTCGCCGATACGCAATTGCCCGTGGTTCGGAATGCCGATGATGTCGCCCGCCCAGGCTTCTTCCGCCAGTTCACGGTCCGAGGCCAGGAACAACACCGGGTTCGACACCGCCATCGGTTTCTTGGTGCGCACATGGGTCAGCTTCATGCCGCGTTTGAAATGGCCCGAGGCCAGCCGCATAAAGGCCACGCGGTCGCGGTGTTTGGGGTCCATGTTCGCCTGCACCTTGAAGACAAAGCCCGCGACCTTGGTTTCCTCGGGCGCGATGGCGCGGGGGCTGGCTTGCTGGGGTTGCGGCTCGGGGCCGTAGGTGGCGATGCCCTGCATCAGTTCCTGCACCCCGAACGAG
This sequence comes from Alphaproteobacteria bacterium, assembly GCA_030424645.1. Lineage (GTDB taxonomy): Bacteria > Pseudomonadota > Alphaproteobacteria > Rhodobacterales > Rhodobacteraceae > Aliiroseovarius. The sequence goes on from JAUHWP010000120.1 coordinate 2,341, forward strand.
TTGATGGCCGAGCCGAACCAGATCGGGGTCATGTGCCCTTCCAGCACCGATTTGGGATCGAGGGCGGGCAGTAATTCGCGCGCCATCTCGACCTCTTCCAGGAACTTCTCAAGCAGGTGTTCCGGCACGTGTTCGCCCAGCTTCGGGTCGTCCAGCCCCTTGATCTCGATGGTTTTGGCAACGACATTGCGGTCGGCGCGGTCCATCAGTTCAAGGCGGTCATTCAGCAGGTCGTAGCAGCCAAGGAAGTCGCGGCCCATGCCGATGGGCCAGCTTGCCGGGGTCACGTCGATGGCCAAGTTTTCCTGAATTTCATCAATAATATCAAATGTATCACGGCTTTCCCGGTCCATCTTGTTACAGAAGGTCAGGATCGGCAGGTCGCGCAGGCGGCAGACCTCGAACAGTTTTTGCGTCTGGCTTTCGACGCCTTTCGCCCCGTCGATCACCATCACGGCGGCGTCCACGGCGGTCAGCGTGCGATAGGTATCCTCGGAAAAATCCGAGTGGCCGGGCGTGTCCACCAGGTTGAAGCGGAACTTGCCGAAATCGAACGACATGGCAGAGGCCGAAACCGAGATGCCCCGGTCCTGCTCCATCTTCATGAAGTCCGAGCGCGTGCGCCGCGCTTCGCCCTTGGCGCGCACCTGCCCGGCCATCTGGATGGCACCGCCATACAGAAGGAATTTCTCGGTCAGGGTCGTCTTGCCGGCGTCCGGGTGGCTGATGATCGCGAAGGTGCGACGGCGCGCAATCTCGGGCGGCAATACGGGGCGGTTTGATGCAGTGTCCAACATGAGGTGGCATATAGCGGCGGCGACGGGGCGGCGCAATAAGCATGGTTGCTTCCCTCGCGTTGGCGGGCCTGCTAGGTCTGGGGAAACCGGGCGATGGATATGCCCTCTGGCTAGGGAGAGACTGATGGATCTGGGAATTTCGGGCAAACGGGCGCTGGTTTGTGCGTCGTCCAAGGGGTTGGGGTTGGGATGTGCCCAGGCGTTGGCGCGCGAAGGCGTGGCGCTGGTCATGAACGCGCGCAGCGAAGGGCCGCTGGTTGAGGCAGCGGAAGCCATCCGGTCACAAACAGGTGTCGAGGTGACAACCGTTGCCGCCGACGTCACCACCGAAGCAGGCCGCGCCAAGGTGCTTGAGGCGGCGGGCGAGGCAGACATCCTTGTCACCAATGCAGGCGGACCGCCGCCGGGTATGTGGAGCGATTGGGACCGTGACGATTTCATCGCGGCCTTCGATGCCAATATGTTGACACCGATTGCCCTGATGCAGGCGCTGATCCCCGGCATGGGCGCGCGCGGCTGGGGGCGGGTGGTCAATATCACCAGCCAGTCGGTGAAGTCGCCGATCCCCGTTCTTGGCCTGTCCAACACCGCGCGCACCGGGCTGACCGGCTTCGTTGCGGGCACCGCGCGTCAGGTGGCCGGGCAGGGGGTCATCATCAACAACCTGTTGCCGGGCATTCACGACACGGATCGCGCGGCGGCGCTGGACAAGGGCGTGGTTGACGCGCAAGGCGGCACAATCGACGAGGCACGCGCGGCGCGTCAGGCGACAATTCCGGCCGGCCGCTATGGCACGATCGAGGAATTCGGCGCCACCTGCGCCTTCCTGTGCTCGCAGCATGCGGGCTTCATGGTCGGGCAGAACGTGCTTCTGGACGGTGGTGCGGTGAACGCGACGATCTGATCCCGCCCGACCGAGGCGCTTTTGGGGTTGTCCTTGTCAGGGCATTGGGCAACCTTGCCGCCGCGAACAGAATGATAAGGGGTGCGCGATGCGGATGAACAAACTGGCAGGTGGCAAGCTTGAGGTCAGCGCCCTGTGCCTGGGCTCGATGCTGTGGGGATCGACCAATACCGAGGCCGAGGGCCACGCCCAGATCGACATGTCGCTGGATCACGGCATCAACTTCATCGACAGTGCCGAGATGTATCCGGTCAACCCCATCAAGGCGGAACGCTGTGGCGCGTCGGAAGCGGTCATCGGCAGTTGGCTGGCCAAGTCCGGGCGGCGGAATGACGTGGTCATCGCGACCAAGGTGTCGGGTGACAATCCGGGCTGGAAACGCGGCGGCAAAGGCTATGACAGCGCCATCATCCGCGAAGCGGTGGACGAAAGCCTTGTGAAGCTGAACACCGACTACATCGACATCTATCAGACCCACTGGCCCCTTCGGGGCAGTTATGCGTTCCGAAAGAACTGGGTCTATGACCCGTCCGGGCAGAACCGCGCCGAGACCGAGGCGCATATGCGCGACGTGCTGGGCGCGATGGCCGAGGTCGTGGCCGCCGGGAAGGTGCGCCATTTCGCGCTGTCCAATGAAAGCGCCTGGGGCACAGCCGAGTGGTTGCGCCTTGCGCGCGAGATCGGGGCGCCCGAAGTCATTTCGGTCCAGAATGAATATAGCCTTTTGTGCCGGCTGGCCGACACGGACCTGGCCGAGCTGTGCATGAACGAAGATGTGCGTGTGCTGGCCTATTCGCCCTTGGCGGCCGGGCTTTTGACGGGCAAGTATCAGAACGATGCGGTGCCGAAGGGATCGCGGCTGGACCTGTCGCCGGGTCTGGGCGGGCGGGTCACGCCGCGCGTGTTCGCGGCGGTGGATGCCTATCACGCGGTTGCGAAGAAGCATGGGCTGGACCCGGTGCAGATGGCGCTGGCCTTCGCGGTCTCGCGCCCCTTCATGGGATCGTCGATTTTCGGCGCCTCGTCGATGGAACAACTGGCCCGTGTGCTGGACGGCAAAGACCTGATCCTGTCGGACGAGGTTCTGAAAGATATTGATCAGGCCCACCGCGCCCATCCGATGCCGTTCTGAGGGCGCGACGGAACAGGCCCACCCGCCCATGATATGATGCGAAGGACGAGTGCCATGAAACGACGTGACATGCTGAAAGTGACGGGGGCGGCGGCGGTTGCTGCCGGTCTGACCGCCTGTATCGGTGGCGGTTCGGGTGTCGAGTTTCATCGCAGCAAGACCCGACCGCTCAGCTCGACCACGCGGTTCGATGCGGCGCGGTTTGCCGGGCGCTGGGAAATCCGGGGCGAGTTCGTCTTTCCCGGCGAAAAACCGTCCTTTGGGGCAGTGAACCTGTCACAAAGCGGTGGCAGGATCACGGCCCTGGATGTCTATGGCCCGTCTGGATTGCTGGAACGATATGCCACGACGCAACCGGCGGCCGGTCGCATCTCGGTCGGGACGCCGCCCTTTGACACGCAATACTGGGTGTTGTGGGTGGATGCCGATTATCGCACGGCCGCGATTGGCACCCCGTCGGGCAGCTTCGGCTGGATCATCGACCGGTCCAGAACCGGCGGCGAGGATCGGATCAGGGCGGCGCGCGATGTGCTGGGCTTCAACGGCTATAACCTTGCGCGGTTGCAAACACGCTGACGCCGCTGGCGTTTTGTCCATCCCTGTGCCAAAGGGACAGGATGCAAGCCTGGATTCCCATAACCATCGCCGCCGCGTTTTCGCAGAACCTGCGGTTCATGCTGCAAAAACGGCTGAAGGACACGCGCCTGTCGTCGACCGGGGCGACCCTTGCGCGGTTTGTTTATTCTGCGCCGTTGGTGGCCCTGATCCTTGCGGGTTACCTGTCTGCGACGGATCAGGCGATACCGGTTCCGGGCGGGCGGTTCTTCCTGTTTGCATTCACGGGCGGGATTGCGCAAATCCTGGCCACGGTCTGCGTCATCGCCCTGTTTGCCGAACGCAATTTCGGGGTCGGTATCACCTTTAAGAAAACCGAGGTCGTGCTGACAGCGCTGGTCGGACTGGTGGTGCTGGGCGAGGGCGTCGGGCTGGCCGGTGTGCTGGCGATCGCCGTGGGTTTCCTGGGCTTGATCCTGCTGTCGGACCCGCCGTCGGGCGGGAAAACCGGCTGGAAGCGCTTCTTCAACCGGGCTGCCGCATTGGGGCTGGGCGCCGGGTTGCTGTTCGCATTCTCGGCGATCGGATATCGCGGTGCGACCCTGGCGCTGACGACCGAGGACGTTGTGGCGCGGGCGGGCTTCACCCTTGCCGTAGTCACCGCGTTTCAATCCATCGTCATGATGATCTGGATGTCATTGCGCGAAAAAGGTGAGATCACGCGCGTTTTCACCGCGTGGCGGGTCGGGGCGCTGGTCGGGCTCAGCTCGATGGTCGGCAGCTTTTGCTGGTTCACCGCTTTCGCGCTGCAAAACGCGGCGCTGGTCAAGGCGCTGGGGCAGGTGGAACTTCTGTTTTCCTATGCTGCCACGCTGTTCGTGTTCCGCGAAAAGGTCACGGGGCGCGAATATGCAGGGACGGCGCTGATCCTGGTTTCGGTGCTGGTGCTGGTCCTGTTCCTGAAATAAGCCTCAGCCCGCGGCCGTCAAAGGCCCCACGCCGCCCAGCCGTTCAAACAGGCTTTCTTCGTCCGAGTTGTTGAAGAACGGCACCTGGGCGGGTGCGCCCAGATCGGGCAGGTTGCCGACGATCTCGGCCAGCACAACTTCGGTGATGAACGGCAGGTCGAACCGGCGCACATCGTCCAGCGGGATCCATTGCAGGTGGCTCAGCTCGTCCGAGGCGCGCGAGAAGTCGTCGATATCGGTGTGCAGCTCATCGGCATCGACGGCAAAGAACCGTGCGTCGAAGCGGCGGGGCCGCCCCTTTGGGGTGATCGCCCGAAACACGAAAGCCATACCGCGCGCCGACGGGATCAGCCCTTCGTTCGCAAAGGCGGCCCACCCCTTTGGCACGGCGCCCATCCAGTCACCCGGTGCGGCCAGCATCTGGCCGGTTTCTTCCCACAATTCGCGAATGGCGGCGACCAGAAGCGCCGATGACAGGGCCGGATCGGCTTGTTCGCCCAACCGGGTGCGGCATGGTTCGGCCCCGCCTTCGGCCAGGGGCACGTGGCTGTCGGTGGGATCGACGGCGCCGCCGGGAAAGACGAACTTGTTGGGCATGAACGCGGCCTTGGCGCCGCGCTGCCCCATCAGAACCTGCGGCCGGGTGGTCTTGTCGCGGATCAGGATGACCGTTGCCGCGTCGCGCACGATCTTCGACTTGTCCACCGCACTGTCCATGGCCTTGCCCTTGTCCATTCCGTCACCCTTCCCGCGCGGTCTTGAGGGCAAAGCCGTGCATGCGCTTGGCCCACTGAAACCCGACCATGAACCCCTTGAACCGGGGCAACAGATACAGCGATGTCGCCACCGTGCCCACGGTAAAGATCGACGCCAGTATCATCGGTTCTTGCACGAAATTCACATAGGTGATGTGCAGAAGCGGTGCCATCATGTGCCCGACCACAAGGATGGTCAGATAGGCCGGGCCGTCATCGGCGCGATGGTGATACAGTTCTTCCCCGCACACCGTGCAGGTATCATGCACCTTAAGATAGCCCTGAAACATCTTTCCGGTGCCGCAGCTTGGGCAGCGTTTTCGCCATCCTTTTTTCATCGCGGGCTTCAGCTCGCGTTCTTGCCCGTCGTCGGTGCTGGGATCGGGTGTCATCGTCATCACGTCGGTCATTCAAAGGTCCTCTGTCGCGCACCAGACCATTCTAGGGAAAGAAACGCAGAGAATCATGTCGCGATTTCGCCCTTGCGGCCGGATGTCGCGATTTATTTACCCTCATTGCGACGGAAAGCGAACCCTGCCGCGTTCGAGAAACAGGGCCAGCTCGGGAAAGGACAAGGGCACATACACGGATCGCGACGAAAAATGCGCCGCAACGGCGGCCAAAGGTCGGCCTTGCGGGTGCATGCGGCAGGGCATCCGGGGTCCGTAGTCCCCCGTTGTCACTGCTGGGCAGAGGCGCTAGGCAGGGTGGATGAAAGTGGCCTTGGACGCGTATTCGCAGGCCTCGGATGACGCGCTTCTCGTGCTGTACGGGAACGGCGATCCGATGGCGGCAGAGCTTCTGACCCGCAGGCTGGCGCCGCGGGTGATGGGCTTTGCGACGCGCCTGTTGGGGGGCGACCGGAGCGAGGCCGAAGACGTGACGCAAGAGGCGATGCTGCGTCTGTGGAAGATCGCGCCGGATTGGCGCACCGGCGAGGCACAGGTGTCGACATGGGTGTTCCGGGTGGTGTCCAACCTGTGCACTGACCGGCTGCGCAAGCGGCGGACCGTGGATATCGACGCGATTGAAGAGCCGGCCGATACCACGCCCGGTGCGGTCGAACAGTTGATACGGGCCGACCGGGCCGAGGCGTTGCAAGCCGCGCTGAACGGCCTGCCGGACCGGCAGCGGATCGCCGTCACGCTGCGCCATATCGAGGGGGCGACCAACCCCGAGATTGCGCAGATCATGGAGATCAGCGTCGAAGCCGTTGAAAGCCTGACCGCCCGTGGCAAGAAATCCCTGGCACGGGCCTTGGCAGGTCAGCGAGAGGAGTTGGGATATGGCAAAGACTGACAGGCAAAAGACAGACAGGCAAAAGACAG
>JAUHWP010000121.1 GCA_030424645.1 Alphaproteobacteria bacterium
GTATTACGCGCGCTTCACCTCGCCCCATGCCGCGACGCCCACCGATATGGACGACGCGAGCTATTGGATGAATGTCGACCAGTATATCGGCGGGATCGAACACGCGATTCTGCACCTGCTCTATTCGCGCTTCTTTGCCCGCGCGATGAACATCTGCGGCCATCTTCCCGACAAGGCGATCGAGCCGTTCAATGCGCTGTTCACACAGGGCATGGTCACGCACGAGATCTATGTCACCCGCGACGAAAACGACCGCCCCGTCTATCACCTGCCCGAAGACATCGAATGGACGGAAACCGGTGCACGCCTTGGCGCCTGCGGCACCGAGGTCGAGGTCATCCCTTCGGCCAAGATGTCGAAGTCGAAGAAAAACGTGGTCGATCCCGCGCAAATTATCTCGTCCTTCGGTGCAGACACCGCCCGTTGGTTCGTTCTGAGCGATTCGCCGCCCGAGCGAGATGTGGAATGGACGGCCTCGGGCGCCGAAGCCGCCGCCAAGCACTTGGCCCGTGTCCACGCAACCGCTGTGAAGATCGCAGAGTTGGATGACACCGACGGCGACGACACGGACCTGCTGCGCGCCATGCACAAGGCCATTCACGACGTGACGATGGGCATTGAAAGTTTCGGCTTCAACGCCGCGATTGCCAAGCTTTATGCGTTCCAGAACACGATTTCGAAGTCGAAAGCCGGTGGTGGCGCACAGAAACTGGCAATGCGCACGCTGGCGCAGTTGATGTCACCGATGACCCCGCACCTGTCCGAAGAAATCTGGTCGATGCTGGGCGGTGACGGGCTGGTCGCGACCGCCGCTTGGCCGGTGGCTGACGACGCCATGCTGATCGAGGATACCGTGACGCTCCCGATCCAGATCAACGGCAAGCGGCGTGCGGAAATCAACGTGCCCAAGGATATGGACAAGGCAGAGGTTGAAAAACTGGCGCTGGCCGAAGATGCTGTCAGCAGGGCGCTGGATGGAAAGGCACCCAAGAAAGTCATCGTGGTTCCGGGGCGCATTGTGAATGTCGTGGTCTGATCGCCGGTCTTTGCTGTTCTCGCTTACCGCCACGGCGGCGCTGTCGGCCTGCGGGTTCACCCCGGTCTATGCACCCGGCGGGTCCGCCGACGGGTTGCGCGGCGCCGTGACCGTGGCCGCACCGTCCGACGCCAACAGCTATGAACTGGTGAAACGACTCGAGGAACGTCTGGGCCGCAACCTGTCCGCGCCCTATGCGCTGAACTACAAGATCACCACACGGCGCGAAGAGGTCGGCGTGACCCCACGTCAGGAGATCACCCGCACGCAGATCCTGGGCGCCATCGAATTTTCCGTGACCTCGGTCGCAAGTGGCGAGGCTGTGGAAAGCGGCAGCCTGTCGAATTTTACCTCGTACTCAACCGAAGGGTCGACGGTCTCGACCGCCTCGGTTGAACGGGACGCCAAGCGGCGGCTGATGGTGATGCTGGCCGACATGATGGTCACACGATTCACCGCGACATTCGCAGGCTGGGACGAATGAAGCTTGCCCCTCGCGATGCCAGCCGGTACTTCGCCAAGCCCGACCTGGCGCGCACAGGCGTCCTGATTTTCGGTCAGGACGCAATGCGGGTTGCATTGAAACGGCAGGAATTGATTGCAAACCTGATCGGCCCGACAGGCGAAGAGGAAATGCGCCTGACCCGCATCCCGGCGGGTGATCTGCGAAAGGATCCGGCGCTGTTGCTGGATGCTGTCAAATCGCAGGGGTTCTTCCCCGGCCCGCGCGTTGCCTTTGTCGAAGACGCGACCGAAACCGCCGCAGACGTCATCACCACCGCGATCGGGGATTGGCAGGAAGGCGACGCGCAGGTCGTCGTCACCGCAGGCAACCTGAAGCCCCGCGGCGCCTTGCGCAAGCTGTTCGAAACGCATCCAAATGCCTTTGCGGTCGGCATCTATGACGACCCGCCAACGCGCGACGAGATCGACGCCGATCTGAAACGCGCAGGCGTGAGCGAAGTGCAGCCCGAAGCGATGCGCGACCTGACGGGACTGGCGCAGGAGCTTGATCCGGGCGATTTTCGCCAGACCGTCGAAAAGCTGGGCCTTTACAAGCTGGGCGATTCCACCCCGGTCACGCCCGATGACGTGCTGGCGGTTTCGCCCACCTCGACCGAGGCCGGGTTGGATGCGTTGCTTCACGCCACCGCCGAGGGGCGTTCGGGTGAAATAGGGCCTGTTCTGGCACGTCTTCAGGCGCAAGGTGTCGACCCGGTGGGCCTGTGCATCGGGGCCACCCGCCATTTCCGTGCGCTGCACGCCGCCTGTGCCGATCCGGGCGGACCGGGGCAGGGCATCAACCGCCTGCGCCCGCCCGTGCATTTCAAAAGCCGCGACCGCATGGTGCGACAGGCGCAGAAATGGGGGTTGCGGCGGCTTGAGCAGGCGCTGGAAATCCTGGTCGACACCGACCTGACCCTGCGCTCGGCCCAGAAGGCGCCGGTGATGGCGCTGATGGAACGCACCCTGATTCGGCTGGCCATGCTGGGAGGACGCAGATGACCTATACCGTGATCGGGCCGACCGTCACCCGCACCTTCCGCGTGCTGTGGATGCTGGAAGAGCTGGGCCAAAGCTATGACCGCCTGACCCATGCCCCGCAATCCGATGCGCTCAGGGCGTTCAACCCGGCAGGCAAGGTGCCGGTTCTGCTGGACGACGACACGACGCTGACCGACAGCACCGCGATCATGCAATATCTTGCCGACAAGCATGGTGCACTGACCTGTCCCGCCGGCACGCTGGAGCGCGCACGTCAGGACGGATTCACCCATTTCATTCTGGACGAGATGGACGCCACCCTGTGGACCGCCGCGCGTCACACCTTTGTCCTGCCCAAGGAAAAACGCGTTCCCGAGGTGAAACAGAGCCTGAAATGGGAATTTGCCCAGGCGGTGGACGAGCTGATGCGCCGCAAGGGGGATGCACCGTTCCTGATGGGCGATCAGATGACGGTGCCCGACATCATCGCCACCCATTGCGGAAGCTGGGCCATCGCGGCGGGCTTCCCGCTGGAAAACGCCGCGTTTCGTGCCTATGCGAAACCGCTGCGCAACCGGGCGGCCTATGCGCGGGCGTCTGCGGCCTGACCCAGCGCCCGATTTGCAGCGGCGCGACCTGCATGGCGGCCTGTCGCCAGACATGTCGTCAAAAGATAGCCCCCGGTCGGCGCATCCCAGTCCAGCATTTCACCGCAGGCAAAAATGCCGGGCAATGCCTTGATCATCAGCCCGGCGTCCAGCGCATTGAAGGGCAGGCCGCCCGCCGTCGAAATCGCCTCGTCGATCGGGCGCGGACCTTGATGCCGGATCGGCACGGCTTTGATCAGCTTCGCCAGCGCGGTCGGGTCGCCGGGCAGCGGCCGGGCGACTTCCTGCAACAGCGCAATCTTGGATGGGTCCAGCTTCAAGGTCTTGCGCAAGTGATTTGACAGGCTTGCCTTGCCGCGGCGCCTGGCCAGCCGGGCGGCGACATCTGCCATGCTGCGGTCCGGTATCAGGTCAAAGGTCAACGGTGCCCCGTCACGCAGCGCCCGGCTGACGGCATAGATGGCCGAGCCTTCAACCCCGCGCGACGAGATCACGAATTCGCCCAACGCAGAAATATCGCCAGCCGTCACACGCACGGGTTTGATCGGGGCGCCGAAATGACGGGTCATATGGGCGCTCCAATCCACCACGAACCCCATATTCGACGGTTGGAACGGAACACAATCGACACCGTTTTCCGCAAGGATAGAGACCCATTTCCCGTCCGACCCCAACCGCGCCCAGCTGCCCCCGCCCAGCGCCAGAACGGTCACGTCGGGGGACAGCCGCTCTTCGCCCTCGGGCGTCTGAAAGACCATGTCGCGGCCCCGTATCGCGATCCAGCGCCAGTTGCGATGCAGAACCACACCCAGTCCGTCCAATCGACCCAGCCATGCCCGCAGCAAGGGCGAGGCTTTCATCGCCCTGGGGAAGACACGGCCAGACGATCCGGTGAACACCTCCTGCCCCTGGTCGCGTGCCCAGTCCTGCACTGCCTCCGGCCCGAACCCGGCAACGATGTCGCGCAGCGCATCGGGGCCGTCGATGTGGTCAAGGAACGCCTCAGCGGATTCAGCCTTGGTCAGGTTCAGACCCGACTTTCCTGCCATCAGGAACTTGCGTGCAGGCGATGGTTTGGCCTCGGCCACCGTGACGGACAAGCCAGCCTGCGCCAGTGCCTCGGCCGCCATCAGCCCGGCAGGCCCGGCGCCGATGACAAGGGCCTGTGTCACGCGCTGTCCTGGGCCGGCGCCTTCATCTCGACCACGCGATGCGGATAGGGGATTTCGATGTTGTTGGCCTTCAGCGTCTTCCAGACCTGCATCATCACGCGCGGCGTGAACTTGTTGCGCCCGTCGTCGATCCCGTTCACCCAGAATTCCACCGCAAAATCCACCCCGCTGTCGCCAAAGGCGCGCAACTCGCAGTCGGGGTCGTGTTCCTCGGTGCCGGTCAGGACGAAATCAAGCTCGGCCACGGCCTTTTCGATCAGGTCCGGGATCGCTTCGATGTCGCTGTCATAGCTGACCGAAAACGGGGCTTCATAGCGGTTGGCGCTGCCCGCGTCCGAATAATTCACCACGCGGGTGGTGATGAAATGCTCGTTGGGCACAACGATCCAACGGCCGTCGAATGTCTCTAATATGGCGGCACGGGCGGTCATCTTGACAATCGTGCCAGCCTCGCCCCCGTCCAGTTCGACATAATCCCCGACCGTCGCCTGCCCTTCGACCAGCAGAATGACACCGGAAATGAAGTTCGATGCAATCTGCTGCAACCCGAAGCCAAGACCGACGCCGATCGCACCACCAAGAACCGCAAGCGAGGTCAGGTTGATGCCCATGATGTTCATCAGGATCAGGAAGGCGATGCCGAAAATCGCGATCTCGGCGGCCTTGGCGGCCAGTTCACGCGTGGCCGGGCGCATTTCCTTCTGCTTCTTGATGGCCTGCCGGGTCTGATCGTTCGACCACCGTCCCAGCCAGAAGATTACCCCGCTGATCACCACAAACTTCGCCGCGAACAGAAGCGAGAAACTCATGTTGCCCAAAGGCACCACGGTTTCATCCATTTTGGTCATCACCGGCTGAAGCAGCCCCAGCACGTAAAGCGCCGCGACCGGAAGCAGCACATAGCGGCCCAGAAGCTTCAGGAACGGATCCTTGATGATCTGCTTTACAAGGGCACGGACGGCCAGGAACAGGAAAACCCGCTTCCCGAATGCAATTACCGCGCCCGATCCGAACAGCGACCGCGTGACCTGTTCGCCAATGCCGGTAAACGCCCAGGCCAGCAACGGCATGGTCAGGGGCAGAAAGATCAAAAGGAACAGGCGCGCTTTCGCCAACAGGCTTTTCTGGCTGCTGGCGGGCGTCAGAACCCGCGTTATGACCGGCTCAAGCTTGCAGTCGACCAATCGCGCCGTCAGATAGGCAAGAACCAGAAGACCAAACTGCGACCACGCGGCTGGCGACAACAGCCATCCCTGCGCGATCTCCAACGCCAGGTTGAAATAGCCGATGGCCTGATCCAGGATTTCCGGGCGGTTCTCCATGCGCATCCCCTTGCCAAAACACGAACACCTGCAAAACTGTCCAGCATGGATAGCGATCTGGCTTCAAAGGGCAAGGATTCTGTGCCTGTCTGTGCCTTGTGCGGCAGGCCGATCCCGCCTGACGTGGCGCAAAGCCGACATCACCTTGTGCCAAGGCTCAGGGGCGGCAAGGGCGGGCCGACAGTGCTTTTGCATCAGATCTGTCACAACCAGATCCATCTTGAACTGAGCGAGGCCGAGCTGGCGCGCAGCTTCCATACCGTCGAAGCGTCCCCCGGATTTCCATGCAGTAACGAAGGGTCCGCGCCGCCGCAAAGGGCGGTTTTAGGCGTGATGAGAGCCTGTTTCGGGGATCATGCGCTTCATCTCGGCCACATGATCGGCGCGCTGGGACCGCGCGGCCTCTGCCAGCTCCATCACCGCTTCGATCAGGGTGTCGCCCGGCACCAGCCGGTCAACCAGCCCCCATTGCAAAGCCTCGTCGGCACGCACCTTTTGCCCGGCCATCAGGATCATCTTGGCGCGGGCCGGGCCAACCAGGCCGACCAGACGACGCGGATCGGACGGTTGCGGCAGAAACCCCAGCTTCATCACCGGATAGAAGAACGATGCCTCGGGCACGGCGACGCGGATGTCGCAGGCCAGCGCCATGCCGAACGCGCCACCGGCAAGGGTGCCGTTCAAAGCCGCAACGGTCAGGCAGGGCGCGGCCGAGACCGCATTCGACAGCCGTTCCCACACCCCGTCCACCGCAAGCCCCGCGCGGGCTTCGTCCAGATCAGCACCGGCGGAAAACACTTTGCCCGCCCCGGTCAGGACCAGAACGCGCGCCTCGCCCGACGCCTCCATGGCGATCTGCGCCAGTTCCTCCAGCATCGCCTTGGTCAGTGAATTGGCCTTGTCGGGCCTGTTCAGGGTCACGATCCAGACCCCGTCCTGCTTGTTCAGGTCGATCATCCACGCACCTGCGCACGATCACGGATCGCCTCGTCCCTGAGCGAGATTTCTTCGCCCAGAAACGCGTTTGCATCGTCGGTGCACATCCACAAAAGCGCGCGGGCCACCCATTCGGGCGGGATATGGTCGGACCATGAAAGCTGCGCAACGGCATTGATGCCCGAATGCTTGATCTCGCGCTGCATCTGGGTGGCAACGGTGCCGGGGGACAGACCCATCGCACGAATGCCCCGCCCCGCCCCTTCCTTGTGCAGCGATTTGGTCAGCATGTGCACCCCGGCCTTCGAGGCGCAGTAATGCGCCCAGCCTTCCAGCGCGTTGTGGGCCGCACCCGAGCTGATGGTCAGAACCGATCCACCCCCCTGCGCGGCCATAACCGGCATCACCGCACGCATTCCGTGATAGACACCCTTCAGGTTCACGTCGATCACATGGCCCCATTGGGCGGGATCAGACTCTATCAGCGGGCCAATCGGCTCGATAACCCCGGCATTGTTGATCAGAACATCGACAGTGCCGAATTTCGCGACCGCGGCGTCCACGGCGGCCTTCACGTCGTCCCATTTCGACACGTCGCAGGGCACGGCAAGGGCAAGGTCACCGATGGCCGCCGCAATCGCGTCGATCTGGGATTTGCCGCGCGCGGTCAGCACCACGTTGGCACCTGCCTGGGCAAAGATATGGGCCGCGGCCTCGCCGATCCCGCGGCTGGCGCCGGTGATCAGCACGGTTTTTCCGGTCATGTCTGTCATCGTGACTCCTCCTGTCCCCCTAAGTGCTAGCCCAGCAAAAAGGTTTAGGCCAGTGTCACATCTTGCGACGGTGCGTCGGGGGCGTTACCTGAGGGGCACGACCGGGAAAGGGACCGACATGACACAAGCGCTTGATCACCTGACACAGCAATTGCTGGACGCCGCCCGAAAGGCCGGGGCAGATGGCGCCGATGCGCTGGCGATTGACGGGACCTCGGTCTCGATCGACGTGCTGCATGGCAAGCTGGAACATGCCGAGCGGTCAGAGGGTATCGACATCGGGTTGCGGGTGCTTGTCGGGCAGCGGCAGGCGTGTGTGTCGGCTTCTGACACGTCTTCAACGACCATCGAAACCATGGCAGAGCGTGCCGTGGCCATGGCCCGCGAGGCCCCGGAAGACCCCCATATCGCGTTGGCGGGGCCGGATATGCTGGCCCGCGACTGGGATCTGGCCGCGCTGGATCTGCAAGACCCAAGCCCGGAACCCGATCCGGCCGCGCTGGAACGCGATGCTGCCGAAGCAGAAGCAGCCGCACTGGCCATCAAGGGCGTAACACAAGTTTCCAGCAGTTCGGCGGGGTATGGGCGGCACCAGTTCCACCTGTCCACCAGCAAGGGGTTCTCCGGCGGCTACGGGCGCACCCATCGCAGCATTTCCGCCGTCGCCATCACCGGCGAAGGGGCCACGATGGAACGTGACTATGCGGGCGAGATGCGCAGCTTTCAGGCTGACCTGCCGTCGGCGGTCGAGATCGGCACCAAGGCGGGACGCCGCACGGTCGAGCGCGCAGGCGCACGCAAACCGCCCACCGGTGCCTTTCCGGTCTTGTATGACGAACGGATCTCATCCTCGCTGATCGGGCATCTTCTGTCGGCGGTGAACGGCGCGATGATCGCGCGCGGATCATCCTGGTTGCGCGACGCGCTGGGTGAACAGGTCTTGCCGGACGGCATCGACCTGATCGAAGACCCGCATCGCCCGCGCATTTCCGGCTCGCGCCCCTTCGACGGCGAAGGGCTGGCCACGCGGCAGCGCAAGATCATTGATGGCGGCATCCTGACCGGCTGGACACTGGACATTGCAACCGCCAGCAAGCTGGGCCTGAAAAGCACGGCCAGCGCATCGCGCGGCACCTCGGCCCCGCCATCGCCGTCGATCTCGAATGTGACCCTGACACAGGGGGATTCCACCCGCGACGACCTGATTGCCCAGATGGGCACGGGGCTTCTTGTGACCTCGATGATCGGGTCGACGATCAACCCGACCACCGGGGATTATTCGCGCGGGGCCTCGGGGTTCTGGGTCGAAAACGGGCAGATCGCCTTTCCAGT
>JAUHWP010000122.1 GCA_030424645.1 Alphaproteobacteria bacterium
CATGCCGCACCAGAATCAACGTGGTGCCCGGCGCGAGTCTTTGATGCCCCGGACGCGCGCAAGCGGTTACGAGACCGGCGCCCGTCAGCGCCAGAAATACCCTTCTTTTCATAATGTTTTCCCCTCTTCTTAATGAGGGAAGTGTAGGGGGCTGTGGGAGGGCGGTCTACTTGACGGAAAGGTCAGGTAGTGGGGGTGCTCTTTGATGTGCTGCTTTATGCGGTCGCAATGCTGGTGGATAAAGGATCTTAGTTGGACTTTCTATCACACTAGATCATTGATTTCCTTGTTTCGTTTTATGTTAAGTGAAATTGGGTCGGAACCTTCAACTAACCCTTGCTGCTGCAATAGTTGCAAAGACTCTGAAAAAGTTGCGACGTTTATGCAGAAATGGTTTTTTAAGGTGTCCACTTTGATTGCCTTTTTACCCCAACGTCCTTGACGTTTAAGAGTTGATAGAATTCTTCTTGCCCCAACGTCCATTGACATCCTATTTGACAGACCAATGATTGATTTTTCCATTTCTTCAAGTGCACTATTATGATGCTCTATCCCAAAGTAGTGACTGTGAGTGTGTCTTACGGTTGAGATATCTGACGATCCGATCATGACGACTTCATATTTTTCTTCTTCAGGGTATTGAGCCTCGTATCTTGAGTATAGTTCAATTGCTTCATTTGGATTACGGCCGACCATTTCCCACGTGACAAAGTTTCCGTCATTCCAATCGAAAACGAGAATCCAGTTATTTAGCGAGCCGTGGGATGATTTTTCAACTTCGCTCATAGTCCTAATAATGCCCTCATTCACGTAACTTGAAAGCGTCGAACCAGCCGAACTCGATTGGATAATCGCTTCCGAAATCTCACGAGATCTCTGTAGCTCAATTTCGAAGTCGGAGGAAAACAGCCGACCTAGTTCGAGTTGATGAAGTGCGTCAGAAAAGAGCTTGAAATAATTCAGTACCTCTCTATCTCCCTCACCTTCCTTCAATCGGTACCCATAGATTACTGAGCTACGTTCAATACTCTCCGACCAATAGTGCTGAAGTGAACTGCGCAGCTGAAGTTCCAATTTCATACCATTCGATGAGAGAATTATGTGGTAAGCGCGATACCCAGAATCATCTCTTCCCCAATCGCGGTAATCAGTTTCTCTCTCAATTAGATACTCGTTACTGCTTTCGAATTTCTCTTTTAGGAATCCAACCAATGAATCTAATGAATCATTGTTGTCGACCACAATTCGGCAACCGCCGATGTCTTGTAGTTGCGTAAGTCGAACACTAAAGCGGCGAAGCTTCCTGAGTATCTGTGGTTTTCGCTTGAGTCTTTGGGCGATGTAGTACTGCTGATTATAGGTCTGAAGCCACTGCTGCAGAACTAGTGTTAGCTTGGTCATAGGACCAAGGTGCTCTTTGCGGAAAGCTTCAAATACGTATTCTAGTTCCAAGGAGACTTCATCGTATTCGCGCGAGCGATCAGAAAGAATGCGACCTGACTTATCAATTTTGCTTTTTGAAAGTGTTGTATCTCTCACTGTGCTCACCTGCTTCTCCTTGTAAGGTCACCTCGTAAACTTCTTATGCTTCAACCGCTTGGGCTCCAGCGCGTCCGGCCCAAGCCGTCGTTTCTTATCCTCTTCGTAATCCTCGAAGTTGCCTTCGAACCACTCCACATGCGCTTCGCCTTCGAAGGCGAGGATGTGGGTGCAGATACGGTCGAGGAAGAAGCGGTCGTGCGAGATAACGACGGCGCAGCCGGCAAAATCCACCAGTGCGTCTTCCAGTGCGCGGAGGGTTTCGACGTCAAGGTCGTTGGTCGGTTCGTCGAGGAGCAGGACGTTGCCGCCCTCTTTCAACAGGCGCGCCATGTGGACGCGGTTGCGTTCGCCGCCGGATAGAAGCGACAGTTTCTTTTGCTGATCGCCGCCTTTGAAGTTGAAGGACGAGCAGTAAGCCCTTGAATTGACTTGCGCGTCGCCCAGTTCGATCAGCTCGGCGCCGCCTGAAATGGCTTCCCACACGGTGTCATTCGCGTTCAGGTCGTCGCGCGATTGGTCCACGTATGACAGCTTGACTGTGTCGCCCAGTTCAATCGTGCCCGCGTCAGGTTGTTCCTGCCCGGTCAGCATTTTGAACAGGGTCGATTTACCGGCGCCGTTCGGGCCGATCACGCCGACGATGCCGCCGGGGGGCAGGCTGAAGGACAGGTCTTCGATCAACAGCTTGTCGCCCATGTGTTTCTTCAGGCCCTCAACCTCGATCACCTTCGACCCAAGACGCGGGCCGTTGGGGATGACGATCTGGGCGCGACCGACCTTGTCCCGCTCGGACTGGCTGGCCAGTTCGTTATAGGCGTTGATCCGGGCCTTGGATTTCGCCTGCCGGGCTTTCTGGCCCTGACGCATCCATTCCAGCTCGCGCTCCAGCGTTTTCTGCTTGGACTTGTCCTCGCGCGCTTCCTGTTCCAGCCGCTTGGCTTTCTGTTCCAGCCACGCGGAATAGTTGCCCTCGTAAGGAATGCCCGACCCACGGTCGAGTTCCAGAATCCAGCCGGTGATGTCATCAAGGAAATAGCGGTCGTGGGTGACGATCAGGATGGTGCCTTTATAGTCGATCAGGTGCTGTTGCAGCCAGGCGATGGTTTCCGCGTCCAAATGGTTGGTCGGTTCGTCCAGCAGCAGCATGTCGGGGGCTTCCAGAAGCAGCTTGCACAGCGCGACGCGGCGTTTTTCACCGCCCGACAGGGTCGTCACATCGGCGTCATCGGGGGGGCAGCGCAGCGCCTCCATCGACACGTCGATCTGGGCGTCCAGATCCCACAGGTTCTGGGCGTCGATCTCGTCCTGCAACTTGGCCATTTCGTCGGCGGTTTCGTCCGAGTAGTTCATGGCAAGCTCGTTGTAACGCTCTAGGATCGCCTTCTTCTCGGCCACGCCCTGCATGACGTTGCCGCGCACGTCCAGCGACGGGTCCAGCTCGGGTTCCTGCGGCAGGTATCCGACCTTGGCGCCCTCGGCGGCCCATGCCTCGCCCTGGAAATCCTTGTCGATCCCGGCCATGATCCGCATCAGCGTCGATTTACCGGTGCCGTTCACGCCGACGACGCCGATTTTCACGCCGGGCAGGAAGCTGAGCCGGATGTTTTCGAAGCATTTCTTGCCACCCGGATAGGTCTTGGAAACTCCGTCCATGTGGTAGACATATTGATAAGCGGCCATGGGATGTGTCCTCGCGTTTGACTTCGGAGTGTCTTAGCCAGACAAAGGGGGCAGGGCAATCCCGAAGGAGCAACCATGACCTATCACCCGGCAGAAGACCGCTATGAAAAGATGGAGTATCGGCGCTGTGGCCGGTCGGGGCTGAAACTGCCCGCGATCAGCCTGGGGTTGTGGCATAATTTCGGGCATGACTTTCCCCATGCAACCAAGCAGGCGATATGTCGGGCAGCCTTCGACAACGGGATCACCCATTTCGATCTGGCCAACAATTACGGCCCGCCCTATGGCAGCGCGGAAGAGGCGTTTGGCGAGATCCTGCGGACGGATTTCGCAGGCTTTCGCGATGAGCTGATCATAAGTTCCAAGGCCGGGTATGACATGTGGCCGGGGCCGTATGGCGAATGGGGCAGCCGGAAATACCTGATCGCCTCATGTGATCAAAGCCTGAAACGGATAGGCGTGGATTACGTCGATGTTTTCTACAGCCACCGGTTCGACCCCGACACCCCGCTTGAGGAAACCATGGGTGCGCTGGATCATATCGTGCGGTCTGGCCGGGCGCTGTATGTCGGGATTTCCAGCTACAACAGCCAACGGACCCGCGAGGCCGTGGCGATCCTGAATGATCTGGGGACACCCTGCCTGATCCATCAGCCCAGCTACAACATGCTGAACCGCTGGGTCGAGCGGGACGGGTTGAAAGATACGCTGTCCGAGCTTGGTGTCGGGTCGATTGCGTTCACGCCACTGGCGCAGGGGCTACTGACCGGGAAATACCTGAAGGGCATTCCCGAGGGCAGCCGCGCCTCTCAGGGCAAGTCACTGGCGCCGGATGCCGTGTCGGAGGACGTTATCAGGAGCCTGCGCGCCTTGGCCGATATTGCCGAACGCCGTGGGCAGACACTGGCGCAGATGGCGCTGGCCTGGGTCTTGCGCAATGGCGGCATTACCACGGCGCTGATCGGGGCTTCGCGGCCCGAGCAGGTTCTGGATTGTGTCGGCGCCATCGACAGGCTGGATTTCAGTCAGGCAGAGCTGGACGAGATTGACGCCAGCATCAATGAAGAGACCGTGAACCTTTGGGCGCGGTCTGCCGAGATCGAATAGGGCTGGACAGCGCCGGTCGCGCCGGGCAATGGCAATCTGATGCGTTACGAACTTCCATATGCGCGACCGGGTCAGGTTATCGGTCTGTTGGGTGGGTCTTTCGATCCGGCCCATCGCGGCCATGCCCATATCACCCGCGAAGCGTTGAAGCGGTTCGGGCTGGACCGGGTCTGGTGGCTGGTGTCACCCGGCAATCCGCTGAAGAAAAACGGACCCGCGCCCATCGCGACACGGCTGGACCGTGCCCGCGCGGTCATGCAGCATCCGCGTGTCCAGGTGACGGATATTGAAAGCCATACCTGCACCCGTTTCACCGCCGAAACATTGCAAGCGTTGCATCGGTTATATCCGGGTGTTCGCTTTGTCTGGCTGATGGGGGCGGACAATCTTGCGACGTTTCATCACTGGGATCGCTGGGACTGGATCATGGAAAACGTGCCGATTGGCGTGATTGCACGGCCGGGTGACAGGGTGGCGGCGCGAACCTCGCCCGCGGCCAAGCGGTTCGAACATGCCAAGATGCCGGGACGCGCGGCACGCCTTCTGGCGCGGTCTGACGCTCCTGCATGGTCGTTGATCAATGTGCCGATGGTCGATGTGTCATCGTCGCAGATCCGCGCGCGCGGCGACTGGTGAAACACCGGGTGACACGGATCGACGGGCGCCGCCGCACCTTGCCGATCACGATAAATCGGGTTGCCCTGTGATCGCCCACGCGGTTTAATTCCCCTATGGTCAAAGCGATTTCGAGGCGTGCATTACTGGGGGGGCTGGGCGCAAGTCTGGCCAGCCCGGTGTTTGCCAACGCGCCTGAGCGATCAATCCGTCCGGCGCCGAAGCTCCTCGATTTTTCGAAACGGTTGATACCGTCAGCCGATGACCTGATCGCCGAGGCAAATCTGGGTGGCAAGATCGGTTTCGTTGTCGCGGATGCCACGACCGGTCGCATCCTTGAAGCGCACAGCCCGGTGTTGCCCTTACCCCCCGCAAGCGTCGCAAAGGCGATCACCGCAGTTTACGGGATCTCGACCCTGGGGTTGGAACACGGCTTCGAAACGCAGGTGATCGCCACGGGCCCGGTCGAGGCCGGGGTGGTGCAGGGGGATCTGATCCTGGTTGGCGGTGGCGACCCGACACTGGACACGAACGCGCTGGCGGCTTTGGCAAAGGCACTGAAGCAGAAAAACGTCATGACGATCAAGGGCGATTTCCTCGTCTATGGCGGTGGGCTTCCCTATCAGCGGATGATTGATGCGGGCCAACCCGACCATCTGGGTTACAACCCGGCGGTGTCCGGCTTGAACCTGAACTACAACCGGGTGCATTTCGAATGGAAACGCGCGGGGCAGGATTTCGACGTGTCGATGGAAGCGCGATCGGATCGGTTCCGCCCGGCGGTCAAGATGGCGCGGATGCAGATCATCGACCGCAAGGTGCCGGTCTATACCTATGAAGATGCGAAGGGTGTGGACAGCTGGACCGTGGCGCGTGGGGCGCTGGGAAAAGGCGGGTCGCGCTGGCTTCCGGTACGCCGCCCCGATCTTTATGCCGGCGAGGTTTTCCAGGTGTTGGCCCGCAGCGAAGGTGTTCGGTTGCCCGCCCCGAAAGCCGGGCTGAATATGCCGGACGGGGCAGTTCTGGCCTCTCACCGGTCGCGTCCGCTCAGGGATGTGGCGCAGGGCATGCTGAAATACTCGACCAATCTGACGGCCGAACTGATCGGCTTGTCCGCGAGCGCCGCGCGTGGCGCCGTGCCCGATAGCCTGGCGGCGTCGGGGGCGGCCATGGCCGGGTGGATGAACACGGACCTGGGTGCCAGACGGGCCGTCTTTCAGGACCACAGCGGGTTGAGCGACCGATCCCGCGTATCGGCCAATGACATGGTAAAGGCACTGATGAGCGCCGGGCCAACCGGCTATTTGAAAGACCTGATGAAAGAGGTAAGCCCGCTGGACGCGAAGGGTCGGATGAACGACAACGCGCCCTATTCGATCAAGGCCAAAACAGGCACGCTGAATTTCGTCAGTTCATTGGCCGGATACCTGACCGCGCCCGATGGAACCTTGCAGACATTTGCGATTTTCACAGCAGATCTTGACCGTCGCGCGGCAATTCCCAAGGCGGATCGAGAGCGACCCCCGGGCGCGAGGGACTGGAGCAGACGCTCGCGGGTCCTGCAACACCGGCTTCTGTCGCGCTGGGCCTTGGAATATGGCACCTGAAAAGGGGCGATCTGCCCCCTTGGATCAAGATATCTTCTGAAACACGTTACGGGCGCGGTGGGATGTTCACAGCCGCCTGCGAGGCCGGTCGGTCAGCGCATTCCGTGTGCCAACGCAACACATTGGCATAGCTCTCAAGCCCCAGCACATCTGCGGCCTTGTAGCCGGTGAACAGGGCACTGACCCAAGGCCAGATGGCGATATCGGCAATCGAGTATTCATCGCCCGCCACGACCGCACGCCCGTCAAGACGCTGATCCAGCACCGACAGAAGGCGCTTGGCCTCGGTCTTGTAACGCTCAAGCGGGCGCGGGTCTTCGATCTCTTTCCCGCCGAAGGCATAGAAGAACCCGAACTGACCGAGCATCGGCCCGAAACCACCCATTTGCCACATCAGCCACTGAAGCACTTCTGCGCGTTTGACGGCATCTTCGGGCAGGAATTTTCCAGACTTCTCGGCCAGGTAAATCAGGATCGCACCGCTTTCCCACAGGGGAAGGGGGGTTCCGTCCGGGCCGTTGGGGTCGATGATCGCGGGGATCTTGTTGTTTGGGTTCAGCGACAGGAATTCCGGCGTGAACTGGTCATCGGTCGCGAAACTGACCAGATGCGCCTCGTATGGCAGGCCGGTCTCTTCCAGCATGGCCGCAGCCTTGATGCCGTTCGGGGTCGGCAGCGAATAAAGCTGAATGACGCTGGCGTCTTTCGCGGGCCAGCGTTTGGTGATGTCGAACTGGTCGAGCATTTGGGTCCTTTCGGAAACTGGGGCCAGTTGGTTCTGGCATCGGGATGGATGAAGCGCGATCGCGCCCGGTGCGGGTGCGGTCAGAGCGTCATATGCCGCGCCCGTGCCCCGCGTTCAATGGCCGCCGCATGCAGGCGTTCGATGTTCAGCTCATACCGGATTTCTTCCAGTATGCGCAGTTCCGGGCCCTGAAGCTCTCCATCCGCGGCTGCGACATCGCAGGCCAGCGCATAGGCCGTCTCCCAAAGCGGTTCGGGCAGGTTTTCGCGAACAAGACCGAACAGCGCATCCAGCCCGTCTTCGACGCCGAACAGGTCGAACACGGTTTGCGATACGGTCTTGATGCGATCCGGGTCGTATTTCGCAAACACCGGCAAATGGTTCACGATGCTTTCGATCGTGACCAGCTCTGCCGAGGTTATGTCTTCGTCCGAGGCCGAAACGGCGACCATCACAGCGATCAGGCTGTCCTCGGCGGTCATTGAATGTGGGGTGTCTTGCACTTGGGTTGGCTCCTGTCTGTTGCAGTGCAGAATATTGACCCCGCGCGCCCATCGCAATAGGGAGAACACCTAGCGATAATGCAGCGCGAACCAGCCGGTCGCGCCACATAAGGAAAAAGCACATGTCCGAGATGCGAGACGCCGCGATGAGTTCGAAAGCCTGGCCCTTTGAAGAAGCGCGCCGGGTGCTCAAACGCTATCAGAAAGCGCCGCCCGAAAAGGGGTTTGTGCTGTTTGAAACCGGGTATGGCCCCTCCGGTTTGCCCCATATCGGCACTTTTGGCGAAGTGGCGCGCACGACGATGATCCAGCGCGCGTTCCAGGTGATTTCGGATATCCCGACAAAGCTGATCTGTTTTTCGGACGATCTGGACGGGATGCGTAAGATTCCGGGCAATGTGCCCAATGCGGACGGGTTGCAGGCGCATTTGCAAAAACCATTGACCTCAGTCCCTGATCCGTTTGGCGAGTTTGAAAGCTTCGGCCATCACAATAACGCCATGTTGCGTCGCTTCCTGGACACGTTTGGCTTTGAATATGAGTTCTATTCGGCCACCGAGTTCTATGGCTCGGGTCAGTTTGACGAGGTGCTGAAACGCGCGGTCGAGAAATACGACGACATCATGGAGGTGATGCTGAAATCCCTGCGCGAAGAACGGCGTCAGACCTATTCGATCTTTCTGCCGATCCACCCGGAAACCGGGCGGGTTCTCTATGTGCCGATGAAAGAGGTGAACGCCGAGAACCACACCATCACCTTCGATGACGAGGACGGGCGCGAATGGACGCTGCCGGTGACAGGCGGCAACGTGAAATTGCAGTGGAAGCCCGATTTCGGCGCGCGCTGGGCTGCG
>JAUHWP010000123.1 GCA_030424645.1 Alphaproteobacteria bacterium
ACCTGTCAAAGGGTTAAATCAGGCCCTGCTTGACAAGGCGGTGGTGGCACGTGTGAATGCCGAACGCTGCAAGCGTGGTCTTCCCGCACTGACCCCGGCCTCGGGTCTCAGAAAGCAGGCCGCGCGACATTCGCAATGGATGGCGCGCAGTCAGAAGCTCAGCCACAAGGCCGGCGGGTCGTCTAACCGCACGCTGAAAGACCGGCTGCGTGCCTCGGGTGTCCGGTTCAGCACTGGTGCCGAAAACATCGGCTGGGTTCATCTTTACGGCATCGACGGCAGCAAGTTCGTGATTCGCTCGGCACAGCAATGTCATTTCACGACCCGAAACGGGCGCAGAATCGGGCGGCACAGCTATAACACTCTTGCCAGCCTGATCGTGCAAAAATGGATGGAATCGCCCGGGCACAGACGGAACATCCTGGCCAGAAAACTTCGCTACAGCGGTGTCGGAGCAGGCGTTCAGCCAGGTGCGCAATACTGTGGTTCGGTATTCCTTACCCATATCTTTGCCGGATAATCGGGACTATTGCATCGTTGCCACAGAGCGGCAAAGTTCTGCATATACGAGGTGTTGAACGTAAGAACAGACTTTCAATAGCGTTCGTGGTATGTAAAACAATCATGGACGGCTCGCTAAATCGGCGCTGCCCGCGAATAAATTATGGAGTATGAAACATGAAAAAAGTGATGACCCTTGCCGCTGCTGGCATGATCGCTCTGTCCGCACCTGCTTTCGCTGGCGCATACGGCGATGCAGTTGTTGAAGAAGAAGTTGTTGTTGTCGAAGAAGCTGGTAGCTCGCTGGGCAACACCGGCCTGGCTCTGCTGGGTCTGGCTGTCGTTGCTGGCATCATTGCTGCTTCGGACGACTCGACCGACACCACCGAATAATTTGATCGCTTCCCAGGAAGCCTTCAAGCTGAAACGGCAAGTCCGCAAGGGCTTGCCGTTTTTGCTTTTCACGGCCATGATTCTACCGTTGGGTGAACCGACATCCACCGATACGAAGGACGGTCTGAATTGCAAAGAATCACGCCGATCATATTGGCAGGCGGCGTCGGGTCGCGTCTTTGGCCAATGTCCCGCGAAAGTTTCCCCAAGCAATTCCTGAAGATCAGTGACGCGCCCAGCCTGTTTCAACAAACCGTGCAGCGCTTTCAATCCGCCGGATTCACGCGCCCCATCATCGTCACCAACGAGGATTACCGCTTTCACGTGGTCGAGCAGATGGGCGAGATCGGCACCCTGCCCGAATTGATATTGCTTGAGCCTTGTTCGCGAAATACGGCAGGCGCTGTGCTGGCAGCCGTTCACATGCTGGCAGGACGGGACCCGGCGGCCTTGTGCATCGTATCCCCCGCGGATCACCTGATCACGGACCGGGCCGGTTTTATCCAGGCCATTGGTAAAGGCGTACCAGCCGCGATGTCCGGCCAGTTGGTCACGTTCGGCGTCACGCCGGACCGCGCCGAAACCGGCTATGGGTATCTTGAGCTTGAGAAGGCACCTTCGCCGAACAGTGAACCGGTGCCCGTGCTTTCGTTCACCGAAAAGCCGGATCTGCCAACGGCGGCGCGGATGATGGCAGACGGGTGCCATTTGTGGAATGCCGGTATCTTCCTGTTTCGCACAGAAGACATGCAGGCGGCCTTTGCCCGACATGCGCCTGACATCACCACTCGGGTCAAGGCGGCGCTGGCAAAGAAGGAGCCTGATCTTGGGTTTACCCGCCTGGACAAGGGCGCGTGGGAGGCCCTGCCGGATATCTCACTCGACTATGCGGTGATGGAACACGCCGACAACATCTGCGCAGTGCCATATGACGGGCATTGGTCCGACCTTGGCAGCTGGCACGGATACTGGCGCGAGGAAAGCGGGGCGGATCCGGCACAGAAGGGCGTGGTGACACTCGGCAACGCCCACGCCATTGACTGCGAAGGCAGCCTGCTGATGTCCGAAAAACCAGAGCAAGTGATCGTCGGTCTTGGGCTTCGCGACCTGGTTGCGGTCGCGATGAAAGACGCGGTGCTGGTTGCCGACCGACACCGGTCGGACCAGATCGGTGTCGTGGTCCGGCACCTGCAAAGCAAGGGCGCATCGCAGGCCGCGATCCGGTCACAGGACTTCCGGCCATGGGGCTGGTTCGAGGAACTTGTCGCAGGTCCGGGTTTCAAGGTGAAGCTTATCACCGTGCATCCGCGGGGTGTTCTGTCACTACAGTCGCACGCCCACCGGGCGGAACACTGGGTCGTGGTCAGCGGGTCCGCCAGCGTGACCATCGGCGACCGGACGCGTGACCTGACCGCAAACCAGTCAATCTATGTCCCACAAGGCGAGGTTCACCGCCTTGAAAACACGGGCACCACCGACGCGGTTCTGATCGAGGTGCAGACCGGTCCCTATCTGGGCGAGGATGACATCGTCCGATACGAAGATGCGTATGCTCGCGGTTGAAGCGGTGCGTGCCGTCTGATCACAGACGCAGGTTCTGAACCGCCAGGCTACCAATCCGCTGCCCGACCCATTGGCTGGACTTCAGGACCCGGCCATTACCATCGACCCAATAAACATTGGTAAAGGCAATCTCGCCGCGTTTGCAGCTTTCCTTCATGATGACCGCGTTCGCATTGATCGCGCCCAGGGCCACCCGCTCGGTCTTGCCTCGGGTCAGCGTGCAATCCACCACAAGGTTGGTGCTTTGCCCCAGGTTGCCAAGATAGAAATGTTCGCGTTTATAGGTCGCATTGCGCCGCGCGGTGATCGCGGATACTGCGGTGTCGATGCGCGATGCCATCAGGTCGTCGCCCAATCCGCGCGTATTTGCCAGCACACCGCGCTGGAACGTCAGCCCCTGCCCCGGCGCACTGCCCCAGGTCACATAGTCGCCGTTTCGCCCCACAGGGCTGATCGCCAATACTGCCTTGGTATCTATGCGGACAACCAGCGCGATTGGCCCTTTCGTCGCGGTCAGCGCCTTCTGGACAACTGCATTCGGATCGGTTTTGGCTGCCGGGGTAGTGGTCGATTTTTCCTCTTTCCCGCCACCTAGCTTGGTGCCCAGTTGCTTGCCCGAACTTTTTAGCAAGCTGACTGTGACCTTTGACAGTTCGGTGTTTTCCTTGTCGGATCCACAGCTGGAAAGCGTCAGCGCAGCTGCCAGCATCAAACTCGCGATGCTCAATGCACGTTTGGCGAAACCATACTGCACGGTCATCTCCAGAATTTTCCCCAGCGGGAAGCCAAGGCATCGCCATGGCCTTCGTCGACCCATTCAAACAGGCGGCCGTCGACTTCAAGGCGCGCGCCGCCATCACGAGACAGCGACCGCAATGTGGCGTTCGACGCCCCGCGCGACGGAGTACCAAACGCCCATTCGAACGGGATCGTCAGGCGAATGCCCTTGTCAAACGACCCTTCGCCGAAATCTTCGGCAGACACATTGGTCTTGGTGACATAGCCACCGACCTTCCAGCCATTGTCGAAGGTTCTGTCGATGGACAGCGTGGCGCCATAGTCCCCGGCCAGATAACGACCCACATCAAGCTGGCCGGTAAACCCATTCCCGAAATCGTAGTAAGCCGACACATGCCCGGTAACGACGCTGTAATCCTGAAAACCAAACAGTTGATCGTAATCGCGCTTTTTCACCCAGGCCAATTCTGCCCCCACCGCAAGCTGGCTGTCGACGGGTTTCCACAGCACCTCGCCCGAGACACCGCCAAACATCTTTTCAAGATAGCCGACAGTCACGCGGCTATAGAGGTTCTTGCCAGGGCGGCCGTACATGGTCGCAGTCAGATGGGAAATCGACGGATCGCCCTCGGCGGCATAACGCCCCGCCTCAGTCCGCACGGGCGGCAGCGCCGAGGGGCTGCCATTGGGATCTTCGCTCAGATTGCCCCAGATGCTTTTCGAGATCGACCCGGACAGGAAGATATTCGGCGCCACCTCGTAAGACGCGCCGAGTTTCAGGCCGAAATCCGCGCGGATCGGGCTGGCAGGGTCGAAGAAGCTAAGGCCCATATACGGGGCCAGGGCCCAGCGGAACCGGTCGTCTTGTCTGACAAGCTCTGAATTGCGCACCGCGCGCGGTGTGGCTTCGTCGATGGACACGCGCTTGAACATATCGACGGCGGGGGCGTGTTCCAACCGTTCGATATCGCTGCGGCGCATGGTGACGGTGGACAGCGGAATCCCATTGTCGACCAGCGTGATCACGAAGGTTTCGACCGATGGCGGCATCGCGTGGGTCAGAACGCGGGCCGTCCGCCCGATGGCCTGCGCCGGGGAATAGAATTTGCGATTGTCGACCTTCAACTCGGCGCGCGTGGTGCCCAGGGCAAGGGTTTGAAGCTTGATCCCTTCCTTGCTCAGCGCATCGCCGACGGCCTTGCGAATGCCGGTTTCGTTGGTCGGATCGGCAATCCAGCCCGTGCTCCACGCTTCGGCATTGCTGCGCGACGGGCGTGGTTTCACCGGCAACGGGGCGCGTTCATTCCCCGAACGGGCGATGGGCTGGCGCGGGTTCAGGCGAATGACGACATTCGCACCGACCGTATCGCCGTTCAGATAGAAGGCGTTCAGGTGAATGGCTGGCGACACCTGATAATCGACGCCGAAATTGAACGGTGTCTTGTGTTGCATCACGCCGGCCGCAACCTCTTGCGCATAGGCATCCGAGCTGTATTCCGCTTTCAGCGTCAACTTGTCGTTGACCTGGTAAGACACGCCCGCAAATGGCGCGAAATCACCCCGGAACCACTGGTTCGCGTTTACCGTGCCGCCCTTGCCGAAATCCCATGGCGGGCGGGTGCCGGTTGCGCCGATCGGCTCGTAACTGCCCAGCCGGCCCCAGCCGATACCACCGGTCACGCGCAGGCGTTCACCGATGGTCTTGGTGGCGACGATATATTCGCTGGAATAGATGCCTGTGCCGATGAAGTCGCGGATACCGACGGACACGGCAGGGAAATACTTGCTTTCGTTCAGAACCCGATAACGGATATCGAAGCTGCGGTCGAAATAGTCGCCGACGACCGGGTGAAAATCGGCGATCTTCGCATAGCGGAAGCTGCCCGACAGGCGCGGCGTGATCTGGAAGCTCAGCGTGCCATTGGCATTGGGGCCGAACTGCGAATAGGTGAACGCCAGTTCGCTGTCTGCCGCCATTTCCGCGGTCGGCATCGCGATCAGCCCCGGTGTCCCATAGATCGTATAGCTTGATGTCAGCGTGCCGACCTCGGCCACAGCAGGCGTCGCTGCCGCCGCCGCCACACCAAGGGCCGCCAGTTTGCAAAAATCCAGCCGAGAAGTGCTCACTGCCATCTCCGTTCAACTTCTTTTTTTGTTCAAATACGCGATCCCGGCAGACAAATCACGCAAAACCGTCAATGGATCGCGGTTTGCAGTGGATTGTCGCGCAATTGCACGAATGACCTTTGCGGTCCGTCTATCCGTTGTAACGCGACGTTACCAGCCTTAACGAAACGTGGTCGGTTATACTCAGGCAAAGCCCTTAGATGTCGGAGCCAATCATGACACTTTTCACCCCTTCCGCCGCCTGGGTCAGCGATGAACATCGCATGTTCGCCGATATGACCAACCGGTTCTTTGCAGACGAACTGTCACCCAATATCGAACGCTGGGTCGATCAGGGTATTGTTGACCGCGAGTTCTGGCACACCGCCGGACAAGCCGGCATCATGGGCGGCGCCATTCCCGAGGAGTTCGGCGGCGCAGGCGGCGACATGGGCTTTGAAAGCATCGTGATCTATGAACAGACCCGCACCGGCGATTGCGGCTGGGGTTATGGCATCCAGTCCATCGTGGTGCATTACATCACCGCCTATGGCACGGACGAACAAAAGGCGCGCTGGCTGCCCGGCCTTGCCTCGGGCGAGATCGTGGGCGCGATCGCGATGACCGAACCCGGCACCGGGTCCGATTTGCAGGCCGTGCGCACACGGGCGGAAAAGGACGGCAATCAATACAAAATCAACGGTTCGAAGATTTTCATCACCAACGGACAAGCCGCCGACCTGATCATCACGGTCTGCAAGACCGACCCCGACGCCGGATCGAAAGGTGTATCGCTAATCGTGGTCGAACCGGATCAGTGCGAGGGCTTCAAGCGCGGTCAGAACCTGAAAAAGCTGGGCATGAAGGCCAATGACACGTCCGAACTGTTTTACGAAGACGTAAAGGTGCCCCAGACCAACCTGCTTGGCGCCGAGGAGGGGCAAGGCTTCTATCAGTTGATGAAGCAACTGCCGTGGGAGCGGTTGCTGATCGCCATTCAGGCCCTGGGTGCGATTGATTTCGCGCTGGAGCAAACCATCGCTTACACGCAGGAGCGCAAGGCCTTCGGGCAACGCGTGATGGATTTCCAGAACACCCGCTTCAAGCTGGCAGAGTGCAAGACCAAGGCCGAGGTGTTGCGCAGCTTCGTCAATGACGGGATCGCGCAACTGATCGACGGCACCTTGGACGCGCCGACCGCGTCGATGGCGAAATATTGGGGCAGCGAGGTGCAGAACGAGGTAATGCACGAATGCCTGCAATTGTTCGGCGGCTATGGCTACATGATGGAATACCCCATCGCGCGGCTTTATGCGGATGCCCGCGTGCAGATGATCTATGGCGGCACCAACGAGATCATGAAGGAACTGATCGCGCGGTCGATTGATGTCTGACCATTCCGGGGCGGCTCCGCTATCCGGTGTCAGGGTTGTCGAGATTCAGGGCCTTGGCCCCACGCCCTTCGCCGCGATGTGGCTGGCGGATATGGGGGCTGACGTGGTGCGCATCCAACGCCCGAACCTCAAGCCGTTGATCCCACAGAAGATGGACGTGCTGAACCGTGGGCGCGGCTTTATCGAACTGGATTTGAAGGACGAGGCGGATCGCAATACAGCCCGCGACCTGATCAATCGCGCCGACATGCTGATCGAAGGAATGCGCCCCGGCGTGATGGAGCGTCTGGGGCTTGGCCCCGAGGCGTTCACGGACAGCAACCCGCGTTTGGTTTACGGCCGTATGACCGGCTGGGGGCAGACCGGGCCGCTGGCGCAGGCAGCCGGCCATGACATCAACTATATCGCCATCACCGGCGCGCTGCACGCCATCGGGGGCGACCACCCGGTGCCGCCGCTGAACCTGTTGGGCGACTTTGGCGGCGGGGGCATGTATCTGGTCGCCGGTATGCTCGCGGCCCTCTATGCCGCGCGGGAAACCGGCCGGGGCGATGTGGTGGATGCCGCGATCACCGACGGCACCGCGCATCTGATGGCGATGATCTATTCGATGCACGGGTCGGGCATCTGGGTGGACGCGCGCGAAGCGAACCTGCTGGACGGGGGCGCACCCTTCTATACCACCTATGAATGTGCCTGTGGCGGGCATATGTCGGTCGGCGCGCTGGAGTCGAAATTCTATGCCGAGCTTCTGTCTCGGCTGGGGTTTGGGGATGCCGACCTGCCCAGCCAGATGGACATGGAAGGCTGGCCAATCCTGCGCGCCCGTTTTGCCGAACGGTTCAAGCAGAAAACCCGCGACGAATGGGCAACCCTGCTTGAAGGGACGGACGCCTGTTGCGCCCCGGTCCTGTCTTTGGCGGAAGCCCCCCATCACCCGCATAACCGTGCCCGCAATGCGTTTGCGACGCTGGCCGGTATCACCCAGCCAGACGCCGCACCAAAGCTGTCAAACACCACAGCACAAGCCACATTGGGGGACGAGCACATTCCCATGCAGATCAACGATGTTCTTGCCCGCTGGTCCGATTGAACACGTCGACCATCAGGTCGTCACAGGCCCTGCCCGTGTCAAAACCTCGTCGGAAAAGACTCTCGCTTTTCCCAATTTGCCCCTTGCAAACCCCGCGCGGGACCGCTAAATCCCCGCCTACCGCGCTCTGGTAGCTCAGCTGGATAGAGTACTTGACTACGAATCAAGGGGTCGGGGGTTCGAATCCTCCCCAGAGCGCCACTTCCCACCATCCTGCAAAACGATACAAGCTATTGCCACTGTGCATTCTTGGTGGGTCCGTTGGCGACTGCGCCATGCACCAGCGCAATGCCGGTCGAAACCGACTTGTGGCCT
>JAUHWP010000124.1 GCA_030424645.1 Alphaproteobacteria bacterium
CAAGCGCAGGCACCGGCAAGGCCGACCAGAGATGCATATCCCCGCTCATGCGGCCCGCCGTTCGGTCAGCATGGCATCGGGCAACATCGACAGCACGTCTTTGGGATCGCGATTGGACAAGACCCGGCGGCGCAACGTGGCCCCTGTTCCCGCCAGGTCCATATACCAGCCCAGATGCTTGCGAATGACCCGCGCGCCCAGATCGTCGCCATAGAAGTCAAGGCTGGCGCGGTAGTGATCCGCCACCATATTCGCGAAGGCCATTCCCTGCGGAATGGCAGGGGCAGGTGCGCCCCAAAGGTTATGCGCCACTTCCGCCAGCAGCCAGGGCTGCCCCCCGCTGCCGCGCCCGATCATCACGCCATCGGCGCCGCTTTCCGTCAGCGCCTGCCGGGCGGTCGCGGTATCGACGATATCGCCATTGGCGACCACGGGGATCGTCACAGCCTGTTTCACCGGGCGGATCGCGGCCCAATTGGCGCGGCCTTTATAAAACTGGCACCGTGTGCGCCCGTGGATGGTGATCATCTGAATGCCTGCTGCCTCGGCCATCTGCGCCAGCGTGGCGGCATTCAGGCTGTCATCGTCCCAGCCCAACCGGGTCTTCAGCGTCACCGGCACCGAGACTGCGCCAACGATCGCCTCGATCAGGCGCAAGGCGTGATCCAGATCGCGCATCAGGGCCGAGCCGGACATGCCGCCCACCACCTTGCGGGCCGGGCAGCCCATGTTGATGTCGATGATCCGGGCGCCGTTCTGTTCGACCATCCGCGCCGCCTCGCCCGCCCAATAGACATCGCGCGCCGCCAGTTGCACGGCGGTGTTCGCGTGGCCGAACCCAAGCTCGGCCCGTTCCCGGACACCCGGCTTGGCCTGCACCATTTCCTGACTGGCAACCATTTCCGATACGACCAGCCCTGCCCCGAAACTGGCGACAAGGTTGCGAAACGGCAGGTCGGTGATGCCAGCCATCGGGGCCAGCAAAACCGGAGGGTCGAGGGTGACATCCTTGACGCGGACTGACATGCCTAATCCTTGTGCAACACGCCTAAAGTTGAAAGACGCCTTGCGAAATAGCAACTTCTGACGTCACGCGCGAGGAATAGATTCTCATACTGCCTATTTTTTGTGCAGTTTCTTCGGCCCAAATGGCCCCATTGTCCTTCATTTCGGCACAGCCTAAACAAGAGCCATGGAAATCGTCGCCATCATCGTTGCCGCCGGGCGCGGCACCCGCGCAGGCTCTGGCCTGCCGAAACAGTGGCGCCACGTCGCTGGCGCGACGGTGGCGCAGCACAGCGTGGCCGCGTTCCGGGATCATCTGCGCATTACGCGCTGCCTTCTGGTCATACATCCCGACGATCGCGCGCTGGCCAGCACCATCAAAGATGTCGATCTGGTTCATGGCGGGGCCACCCGCGACGCCAGCGTGCGCGCGGGACTTGAGGCGTTGGCGGACAACGCCCCCGATCTTGTGCTGATCCATGATGTGGCCCGCCCGCTTGTCAGCGCAGATGTGATTGACGGCGTGATTGACGCGCTGGCGCAGAGGGACGCCGCCGCCCCGGCCTTGCCCGTCACCGACGCGCTGTGGCGGGGTGCGGACGGCATCGTCGCCGGCACCCAATCGCGCGAGGGGCTTTATCGCGCCCAGACCCCGCAGGGGTTTCGTTTTGCCCCGATCCTTGCCGCCCATCGCGCCCATTCCGGCGGTGCCGCCGATGATGTCGAGGTTGCGCGCCTGGCCGGGCTGGACGTGGCCATCACGATGGGCGATGAGATTAACCTGAAGATCACCACGCCGGGGGATTTTGCCCGCGCCGAACGGCTGATCCGTGACAAGCTAAAGGAACCGGCGATGGATATTCGGATGGGCAACGGGTTCGACGTGCACGCGTTCGAGGATGGCGACCACGTCATCTTGTGCGGTGTGCGCATTCCGCATGACCGCAAGCTCAAGGGCCACTCGGACGCCGATGTGGGGATGCACGCCCTGACCGACGCGATCTATGGCGCCTTGGCGGATGGCGACATTGGCCAGCATTTTCCCCCGTCCGACCCGCAATGGAAGGGCGCGGAAAGCGATATCTTCCTGCGCCACGCGATCAACTTGGCTGCATCGCGCGGCTATCGTCTGTCGAACGCCGACGTGACGCTGATCTGCGAGCAGCCAAAGATCGGGCCGCACGCGGCAGCCATGCGCGCGGCACTGGCCGGGATAATGGAGATCGACGTTGACCGGGTGTCGGTCAAGGCCACGACCTCCGAGCGGCTGGGCTTCACTGGACGCTCCGAAGGCATCGCCGCGCTGACCTCGGCCACGTTGATCAAGGACTGAGCCATGCAGAAATCGACCGCCAAGCTGATCGCGACCTTCTTTTACTCTGGCCTGCTGAAACCCGCCCCCGGCACGTGGGGCACGCTGGCTGCCCTGCCCGTTGCATGGCTGTTGCATACGATCGGCGGCCCTGTCCTGCTGACCGGGGCAACCATCATTGCCTATTACCTCGGCCTGAAAGCGACCGAGGCCTATACCGCCGGCTCCGACAACCACGATCCCGGCGAGGTTGTGATCGACGAGGTTGTCGGCATGTGGATCACCCTGTTTCCGGTGTCATTCGGGGCCGTCTTGATGGGCGCGGATATTCTGCAACTCTTTCCCGGGTGGATCGTCGGGTTTCTGGCGTTCCGCTTCTTTGATATCACCAAGCTTGGCCCGATTGGCACAGCCGACCGGCGCGGCGACGCGACCGGCGTGATGATGGACGATGTCTATGCCGGTGTTGCCGCCGCGATCACCGTGATCCTTGCCGCCTATGTCGCCCATGCCATTATAATGTGACCCATGACCGATCACACCCAAGCCGCCAACCTTCTTGACCTCTGCCGCGCCAAGGGGCTGCGGATCGCCACGGCAGAAAGCTGCACCGGCGGGATGGTCGGCGCATGGCTGACCGACATTGCAGGCAGCTCGGACGTGTTTGACCGGGGCTTCATCACCTATTCGAACGCCGCCAAACGCGACATGCTCGGCGTCACGCAGGCCACGCTGGAGGCCCATGGCGCGGTCTCGGAACAGGTTGCGCGCGAGATGGCCACGGGCGCGCTTGAGCGGTCGCAGGCCGATCTTGCAGCCTCGATCACCGGCATTGCCGGGCCGGGCGGGTCCGAGCACAAGCCCGAGGGGCGCGTGTGTTTCGGGCTGGCGACGTCCGACGGGTGCCTGACCCAGACCGTCGAGTTCGGGGCAATCGGTCGCGCAAGCGTGCGCAGGGCCGCCGCAACCCACGCGCTTTCGCTTCTGCACGACGCCGCCCTGAAATTGGGCGCGCGCTGAATTGCCTGTTCGCCATTCGCCCTGATCGCAATCAAGCCACCCTGTTTTCCGCCCATATTTTGGGCAGCTCGTGTTTTCCGCCCCGATCTGCCCGTTTATTCCGCTGAATTCGTCCCGCCCTGCGCCCCTTTACGCCAGTAAAAGCGGCAGCAAAACCTGTGTGAGGAGAACACAATGAACGGGGCAGATACGGCTTGGATCATCGTGGCGACGGCACTTGTGCTGTTCATGTCGCTGCCGGGACTGGCGCTTTTCTATGGCGGGCTGGTGCGCGCGCGCAACGTGCTCAGCGTGTTCATGCATGTCTATGCCATTGCCTGCCTGATGAGCGTCCTGTGGCTGGCCTTCGGGTACACCATCGCCTTTGGCGACGCGACCCACGGCTGGTTCGGCAGTCTGGACAAGGCGTTCCTGTCTGGGGTTACAACAGACAGCCTGTCGGGCACCCTGCCCGAGGTTCTGTTTTTTGCCTTCCAGATGACCTTCGCGATCATCACCCCGGCGCTGATCGTCGGCGCCTATGTCGAACGGATCGGCTTTGGCTTTGTCATGACGTTCTCAGGCCTGTGGATGCTGCTGTGCTATGCGCCCGTGGTGCACTGGATCTGGGGCGGCGGCGCGCTGTCTGACGGGGGCATCTTCGGCGATGTGGGGACGCGCGATTTTGCAGGCGGCATCGTCGTGCATGAAACCGCGGCCATCGCCGCGTTGATCGTCGCAATCCTGCTTGGCCCGCGCAAGCACCGCACCACCCCGCCCCACGCCCCGTGGATGGTGTTCATGGGCGCAGGGATGTTGTGGGTTGGCTGGTTCGGTTTCAATGGCGGCTCGCAACTGGCTGCCGATGGCGGGGCGGCCATGGCGATTACCGTCACCCATATCTCGGCGGCAACCGCATCGCTGTCCTGGGCTGTGTGGGAGCGGATCAAATACGGCAAGGCCAGCCTTGTCGGCATCGTCACCGGCACGATTGCGGGCCTCGCCTCGATCACGCCCGCATCGGGTTTTGTCGGCCCCATCGCCGCGCTGATCATCGGCGGCGTCGCCGGGATCATCTGCCAGGAAGCGGTGAACCTGATCCGCAACAAGCTGAACATCGACGATACGCTGGACGTGTTCGCAGTGCATGGCGTAGGCGGGATTTTCGGCACCATCATGATCGCCGTCTTCGGCCAGGGAAGCTGGCTGGCACAAATCGGTGCGTTGGTCATTGTCGGTGCGTTCACCGCGCTTGTCACCGTGTTGCTGGTGAAGCTGGTCGGACTGGCCCTGCCCCTGCGCGTCGATCTTGAGACCGAGACCAACGGGCTTGACCTGTCGGCCCATGGCGAACGCGCTTATGACATCATGTCATAACCATCACAGGTAACGACAGGCAATGAAGAAAGGCGGGGCCGTGCCCTGCCTTTCGCGCTTATGCCGACCGCAGCAGGGCGCACAGCTTCGGCACATCGGGCAGCGACCCGACCGCGTCGATCAACGCATCGGCCCGCTCGCCCAGCAACGCCCGGCTCTTGGCCTCGAGCTTTGCGCGCCGGGCGTCGATGCCGATCACCCGGTTCAGATTGTATTCTGCACTACGCACCGCACCGGAGTGCAACGTCACCTCGACCCGCGCGGCGGTTTCCGCAATATTGTCATCCGCGACAACATGCACCCGCGAGGCCAGCGCGGTCAGGAACCTGTCGCGCGCAATCTCGTCCGAGAAACTGTCCAGCGCCGAGGTGTCGACGCCTGACAAGGCCATCGCGGCGCAATGGGCATAGGAAAATTTGACCTCAAGCCCGGTCTTCGGATGCGGAATGTTGCACACGCTCATCCAGCGTGGATGGGTCCAGAGCTGTAGCTCGGCCACTTCGGGTGCCGCGCAGTCGATCTGGGCCAACGCCTCAAGCATGGCATGGGTGCCATGGCAACAGGCATGGAACTTGTGACTGATGGTCAGGATGTCCCAGTGCTGCCCAAGCCCGGCAAAGGCGCCGTCATCCGCCTGAGCGGCATGGGTGGGGCCAAACCCTTGCGGTCCTTCCACCCCGTTGGGGGCCGAAACGAACCCGGCCTTGGCAGCGCGCGCGACCTCGACCCCGGTCTGGGCCGCCAGTCCCGCGTGATAAGGCTTGCCCATCGTGCCGAACTGGCTTTTCAACCCGGCGGCGCGGGTGGCGCATAATCCAAGCGCCTGTGCCATCTGCCCGGAACTCAGCGCGAGCAATCGCCCGGCCGCGAGGGTTGCCCCGAAGGCACCGGCGGTCGCGGTCTGGTGAAACCCCGCCTGATAGTGGCTGCGGCCCAGCCAGCGCCCCATGCGAATCGACCCTTCGGCGCCGACCAGCGCGGCATCCAGCAGGTCTGCGCCCGGTGCCTCGATCCATTCCGCGATGGCAAGCGCGGCCGGCACCACGGCGACGGACGGGTGCCCGATATGGGCGAAATGCGTATCATCGTAATCCAGCGCGTGCGAGGTGCTGCCGTTGACCATCGCCGCCGCCCGCGCCGGCAGTTTCCGGGCAAGCCCCGCCACGCTGGCCTGCGCGTCACCGCCATCATCGACCGCCATTTCCCGTGTGATCCGTGCCACGGGTTCAGCGACCCCGGCCATGGTGACGGTGGCCCAATCCAGCAGCGACAACGCCATCATCTCGCGCGCGTCATGCCCCGCACCGCCCTTGACCGACCCGACGGCAAACCGGGAAAGCTCCTCTGTGACCAGGCCCATCTGCACCCCTTTCCTGCCGATCCCTTGAAAGCATAGGCGTTGCCCTACATAAGACTAACAGGAAAAGCGAAAGGCAATCAGGAACATCATGGATACCGGATTTTGGATCAGCAGCGCCGCGATTGCGGCCCTTCTTGTTTTGTCTGCCTTCTTTTCCGGGTCGGAAACGGCGCTGACGGCGGCCTCGCGCGGGAAGCTCAGGTCACGCGCCGACCGGGGCGACCGGGGGTCCGAACGCGCCCTGTCGATCACCGAGGATAACGAGCGTCTGATCGGCTCGGTCCTTCTGGGCAACAACCTTGTGAATATTCTGGCCGCCTCGCTGGCGACGGCGCTGTTTACCCGTCTGTTTGGCGACAGCGGCGTGGCGCTGGCCACCCTTGTCATGACCCTGCTGGTCCTGATCTTCGCCGAGGTATTGCCCAAGACCTATGCCATCACCCGGCCCGAGGACGCGGCGGCGAAAGCCTCTGGCCCGATTTCCATCGTGATCCTGGTGTTTTCCCCCATCGTGGCGGCGGTGCGCGTGATCACGCGCGGGTTGCTGAGCCTGTTTGGCGTGAAAACCGACCCGGACAGCCATATTCTGGCAGTGCGGGAAGAGATCATGGGCGCGATCGCGCTGGGCCATTCCGAAGGTGCGGTGGAAAAAGAGGACCGCGACCGGCTTCTGGGCGCGCTGGATCTGGGCGACCGCGTGGTCGAGGAAATCATGCTGCATCGCAGCCAGATCGAGATGATCGACGCCTCGGCCCCCGCCATCGAGGTGCTGGAGCAGATCCTGGCCTCGCGCCACACGCGCCTGCCGGTTTATCGCGACGAGCCTGAAAACATCATCGGTGTCATCCACGCCAAGGACCTGAGCCGCGCCATGTATATGGCCCAGGCCGAAGGAAAACCGATCGAGGAATTCGACGTGCTTCAGGTGGCGATGAAACCCTATTTCATCCCCGAAACCACCACGCTCGATGACCAGATGCGCCAGTTCCTGCGCCGCCACACCCATTTTGCGTTGGTGGTGGATGAATACGGGTCGCTGGAAGGTCTGATCACGCTTGAGGATATCCTGGAAGAAATCGTGGGCGAGATCACCGACGAGTTCGACGTTCAGACCGAACCGGAAATCAAACGCAACGCCGATGGCAACTACGTCGTCGATGGGGCCGTCACGATCCGCGACATCAACCGGGCCAACGACTGGAACCTGCCCGATGACGAAGCCAACACCATTGCCGGTCTGGTCATCCACGAAGCCCAGATGATTCCGAATGAAGGACAGGTCTTTTCCTTCCACGGCTTCCGGTTCGAGGTCTTGAAACGCGATGGCAACCGGGTGGCGATCCTGAAAATCCGCCCGCTGTAGCCGCACACCGCGATGCGCGGGTTTGTCGCTGGAAATGTGCTTGCACCTGACAGGCATAACGCCGTTAGCTGGAACCAGATGAACCGATATCGGAGCTTTCCAAGATGTGCCCTTTGAAAACGACCGCCGTCCTGTGCACGCTTCTGGCCGCCGCCCCTGCCGCGATGGCCCAAAGCGACAGCCAGGACCCCCTGTTCCAGCAACTGGCCGGAAAATCCTTCGTGGGTGAAACCGGTCTGGCGATCAAACTGGAACCCGATGGCACCATCAGCGGCGGCAACGACGCCATGCAGTTCGGCGGAACGTGGACGGTCGAAGATGGCAAATACTGCCGCACCCTGACCGAACCGACGCCCGAGCCGATGCGCTCATCCGGGTGTCTGGACGTGATGATCGACGGCGATCAGGCCACCCTGACCAGCGACGACGGCACCACGCGGACCTATACGTTGCGGTAGGCCCTATCCGCTGGATCATCGTCGGACGCGCCCGGTAACTGCGTCGCCATTTTGAACAAAGGTGCTTCTGTGCTACTATTGTTTCCTTAATGCACAATAATATTTTAGGGG
>JAUHWP010000125.1 GCA_030424645.1 Alphaproteobacteria bacterium
TTATTCGCACATCGAATGGCCGGTGGTCGTGCTGCTTGGGTCGATGATCCCGCTTGGGGCGGCGCTGGAAACGTCGGGCGGCACGGAATTGATCGCAAACGCGCTGGTGGGGATCACGCAGGGAATGCCGGCCTGGGCCGTCTTGACGGTTCTGATGATCGTCACGATGACCCTGTCGGACGTGCTGAACAACACCGCCACAACCATCGTCGCCGCCCCGGTGGGCATCCAGATGGCCCAAACCCTTGGCAAGAACCCCGACCCGTTCCTGATGGCGGTCGCCGTTGCGGCAAGCTGTGCGTTCCTGACCCCGATCGGGCACAAGAACAACACGCTGATCCTTGGCCCCGGCGGCTATCGCTTTGGTGATTACTGGCGCATGGGCATGCCGCTGGAGGTGCTGGTCGTTGCTGTCTCGATCCCCGCCATTCTGGTCTTCTGGCCGCTTTGAATCGTGCTGGGCGCCTTACAGCGGCCAGATGACCGGGATCAGAGCCGACGCCAGCAGTCCCACCGACAGGTTCAGCGGAATGCCGACCTTCAGGAAGTCCGAGAACTTATAACCCCCCGGACCATAGACCAGCGTATTGGTCTGGTATCCGATCGGGGTTGCGAAACTGGCCGAGGCCGCCACCATTACCGCGACGACCAGTGGCCGTGGGTCCAGCCCCAGCGCATTGGCAAGGCCAATGGCAATCGGCGTCACAACCACGGCGACAGCGTTGTTCGATACAAGCTCGGTCAACAGCGAAGTTAGCAGATAGATCGCCCAGACGATCAGGAACGGCGGCAGATTACCCAGAAGCGGTGCCACGCTTTCCGCGATAAGGCTGACCGCCCCCGAGTTTTCCAGCCCCGCGCCAATGGCCAGCATCGAGAAGATCAGCACAAGCAGACGCCCGTCGACCGCCCCGAACGCCTCGTCCGCGTCGATGCACCGCGTCAGCAGCACCAGCGCCACCGCCAGCACCGTCAGATAGAAGATCGGCGCAACGCCCAGACCGGCAAGCACGACCAGGCCGACCAGCGCCCCGATGGCGATGGGCGCATGTCCGCGGCGGTATTCGCGTGCCGAGGGCTTTGACACGTCCAGCAGGTTCATGTCCTGCGCCAGCCGTTGAATGTCTTCAGGCGCACCTTCCAACAGCAGCGTGTCGCCCACACGCACCACCAGATCGTCAAGCTGCCGCCCGATATTCTGGTTCTTGCGGTGCACCGCCAAAGGGTAAACACCATAGCGGCGGCGCAGGCGCATCCGCCCCAACTGCTTGCCGACCATGCCGCAATCGGGGGTGATCAGAACCTCGACGGTGGTGGTTTCGACCGCCGACACCTGGTCGACGCGTTTCAGGCTTTTGTCGCGTTGCAGGCTCAGCAGTTCGGTCATTGCGGTGCGCAAGACCACCCGGTCACCAACCTGCAACCTGACCCCATCCAGATTGCGCCGGAGCGAGGCATCGCCGCGCACCACGTCGACCAACCGCACACCATCGCGTTTGAACAACTGCACACCATTCACCTCGCGCCCGATCAGGTTGCTATCGGGCGGAACCACCGCTTCGGTGAAGAACTTCTTGCGCGACCGGTCTGACAGAAGCGAGGCCATGCTGTCACGTTCAGGCAGGATCCGGGGGGCGATGAAATAGATATAGATCATGCCCCATGCCACCAGCGCGATACCCAGCGGCGTCACTTCGAAAATCGTGAAGGCCGTCAGGCCGTTGGCGCGTGCCACACCATCGACCAGCAGGTTCGTCGAAGTGCCGATCAGGGTCAGCGTCCCCCCCAGAATGGCGCCGTAGCTGAGCGGGATCAGCAGTTTTGACGCCGACGTGCCGATTTTCTTGGCAAGTTGGACAAAGACCGGGATCATCACCACCACGACCGGCGTGTTGGACACGAAGGCCGAGGCGACAACGACAAACCCCATCAGGGCAGACAGGGCGATCACCGGGCTTTTCTCGGCCCGGCGCTCGGCGATCAGGGTGAACCAGTTCAGCGCACCGGTGCGCACCAGCGCGCCCATCACGATGAACATGCCCGCGATGGTCCATGGGGCGGGGTTCGACAGGACCTGCAAGCCTTGCTGATAGTCCAGAATGCCGACGATCAACATGATCGCCACACCCCCGATGGCGACAACCTCGGTCGGGAAAGTTTCGCGCAGGAACATCACGAACATACCTGCAACCACGAACAGCGAAAGCACCGCCAATGTCATATCGCCAAATTCAAATAGGCCCATGGAGTGTCCCTGTTCGGTTCGTCAGTGCAGTCTTGCCCGGAGCGGGGCCGTTGAGCAAGCGTGGTTTTCATCAGGGGTGCGGCCAGGGCGGTCAACCATCTGCGCCGCTCACAGCCTGCCAGGCCAGGTGTCCCGGCCGGGCATTGGGGTCAGGCAAGATCGAGCGGAGTCGATTGCACCAACCGCCCGCCTTCACGGATCATTTGAACACGCGTGGCACGCCCGGTGCGGTCGTCGGTTTCGACGTAAAGGCCTGACAGGGTGGCCTCGCCATTGGCGGGGGTGAAGCGGCTTTTCGGCATGCCCGTGATGAACCGGCGCATCGGCTCTTCCTTCTGCATCCCGATCACGCTGTCATAATCGCCGCACATGCCGGCATCCGACTGAAACGCCGTGCCTTTGGGCAGGATTTGCGCATCGCCCGTGGGCACATGGGTATGCGTGCCGACAACGATGCTGGCCCGCCCGTCGCACCAATGGCCCATGCCCATCTTTTCGGACGTGGCTTCGCAATGCACATCCACCAGCGTCGCCTGAACCGCGCCGCCGAGCGGGTGGCGTTTCAGCACCGTGTCCACCGCCGAAAACGGGTCGTCAAACGGGCGTTTCATGAACACCTGCCCCAAGACCTGCGTGACCAGAATCTTGCGCCCTCGTGCGTCCGCAAACACCCGCGCGCCCGTTCCGGGGGCATCCTTTGCATAGTTCAGGGGGCGGATGATCCGCGGTTCCTGTTCGCAGAAGG
This sequence comes from Alphaproteobacteria bacterium, assembly GCA_030424645.1. Classification (GTDB taxonomy): domain Bacteria; phylum Pseudomonadota; class Alphaproteobacteria; order Rhodobacterales; family Rhodobacteraceae; genus Aliiroseovarius. Next base: position 2,991 of record JAUHWP010000125.1, read on the forward strand.
TCAGCATTTCGCGCTGATCGAACGCATGATCGCCCAGCGTGATCACGTCCGCGCCAGCCTCCAGAACGGTGCGCGCGTGCGCCGCGGTCAGTCCGGCCCCGCCGGTCGCGTTCTCACCGTTCACGACCACGAAATCCAGCTTCCACGCCGCGCGCAGCCCCTTCAGCCGTTCGCTCACGGCACGCCGGCCAGCGCGCCCCATGATATCGCCAAGAAAAAGTATCTTCATGGTTCAAGCCCTAGGGCGGATCATCCGAAAGGGCAAGGTAAAGCATTGGGATTACACCCAATGCACGCCGTCTTCGGTAACGATCACGTCCAACCGCTGATCCGTGGGTTCCAGCGGCACCGCGTCAACCTCTTGCGCGCTGTAGGCATAGCCGATGGCAAGCGTGGGTCGCTTCGCCCGAAGCCCTTCCAGCGTCCGGTCGTAAAACCCACCACCATAGCCCAGACGCCCACCCTTGCGGTCAAACGCCAGCAAGGGGACGATCAGAACCTCGGGATCGACAAACTGCCGCGCCGCCGGGATAAACGCGCCAAAGGTGCCCTCGATCATCTCGCAGTCCGGGGTCCAGAGCGCAAAGCGCAGCGCCTCGCCCAGCTCACCGATAACCGGCACACCAACCGGCCCATGCGCAGCCATTGCCGCCATCACCGGAACCGGGGTGATTTCGGTGCGGATCGGCATGTAACCCGACAGCGCCTTGCCCTTGTGCTGGGTCACGACGGACAGAAGATGCGCCACACCCGCTGCGGACCGTGCCTCGCTATGCACGTCTTTCCGGCGCGCAAAGGCGGCCTTGCGCGCCGCGGCCTTCGTGTTTTTCAGATCATCCAGGTCAACCATCAAAGAAGCATCACCGCTGCAAGTCCAAGGAAGGCGAAGAAGCCCACAACATCCGTAACCGTTGTCACAAACGCGCCGGATGCCAGCGCAGGGTCGATGTCGAGGCGTTCCAGCACAACCGGGATGATAACCCCCGCCAGACCCGCGACCACAAGATTAACGACCATCGCGATGGCGATCACGACGCCCAGCAAGGGCGTGCCGAACCACGCCACACCCACGACCCCCATGACCACGGCAAAGATCAACCCGTTGATCAGCCCCACGGTGGCCTCGCGCCGGATCACCCGCCACACGTTGGCCGAGGTCAGGTCTTTCGTGGCCAGCGAGCGCACGGCAACCGTCAACGATTGCGTCCCCGCGTTCCCACCCATCGAGGCCACGATCGGCATCAGGACGGCCAGCGCCACGAATTGTGCAATCACGTCCTCGAACTGTGCGATCACCAAAGAGGCCAGAATAGCGGTCACAAGGTTCACCGCCAGCCAGGGAAACCGCCGCTTGGTGGTGTCGATCACGCGGTCCGACAGGCTGCTTTCGCCGACACCGGCCAGACGCATGATGTCCTCTTCATGTTCTTCGTCCAGAATGACCATCGCGTCGTCGATGGTAATCACGCCCACAAGCCGGTCATCGGCATCGACCACCGGGGCCGAGATCAGGTGATACTGGTTGAAGGCATATGCCACCTCGCCTTCGTCCTGCATCACGGGGATGGTGCGAAAGCTGTCTTCCACGATATCGGCCATCTTGACCCTGCGCCCGCTGCCCATCAGGCGACCCAGCGTCACATACCCCGTCGGGCGCATCCGGGGGTCGACCAGGATGACGTGATAGAACTGTTCCGGCAGGTCTTCCTGATTACGCAGAAAATCAATGGTTTGTCCGACATCCCAATGCTCGGGCACGAACACCAGCTCACGCTGCATAAGGCGGCCCGCCGATTCCTCGGGATAGGACAGAGACTGCTCGACCACAGCCCGGTCGTCTTTGTCCAGCGCGCCCAGAACGGCCGCCGTCTGCGGCTCGTCCAGGTCTTCAATCAGGTCGACGACATCGTCGGTCTCAAGCTCTCGGACGGCGTCCGCCAGAACCTCGGGCGACATGGCGCCGACGATTTCTTCGCGCAACCCTTCATCGAGTTCGGACAGGATTTCGCCGTCCAGCTCACCGCCATAAAGACGCACAAGCGCGACACGTTCGTCATGCCCCAACTGTTCAAGGATGTCAGCGATGTCGGCGGCGTGGACGGGTTCCAGCGCCCGGATCAGCGCCTCTGAATCCTCAGCCTCCAGCGCTGCCAGAACCGGCTGGAACACTTCCTTGTCCAGCTCATAGTCCCCTTCTTCGAGTGCATCGTCGCTATGTTGATCGTCCAGCATCACGAGGCCCTCCGCTTTGGTCAGCGCGAACATAGGACAAGGCCGGACGCAATGGAACCGCAAGAAACCCATTGCCACGTTAAATTTCAGACCCTAGCCTGCCCGGTGGCGACTGCGAAAGGCACGACATGCAGCTTCTACTGGGACAGACCATCCGCTTCACCGCCAATCCGTTCAAAGAACACCTGCCCGACAGCGTGATACATGAAGCTCAGGGTGCCGTGGCCATCGAGAACGGCAAGATCGCCGAGGTCGGATCGGCGCACGATCTGCGATCGAGATACCCACAGGCAAAGGTGACGGATTACGGTGATGCCCTGATTTCGCCCGGCTTCGTCGATGCGCATGCGCATTACCCCCAAACCGCCATCATCGCGTCATGGGGCAAGCGTCTGATCGACTGGCTGAACAGCTATACCTTCCCCGAAGAAAGCCGGTTCGGCGACCCCGACCATGCCCGCGACATCGCCGAGACTTATTTCGATCTTGTCATCGCGGCGGGCACCACGACCACGGTCAGCTATTGCACCATCCATCCCGAAAGCGTCGATGCCTATTTCACGGCCGCCGCAACGCGCGGGCTGCGGGTGCTGGGCGGCAAGACCTGCATGGATCGCAACGCACCTGACAGCCTGCAAGACACGGCGCAAAGCGCCTATGATGACAGCAAGGCCTTGCTGGAGCGCTGGCATGGAACGGATCGCTTGTCCTATGTCATCACGCCCCGGTTCGCCCCCACATCAACGCCCGACCAACTGGCCGCGCTCGGCTCGCTCTGGGCCGAACACCCCGAGGTGTTGATGCAGACACATATCAGCGAACAGCACGAAGAAATCGCCTGGGTCGCGGACCTGTTTCCCGACGCGCGCGATTATCTGGATGTCTATGAACGCCACGGCCTTTTGGGGCCGGGTGCGCTGTTGGGCCATGCCATCCACCTGACCGACCGTGAACGCGACCGCATTCGGGAAGTGGATGCCAGCCTGATCCACTGCCCAACCTCGAACATGTTCATCGGCTCGGGCCTGTTCGACATGGCGGGCCTGATGGAACAGGGCCACCGGATCGGGCTGGCCACCGACACGGGTGGCGGATCATCCTTTTCGATGCTGCGCACGATGGCGGCAGCCTATGAGGTCGCGCAACTGCGCGGCCACCCGCTGCATCCCGCCCAGCTTTGGTGGCTGGCGACCGAAGGGTCAGCCCGCACCCTTCGCATGGAGGACAGGATCGGCACACTGGAAGTGGGAACCGATGCCGACCTTGCCGTGATCGACCTTGCCTCGACACAGGCCATCGCCCAGCGCGCGGCGCGCGCCGAGGACATATGGCAAGCCGTCTTTCCCACCATCATGATGGGGGATGACCGCGCGATCAAAGCCGTCTGGGCGAATGGCACCTGTCTTAAAAGCTGACCAGCGCCACCCCGAACAGGACAAAAACGGCCCCGGCCAATTCCTGCCGAGACAGACCTTCGCCAATGGCGAAGGAATAGCCCAGCACAAGCAGGGATTCGGTGGCGATGATCGCGATATAGGCAAGGCCAAGCTCGACTTGTTTAAGCAACAGCACTTCAGATACGACTGTGCCCGCCAAAACCGCGACCAGCAGCACCAGAGGCAGCAGCGCAAAGCCATAAGAAACGTGTTTTATCAAAATGGTCGCGACCCCGTAACCAAGGGCCGCAGCCAGTGCTAAAAATGTCTTGTCACTCATTACGGAAAGCATGGTGAGCCCATCCTTCCTGCGGCAATATCCGCGTGTGAGAGGTTCTAAAATACCGATGATCATAGCAGAAAAAGACGCCCAAGGCAAAACGCATTGGGCGGCCATTCATCCTGCAAGGCGGGCCGCCAACCTGTTCTGATCTTCGATCACGCGTGGCAAATCAATCGTCGTCATCCGACCGTCGCGCACGATCTGGCGCCCTTCGACGAACAGGTCGCGCACCTGTCGCGGCCCGGCAAGGACCAGCGCCGCCGGGTCCCAGCTCCCTGCCGACTCCAGTCCCGATATATCCCAAATCGCGATGTCGGCGCGTTTGCCGACGGCGATCTGGCCACAATCGAGCCGCCCCAGAACCTCGGCCCCGCCACGGGTGGCTATGCGCAAGACTTCGCGGGCGCTCATCTTGTCGGCCCCGAACGCCACGCGCTGCAACAGCATGGCCTGCCGTGCCTCGTCAATCAGATTGCCCTGATCGTTCGAGGCAGAGCCGTCCACGCCCAGCCCAACCTTGACACCCGCGTCCCACATCTGCCGCACAGGTGCGATCCCGGAACCGAGCCGACAATTGGAGCACGGGCAATGCGCGACCCCGGTGCGGGTGTGCGAGAACAGGTCGATCTCGGTGCTGTCCAGCTTGACACAATGGGCATGCCATACATCGTCGCCAACCCAACCAAGATCCTCAGCATATTGTCCGGGGCGGCACCCGAACTGCGCTTGGCTATAGGCGATATCCTCGTCATTCTCCGCCAGATGGGTGTGCAGCATCACCCCTTTGTCACGTGCCAGAAGGGCTGCGTCCCGCATCAGGTCGCGACTGACAGAAAACGGAGAGCACGGTGCCACACCCACCCGCACCATCGCGCCGACCGATGGATCGTGGAACGCGTCGATCACGCGGATGCAATCGTCAAGGATGGCGCGTTCATCTTCGACCAGCATATCGGGCGGCAGACCGCCATCGCTTTCCCCGATCGACATCGCCCCGCGTGTGGGGTGAAAGCGAAGTCCGACGGCCCGCGCACCATCAATCG
>JAUHWP010000009.1 GCA_030424645.1 Alphaproteobacteria bacterium
GCGACGGTCGCCAGACACAGCGCCGCCAGCTTTGCCCCGGCAGGCCAGTCATGGGCGCGCGTCCTAACGGGCGAGGTCAGAGATATCATCGCTCTCTCCCTGCCGCGTCATCTCGTCGGTGAAGGCACCCAGCACATCCGCCGCCGCCCCCTGCCCTTGCAGCGCGCCCCGCTCAAGCCACAGAACCTGATCGTAATCCGCCAGATCGCCGGGATCGTGCGACACATGCACAAGCGTGCCGTCATAATGGCTCAGATACCGGGCCAGTTGCATCCGGGTGGGAATATCCAGCCCGGCAAACGGTTCGTCCAGGATCAGGATGCGCGGCGCCATTGCAAGGATCGACATCAGGCACACAAGCTGCTTTTGCCCCTGCGACAGGGTGTTGACGTGGGCGTCGCGCCAATGGGCCTTGCCGAACTGATCCAGCACCGCCCCCGCCTGCGCCTCGGGATCATCAACCCCAAGCTGGCGTAAACCGAACGCGACCTCCTCGATCACGGTCGGAAAGATAATCTGGTGATCGGGGTTCTGAAACAGGATGCCCACCAGCGACAGCGCCGCGCGCCGATCCTTCGCCGGGTCGATCCCGTCGATTGTGACCGCCCCCGCGCTTGGCGTGATCAACCCCGCCAGCACCCGCGCGAATGTCGTCTTGCCCGATCCGTTGCGTCCGATGACACCAATGCGCCGCGCGGTCAGGTCCAGTGACACGCCGGACAGAATCGCCCGTCCGTCGATCAGATGATCGACAGCGGCAAAGCGGATCTGTGTGGTCACGGTCGTATCTTTCACCCGAACACTGGCCCTTTCATCACCCGGTCACGCGCCTTTTAACGGGGGATGGCACGGAATGCCGCAAGAAAATGCGTCTTGGGTAGTCTTACCTTACGTAAGGTCAAGCGCAGAACTGGCGGCTCAGCACCTCCCACTGGCGGCGGGTCACGTCGCGGTCTTCGGCCACCATCCAATAGGAATTTTCGGACGGCAACGCGGCATCGGACAGGCGCGAGAGCCGCCCTGCCGCAAGCGCCCCCTGCACCAGCGGAAGCGACGCCAGCAGAACGCCCGCACCAGCCTCGGCCGCCGACAGCGCGGCGGTGAACGTGTCGAACCGCACCAGCGGCACCGGTGTCGGCGCATCCCCCGTGACCTTGGCCCAGTCGTGCCAGCCCACGCGCGGCCCCGACAGGCCTAGACGCGGCAAATCCAGCCAGCCCCCCTGCCCTGCCGTTTTCAACAGCATGGGCGCCGCAACCGGCGTCAGCACCTCGTCAAACAGGCGGGCACGATGAGCGATATCCCAGTCGCCATTGCCGTATCGCACCCGCACCCCGGCCGTTCCCGGCCCGTCCTCGGACGCCAGCACCATGGTCTTGAACGACAGCTCCACCTGATCGCCCAGTGACAACCCGGCCAGACGGGGCGCGATCCACAACTCAAGGACCGAGGCACTAGCCCAGACCGTCACCCGCCGCCGCTGAATGCCGAACAGCTCTTCCGAGCTTTGGCGCAACGTGCCAAGCGCATGGGTGACATAAGGCAACCACGCCTCGCCTTCGACAGACAGGACGACACCGCGCGGCTGGCGAATAAACAGGGTTGCGCCCAACCGGGCCTCAAGGTTGGCGATCCGCTGGCTGATCGCGGCCTGGGTCAGACCGGTTTCCGCGGCGGCGGCGGTGAAACTGCCGGTGCGCCCTGCCGCCTCAAACGCGCGGACCCAATCCAGCGGCAGGTTGGACAAGGGCGTGTGAACCATAAGCCGTTCCGTATCTCAGATGCGTTTCCTCTAAATTGTGCTTATCCATCAAACGGGGGACACTGTCACCATCAAACACTTCACAGGAAAGCGACGCGCGATGCTTGATGCCACACTTGACCCGACAGGGCAGATCCTGACCCTGACCACCCCCGACGGCCCCTTGCGGTTCCACGCCATCTGGCTGCGGGACAATGCGTGGGACGACGACACCCGCGCGCCCGGCAATGGTCAACGCCTTGTTGCCCTGCGCGACATCCCTTCGGACACGGCGATATCTGACGCAACCATCGCCGGGAATGCGGTCAACGTAACCTTCACGCCCGAAGGCAAGACCGTGACCTATGACGCGGGCTGGCTGGTCGCCAACGCCTATGACCGCCCTGCCCCGGCAGACAAAGGCTGGCTTCGCGCCGGAACAGAGCCGTGGGACGCAAGCCTGATGGGCGACGTGCCGGTGGGCGATTTCACCACCGTGTCACAGGACGCAACCGCCCGGCGCGACTGGCTGGCGCTGGTCAATCGCTATGGTTTCGGCAAGCTGGAAGGCGGCCCGGTCGAAGACGGCGCGCTGTTCAAGGTGGTTGATCTGTTCGGATATGTGCGTGAAACCAATTACGGCCGCAAGTTCGAGGTCCGCACCGAGGTGAACCCCACCAACCTGGCCTTCACCGGGCTGGGGCTTCAGGCCCATACCGACAACCCCTATCGCGACCCGGTGCCGTCGGTGCAGGTGCTTTACTGCCTTGAAAGCTCGGCCGCCGGGGGGGAAAACATGGTGGTCGATGGCTTTGCCTGCGCCAGGCGTCTGCGGGATGAAAACCCTGACTATTTCCGCGTGCTGTCCACCTATTGCGCCCGGTTCGAATATGCGGGTGAAGATGGCGTTTGCCTGCAAAGCCGCCGTCCGATGATCGAACTGGCCCCGGATGGTGAACTGATCGGGGTGCGGTTCAACAACCGCTCGCTTGGCGCCGTCACCGACGTGCCGTTTGACGAGATGGACGCCTACTACGCCGCCTATCGCCGGTTCGGTGAAATCATTGACGATCCCGCCATGGAAGTCACCTTCCGGCTGGACCCCGGCGAAAGCTTCGTGGTGGACAACACCCGCGTCCTGCACGCGCGCAAAGCCTATTCCGGCACTGGCACGCGCTGGCTTCAGGGCTGTTATTCCGACAAGGACGGGCTGCGTTCGACCTATGCCGCGATGTGCCGCGCCCAGACGCAGGAGGCCGCGGAATGAAACCCGATATCGACAGCCTGACCCCCGACACGATCGTCGACTTCATCGGCGGTATTTTCGAACGCCGCGGGGACGAGGAATATCTGGGCGAACCCGTCACCATGGCCGAACATATGTTGCAGGGCGCCACCATCGCCGAACAGAATGGCCAGCCCGAGGAAATCATCGTCGGCGCCCTTCTGCACGACATCGGCCATTTCACGTCCGAGTTCGGCACCTTCTCGATGGACGACACCGAAGACCGGCACCACGAAGACGCGGGCGCCGCGGTGCTGGAGCGGTTCTTTCCCAGCGTGATCACCGATTGCGTGCGCTTTCATGTCGCCGCGAAACGCTATCTCTGCGCCACCAAACCCACCTATTTCGACCGGCTCAGTGCGGCATCGGTGCATTCCCTGATGCTACAGGGCGGTCCCATGACCCCCGACGAGGTCGCCGTGTTCGAACAGAATCCCAACCTGAAACAGATCGTCGCGGTGCGATATCTGGACGATGCGGGCAAACGCGACGACATGGAAACCCCGGACTTCTGGCACTTTGCCCCGATGGTGCAGCGAATGGTCGACCGGCAGTGCAGGGACAGGACGGCGAAATAGTCTCTAGCGCCCGCGTTGGTGTCTGATCACCACCTCGTCGACGGTCTTGTCCACGGATTGGCAGGCATAGAGAAGACGGGTGCGGATATGGGTGTCGACATAATCGGCGTGGAACCGGCTGGGGGCAAGCAGGATCAACTTGTCGCCATCGGGGCCGGTTTCGCGTCCCCGCCGGGACAAGGCCGGAAACCACGCGTTGAACAGGGTCTGATCTTCGTCGTGCAGAAAAGCTGGACCGTCCCCCACTCCGGGCCGTCCGACAGATCGGGCAAAGGGGCCTCGGCCCCCCCTGCCCCGCCGCGCGATGCCCCGACCGGCAGGGGCACGACATTGTCGTCCTTCACCTCGTCGTGCGCAGGATCTTTTCGATATCCATCCGGTATTCGGTGACGCGCCCGCGCGCACCCTGCCGCTTGACGACCAGCCAGCCCATCGTCCTGAGAAGATCGCATTGCGACCGGTCGCCCTGAGTTGCTGCATACTGCCCCCAGCTTGCCTGTTTGTCCGCTTTCGCGGTTGCCTCGTCCCCGGTCTATGCGGGAACCGAGATCGCCAACGCGTTTTCGCCTATTTGCGAGGAGCGAGGCCTCGGCCAGTCAGGCGGTCATTTCAGTGGCATAGCATCCCCAGAGGTCGAAAGCATCGGCCCTAGCGCGGCGGTATGAGATGGCGGAGGGTTGATAGCGTCGGGCGCGAAAGACGGTGTTGATCTGATTATGTGTAGCCAGAAATCTCTGTGCCTGTCGGGGCGATTTGAACCGCTCCATAAGTTTCCCTCACTTTCGGGTCGGCCGATGCGATCCTTCGATCCGGTTGTTCAAGCCCTTGCGCGCGCGATGGCCCGCGTCCGGCGCCAGGTCTCAGATCGGCTTGAATTTGCTGCGCAACTTGTCCGTGATCACGACACGAGGTTCACCGAACTGGTCGATCAGCCTTGCTAGGAAACGCCTTGCAGCCTTGGCGTACCGCTGTGGCTGAACGAGAATATCCTTGACATCTGCCGTGGTGAGCGCGCCGCGATGGTAGACCCAGACGGCATAGGCGACGATCCCGCGAGGAAAACGATAGCTTTTCAGGCGCGGCATGGAGGATGGTACATTCATACCCAACGCCTAACCAAGCGCCGCACTGCAAACTCGTTGGCAATCCCCTTCCCACAGCGCCCTTGCCTGGGCGTCGGGTTCCCGCACCCCGAGGCAATCCAGCGCAAGGGCTGCCGTGCCGATGATGATGTCGGTCTCAAAGGCCGTTATGGGTGTTTCCGTCAGCGCAACGCGCAGGTCCGGCGACGTGGTCGAGGACAACCTGCGCGGCGCGTGTGGCCTTGGGGCGAAGTTTTCTTCCCAGACCTCGCCACGTCGAAGCCCGAAGGCGGCGATTTCCTTACCGGGATGACGCTCGAATTCACCGCCACCGCCTTTTATCACAGTCAGGTTATCCCAGTTCAGCAGGGCGGCCGCGTGCGCTTGCAGCAGGCGGTACGACGGGTGAAACACACCTTGGACGCTGGATTGGGCCGCGCCCGGGTTCAGCATGCGGCAAACGGTGTTGATACAGGACCGCAAGCCCAGAACTGCGCGCAGGTTCAAGAGATGAAACAGATCCGGGTGTGCGGTTTCAAGCGGAAGATAGGCGATCCGGTCGCGATCCAGAAGGCGTGAAAGTTCATCCGGTGTGTGGGCGGTCCCGATCCCCGCAGCGGCCAACCCGGCCCGCACTTTCGCGTCGGTCCCGTTCCAACCATGCAACAAGACACGGTGGCCCGCCTGCGCCACCAGTCGCGCGGACAGCAGAAACCACGGAGCACCCCGGGTGCGCCCAGCAGCATAGCTGGGCCAGTCCAGATCAACCATTGACAGTTCGGGCATCCTGGCTTGTGACGCAGCGGCCAGGCCCGCGATCTCGGGCGCGGTTTCACCCTTCATCCGAAGCAGCATCAACAGTGCGCCCACGGCCTCGGGGGCTGCATCACCGCGCAACATCAGCGACATGGCGTCAAAGGCTTCGTCCTGGGTCAGCGATCGCGACCGACCTGGCCCGCGCCCCAATGTGCGCACATGGGAAGACAGGCTCATTCCGCGGCTTCCCGTGGTCGGACAGCCTGCAACAGCTCGGCAATCTCCGGTCGGCAAGAGCCGCAGTTGGTGCCCGCCCCCAGCGCCTCGCCGATGGTTTCGACGGACATCAGGCCCTGCGTTTCAATCGCGTTGATGATTGTGTTGATCCCGATCCCGAAACACGAGCACAACACAGGACCGGGATTGGGCGCATCTGCCGGGGGGCGGCCAAACAGGGCGTCCGGGGAAACAGAGCCGGGCAAGGTTGCCAGATAGTCGCGCATGACGGCCACCGGATTAGGTGAAACGAACAATGCACTGTGTAACACGCCGTCCTGGTGCAGGACAACCCGCGCACTGCCACGTGAAGCGTCGATGGCCGACGCCAGTTGCGCATCGGGCGCGTTGAACATTCGCCGGGCCTCGGCGTCCCAATCTGTCACTGGCGCTGTGCCGGCCAGCTCTGCCCGGACGCCGCGCGATGTCCGGGCCACCGCCCAATAGGCTGTGTTTGGTATCATGGTATTGCGGGAAACGGCAAACCCGTACCATGCCGCGTTGAACCGACTGACGGCAACCACGCTGGCCTTGCTTTCAGGTTGGCCCGAAACCGGATCGCATGCAGCAGCGACCAATGCATCCACCCGCGCCGCAGGAGCGTTTTCCCCCGTCCAGTGAATCGGCACAAAGACCTGCCCCGGTTGCACGGCGTTTGTGATACGTGCGCGCAGTATGGCCGTACCGGTGGGGCTGGTCAGTTTCACAAGATCGGCAGGCTCGATGTCCAGTTCACGCGCATCGTCGGGGTGGATCTCCACGAACGGTTCAGCCAGATGCGCCGACAAGCGCGGGCTGAGTGCGGTGCGTGTCATGGTGTGCCACTGATCGCGCACACGGCCGGTGTTCAGCCGAAAGGGATAGCGTGGTGAAAGCCTGGCCGCAGGAGGTTTCCAGGACACTGCAAGCATGCGCGCTTTCCCGTCAGGATGAAAAAACTGCCCGTCTGCAAAGAACCGACCGCCACGGCGCGCTGCACTTACTGGCCAGCGTTGCGGGATCAGATCAGCATACTCAGATGCCGTGATACCGGACAGGCCGGAAAGATCGAAATCAAGGCCAAATTGCCCGGCAATGCCTGACAGGGCCGCATATTCGCGGAAGATTTCGACCTCGCTGCCATAGTCGAAGGCTTTGCCGAACCCCATCCGCCGTCCGACCTCGGCAAGGATATCCCAGTCTGGCCGGGCCTGACCCGGCGCGGGCAGGACGCTGCGCTGGCGGCTGATCGTGCGATCCGAATTCGTGACGGTGCCGTCCTTTTCCGCCCAGGCTGATGCAGGCAACAGAACATGCGCCAGCCGCGCGGTATCCGTCTGACCGGTAATGTCGCTGACAACGGTAAAAGGACATGCGGCAATGGCGTCACGCACCGCATCAGCTTCGGGCATGGATACGGCGGGGTTGGTATGGATGATCCATAGCGCTTTGATCCGCCCGTCGGCCACGGCCTGGAACATATCCACCGCCTTGAGGCCGGGTTTGTCGGGAACCGTCCTTGCGCCCCAGAAATCACGCACGGCAACGCGGTGATCGGCGTTTTCAAGATCAAGGTGACAGGCAAGCATGTTGGCCAGCCCCCCGACTTCGCGCCCGCCCATGGCATTGGGCTGGCCGGTCACGGAAAACGGGCCACAGCCCGGTTTCCCGATGCGGCCGGTCGCAAGATGGCAATTCAGAATGGCATTGACCTTGTCCGCGCCAGAGGTGGATTGGTTCACGCCCTGCGAATAGATCGTCACGACCTTTTCGGTGTTCACCCAAAGGCTGCAAAATGCGTCAATCTCGGCTTCCGACAGTCCCGTCGGCTTGGTGCTGTCAGACCATGCCGCGTTGAGAGCCGCATCGAAACCCTCGGTGCGCGCGATATACTCCACGTCCAATGCACCGCCATCGTAAAGCGCAACAAGAAGCCGATTGAACAGGGCAACGTCCGAGCCAGGTTGCAGCGCAAGGTGCATATCCGCCCCGTCGCAGCTGGCGGTGCGCCGCGGGTCAATCACAACGACTTTTGTGCCGTGTTTCTTGCGCGCGGCCAGCAGCCGCTGATACAGGACCGGATGGCACCAAGCAAGGTTCGATCCGACAAGCACCACCAGTTCGGCCTCGTCGATGTCTTCATAGGTGCCCGGCACGGTATCGGCCCCAAACGCCCGTTTGTGACCTGCCACCGAAGACGCCATGCAAAGGCGCGAATTCGTGTCGATATTGGCCGATCCGACAAAGCCTTTCATCAGTTTGTTGGCGACATAATAGTCTTCGGTCAGAAGCTGGCCCGAGACATAGAACGCCGCGCTGTCCGGTCCATGTTCGGCGATGGTTTGCGAAAACCGGTCTGCGACCAGTTGTAACGCCTCGTCCCAACTTGTTTCACGACCCTCCACACGGGGGGCCAAAAGGCGCTGTTCCAGCCCGACGGTTTCCCCCAAGGCGGTGCCTTTCGAACATAGGCGCCCGAAGTTTGCCGGATGGTCCGGATCGCCGCGCACATTCAACCCACCCTGACCATCGGATTGAAGAAGCACACCGCAGCCGACCCCGCAATACGGACAGGTGGAGCGGGTCACGGGCAGACCGGAGCCGTCCATCAGGCTGCGCTCCGACTGTCAAGTTTCGCGCCATCAATCAGAACGCGCCCGTCCTGGACCAGCACAAGGAAGGTCGTGATGGCGCCGTCCTCACTTGCTGCCTGCCCGGTATTCAGATCGAATACCCAGTTATGCAGCGGGCAGGTCACTGATTGCCCGTGAACGATGCCTTCGGACAAGGGGCCGCCCTTGTGGGGGCAGCTGTCGGTCGCGGCGAACACCTCGTCTTCCGCGGTGCGAAAGACCGCGACACATCCAAGCGGGGTTTTGATCTTGCGCGCGCCGCGCAAGGGAATGTCGTCAATGTGGCCAATGTCGATCCAGTTCATTCTGCGGCCTCCAATGTCAAATCTGCAAGCGGTTGATAGCGGTGCGCCTGGGTTGCGTGTTCTGCCCACGGGTCCTTGCGGTAGATGGATTGCGACAGCTCGAACGCCTCGATCAGGCGTTGCCGTTCGTCCGGATCCGCGATCCGCCCTTGCACCCAGTCAAGCCCCACCTTGTCCACCCACTTATATGCGCGGTCCAAGTACTTCGCGTTCTCGCGATAAAGCTGAACAAAGGCGATGGTCACGTCGATGGCTTCCTGCTCGGTCTCGACGTCGCAGAGCCGTTCTGTTTCCCTTACGTCCATTCCCGCTGCCCCGGCAACACTGACCTGATAGCCGCTGTCGACGCAGATTATCCCGATGTCCTTGCAGGTGGCTTCGGCGCAATTGCGCGGGCAACCCGAAACGCCGAGCTTGACCTTGTGCGGCGTCCAGGACCCCCAAAGCGCCTGTTCAAGCCGGATGCCAAGACCGGTGCTGTCCTGCGTGCCAAAGCGACAATGGTCGGTGCCAACACAGGTTTTGACTGTGCGCAGGCCCTTGGAATAGGCGTGGCCCGACACAAGCCCGGCCTTGTTCAGGTCGGCCCAGATAAACGGCAGGTCCTCGCCCCTCACCCCCAACAGGTCAATGCGCTGACCGCCGGTCACTTTGACAGTCGGAACATCATACTTGTCGGCGGCATCCGCGATGGCGCGCAGCTCGGCCGGATTGGTGATCCCACCCCACATCCGTGGCACGACGCTGAAGGTGCCGTCTTTCTGGATATTGGCGTGCTTGCGTTCGTTGACGAACCGGCTTTGCGGATCGTCGCGGTATTCCAGCGGCCAATCAGCGAGCAGGTAGAAATTGACCGCAGGGCGGCACACATGACAGCCATTGCGCGTCTTCCAACCCAGTTCCTGCCACACGGCGTCCTGGCTTTTCAGTTCCTGACTCTTGATCAGTCGGCGCACATCTTCGTGCGTCAGATCACAACAGCCGCAGATTGGTTGCGCGGTGGGCATCTGAAAATCATCGCCCAGCGTGACCTGCAACAGTTGTTCAACCAGCCCCGTGCACGTCCCGCAAGACGCGCTGGCCTTGGTCTGGGCTTTCACCGCGCCCAGATCGGTGGCGCCGTTGGTGATGGCGTCAACAATAGTGCCCTTGCATATGCCGTTGCAGCCGCAAATCTCCGCCTCACGCGGCAATGCTGCAACGGCTGAGAGAGGGTCCGACGTATCGCCCCCCTGAAAGGCCGGACCGAATATCAGCGTCTCGCGTATCTCGTCGATTTCGGTGCCGTCCTTGATGAGTTGGAAGAACCAGTTGCCATCGGCAGTATCGCCGTACATCACCGCGCCGATCAGGCGGTCACCTTCGATCACCAGACGTTTGTAGATGCCGCGCGCAGGATCACGCAGCACGATGTCCTCGCGCCCTTCGCCCTCGGCAAAGTCGCCGGCGCTGAACAGATCACAGCCCGTAACCTTCAGCTTGGTTGCGGTGTCCTTGACGACGAAGGCCGCAGCCTGGTCAAGCAATGTGCCAGCCAGCACCTTCGCCTGATCATAAAGCGGTGCCACAAGCCCGAAGAGATGGCCGTCGAACTCCAGACATTCCCCCACGGCAAAGATATCCGGGTCAGAGGTTTGCATCTGGGCGTTCACCTCGACGCCACGCGCGACCGAAAGGCCGGCGTCGGTGGCCAGGCGTGTTTCGGGACGGATGCCAACCGCCATGACAACCAGGTCGGCAGGCAGGGTTTCATCGCCCTCAAGAAGCACAGCCTCGACGCGACCATCCCCGATGATCGCCTTGGTCGAAGCCTGGGTGCGCACGGTGATGCCGCGACGTTCCAGGTCCTTGCGCAGCAGATAGCCTGCCGCCTCGTCCAGTTGCCGTTCCATCAGGTGGCCCATCAGGTGCACGACAGTGACGTCCATGCCCCGCTCTGCCAGTCCTGCCGCGGCTTCAAGACCCAAAAGTCCGCCACCGATGACCACCGCCTTGCCGCCCTTGGCCGAGGCCTCGATCATGGCGTTGGTATCATCAAGATCGCGATAGGTGATTACCCCGTCCAGGTCCTTGCCGGGCACCGGAATGATGAACGGCGCGGATCCCGTGGCGATGATCAGTTTATCATACGGAACGTGGCCGTTCTGGCCAGCGACCACCTTCATTTCTGGGTCAATGGCGGTGACGTGCTCGCCAAATCGGCAGGTCACACCATGTGCCGCATACCAATCGTCATCATGGGTGACGATATCGGCATAGGTCTTTTCACCCGACAAGACGGGGCTAAGCATGATGCGGTTATAATTGCCGCGCGGTTCGGCGTTGAACAGGGTGATGTCGAACGCATCCGGTGCGTCTTCCACCAAGTGTTCAATGACACGACCGGATGCCATTCCGGCGCCGATGATGACAAGTTTCTGTTTCATGGGTTCACTCCGCCGCGATGGTTTCGGGTGTCTTTGATTTTGGCTTGGGGTTTGCGCCATGTTCGTATTCCTCCAGGAAATCGAGCACCTGCTGGCGGTATTGGTAATAATCTGGATGCGCCAGCAATGCCTTCCGGGTGCGCGGGCGCGGCAGGTCAACATCGACAATCTTGCCAATGGTTGCCTGCGGCCCGTTCGTCATCATCACCACGCGATCGGCCAGCAATATCGCCTCGTCCACATCATGGGTGACGCAGATCGCGGTGACCTGAGTGCGCGACCAGACCTCCATCAGCACTTCCTGCAGCTCCCACCGTGTGAGGCTGTCGAGCATCCCGAAGGGTTCGTCGAGCAAGAGCAGTTTGGGTGACAAGGCGAAGGCGCGGGCGATGCCGACACGCTGCTGCATGCCATTGGACATATCGGATGCCGTTTTGTCCATCGCATCGCCAAGCCCGACCCGTTCAAGATAGTATTCAACCACATCCTGGCGTTCCGCCTGAGAGGCACGGGGATACACTTTGTCCACCCCGATCGCCACGTTCTCTTTCGCGGTCAACCACGGGAAAAGGTTGGGCGATTGAAACACGACCGCCCGTTCGGGATCGGCACCTTCCACATGGGTGCCATCCAACACGATGGCGCCTTTGGAAATCTCGTTCAGCCCCGCGGCCATGGTCAGCACGGTGGATTTTCCGCAACCCGAATGGCCGATCAGGGAAATGAACTCGCCCCGGCTGATGTTAAGTTCGAAATCTTCGACAACGGTCAGGGGACCCTTCGGTGTCGGATAGACCTTGTGCAGCTGACTGAACTTCAGATAGCGGTTCTGGATTGCCCCTTTTTGAGCCTCGGCGACAACCGTCGGCAAACCGTGGATCGGGGTTACGTCGGGCAAAAGGCGCGTGCCTTCGACCTTGGCCTCGATGCCGACATCCATCAGGTATTTGGTCACGTCGGCACGCAACTTCTTGAAGGCGTCGTTCGTGTTCATCTCCATCCGGTCGCGTGGGCGGGGGATGGTTACGGTGAATTCCTTTCCCAAGGTGCCATCGGGGTTCAGGGCGATGATCCGGTCAGCAAGGATAATCGCTTCATCCACGTCATTGGTGATCAGAACGCAGGTCTTCTTGTCGGCGTCCCAGATATGTTCAATCTCGTCCGCCAGATTGGCGCGGGTCAGCGCATCCAGTGCCGACAGTGGTTCGTCCAGCAGCAACATCTCGGGGTTCATGGCCAGCGCACGCGCCACGTTGACCCGTTGGCGCATCCCACCAGACAACTCGGCCGGCCGGCGTGTGGCGGCGTGGCCAAGTCCAACCATGTCGACATAGTGCGCGACTTTTTCGGCCCGTTCCGCCTTGCCCAACCCGGGGAACACGGTATCGACCGCCAGCCCGACATTGCCGTTCACAGTCAGCCAGGGCATCAGGGAATAGCTTTGAAAGATGACCCCGCGCTCTGGTCCGGGTCCGGTGACAGGCTTGGTTTTGAACGTCACCTTGCCTTTGGTCGGATGCTCCAGCCCCGCCATCAGGTTGATCAGCGTGGTTTTGCCAGAGCCTGAAAAGCCAAGGATGACAAGGAATTCGCCTTCTTTCACATCAAGATCGATGTTCGTGAGCACATGCGTGGCATGGGTGCCGGAGCCGTAGCTTTGCGAAACGTTTTCGAGTTTGAGAATGCTCATGATACTCACCGGTTGTTCGTGAAGGTAAAGAGCGATTGCAGGGCAAACATCACCCGATCCAGCAGGAAGCCGATGATGCCGATGGTCAGGACCGCAACCATGATCTTGGCCAGCGAGCTGGACGATCCGTTCTGGAATTCGTCCCAGACAAACTTTCCAAGCCCCGGATTCTGCGCCAGCATTTCAGCGGCAATCAGGACCATCCAGCCGACACCAAGGCTCAGGCGTAGCCCGGTGAAGATCAGCGGCAGGGCAGATGGCAGGACAAGCTTGGTGATCTTGGTCCACGTGTTCATCTTCAGGACCTTCGAGACATTGACCAAGTCCTTGTCGATGCTGGCCACACCAAGCGCCGTGTTGATCAGTGTCGGCCAAAGCGAGCACAACGTCACCGTAATGGCCGAGGTCAGGAAGCTTTTGGCGAACATGCCATCCGCGGTCGTATAGACAGCGGACACCACCATGGTCACGATCGGCAACCAGGCAAGCGGCGAGACAGGTTTGAAAATCTGGATGATGGGGTTCAGGGCGGCATTGGCGATGGGTGACAGACCAGCAGCGATACCCAACGGAATCGCAACGGCGCTGGCGATCAGGAAGCCGAAAAACACCGTTTTGATCGAGGTCCAGATCTGGCTGTAGTAGCTTGGCGCCCCCGTATAGGCACGTTGGACGGGTTCTTTGCCCTGCGCGACACGGCGTTCGTTCAGCTTGGCGACCTGTGAATCGAACTTGTCGCGCGAAGCAGCCTTGATCTGCGCATCTTCGTGCAGGTTGACCGCCTCGGTCCAGACCTGTGCCGGACCGGGGATTGCCCCAAGCGAGGTCTGCACTGTGGGGGCCAGTGCGGCCCAAAGTGCAAGAAACCCTGCGATTGCCAACAATGGCACGCCCAGAAGGCGCCAGATTTCACCTATCTGGGCTTTGGGATTGTCACCGGCGATGGCTTTCAGGATCGGGGTCAGCCAGGCAAGACCGATGACCTGAAACCATTTGTCCGCCGTGTTGATCCGTGTAAAGCGACGCTCGCGGCGGGCGGCGCGTGCCGTATCAGCGGTGAAGTTCGAGTCTGCGATGCTCATCGGGATGTCTCCTGCGGGAATGGAATGGCGCGAGCGGGCAACCACCCGCGCGATGGTGGCTTAGCCCTCGACCCGGTCGCCGACGACGGTCTGGGTGCCCTTCAGGCCGATTGGCAGGCTTTCAAGGTAAGCGTTCGGGGTGCGACCATCGAAGGGGATGCCGTCAATGATGTCGGCAGCGGGCGTTGGTGCCTTGAAACCGTCGCTATCCCACGGGAAGTCCGCCTCGTTCGCCAGGCCGTCATCCACAAGTGAACGCGCGGCCTCCAGATAGATATCGGGGCGATAGACGCTGGCCGCGACATCCTTGAACCAAGCGTCGGTCTGCGGTTCGGCGATCTGACCCCAGCGGCGCATCTGGGTCAGGTACCAGATAGCGTCGGAGTAATAGGGATAGGTCGCATTGTGGCGGAAGAAGACGTTGAAATCGGGAATGTCCCGCTTGTCGCCCTTCTCGAATTCGAAGAACCCGGTCATGGAGTTCGCGATCACGTCGTAGTCGGCCCCCACATATTCCGGGCGGCTCAGGATTTCGACGGCCTCGGGACGATTGGCGTTGTCGTTCTCGTCCAGCCACATCGCGGCCCGGATCAGCGCGCGCACAACCGCCTTGGTGGTGTTCGGGTTCTCTTCGACAAAATCATCCGTCAGGCCAAACACCTTTTCCGGGTTGTTCTTCCACAGTTGGTAGTCGGTGATGACCGGCACGCCGATACCCTTGAACACCGCTTGCTGGTTCCAAGGCTCGCCCACGCAGTAGCCATGGATGGTGCCGGCTTCCATGGTTGCGGGCATCTGCGGCGGCGGTGTGACGGACAGGAAGACATCCGCGTCGATCTGGCCCGAGATGTTATCGGGGCTGTAATAGCCGGGATTGATACCGCCCGCGGCCAGCCAGTACCGCAGTTCGTAATTGTGGGTCGAAACAGGAAAGACCATTCCCATGTTGAAGGGCTCACCCTTGGCGTTGAACTCTTCAATGACCGGAACCAACGCTTTGGCCGAGATCGGATGCTGCGGGCGGCCATCCTCCATCGAAGGGATATGTGGGCGCATCATGTCCCACACGTCGTTCGAGACGGTGATACCGTTGCCGTTCAGGTCCATCGAGAACGGCGTCACGATGTGGGCTTCTGTGCCATATCCGATGGTGGCGGCCAGTGGCTGACCAGCCAGCATATGCGCACCATCCAGTTGTCCGTCGATCACGCCGTCCAGCAGAACCTTCCAGTTGGCCTGCGCTTCAAGCGTCACGAACAGGCCTTCATCAAGGAAATACCCTTGTTCATATGCGACGGCGAGCGGCGCCATATCCGTCAGCTTGATAAACCCAAAGGTTAGCTCGTCTTTTTCGATGTCGAGGAGCTCGGCGAAGGCCGGGCTGATCATTGCGGTTGTGGCAGCGAGGCCAAGAAGGAGAGGTCTCATGTTTGATCCTTTCGAAGCACCTGATCCGAGCGGATAGAGGTCGGGTGAAAAACAAAAAAGGCCGATCACTGACCACCGAAACCGTCGGTGGAAAGCGAGCGACCTTGCTCAGAACGTCCCTGTCATTGGGAGGAAATTCGTTGCGATCCACTCCGTTGTGGATGCACCCTGACTATTGCTGCATCGCAGCGTAATCACAAGTTGACCAGGCAGAGAAGGGCCGAAAATCAGGATGCGCACGATGTCCTGCCCAATATTTGGTCACTTATCGGTGGGCAGGGTCAAATATGTGGCCATCGAAAAACTCGTTCGGCAACAGTGTAAGCCCGCCACCGGCCGAGGCGACCGGCATGGCGTGGCGAATCGCGCCTTCGACTTTTTCGGACGCGCCTGGCATGTCATATCCAATACTGCCCAAGTGCCTTCGGTGCAGATCCGAGCGGAATACCTTTGCGATCTCGTCCAGATCACAAGGGGCGCATTTGCCATGCGACTTGAGCAATTGTTCCGCGATCCACTTTGCCTGACTGCGCCACGGAAAACTGGCGGCACCTGCATGAAACTCAATGAACCTTTCGACGTGGCGCTGTTCACCGCGCCCGGTCACGGTCAAATGGCCCGACAACGCGCGGTCGATCAGTTCGGATGGAACATCAAGAAAGGCTTTGCGTGACAACAGATCGCTGGCGGTGGCGTGAGTTTCCGGGTTGGCCAGCCATCGGCCCGCTTTCCATACCGCCCGCATCAGACGTCCCAAAAGGTCTGGTTCTGTCTCTGCCCAATGGGTGCGAACTGCAAGAACCTTCTCGGGCGCAAAATTCCAGATCGACGTTCCCGGCAACAGCAACGCGCCTGCGCCCTGCTCGACCGCCACCGAGCCCCATGGTTCCCCGACACAGAACGCATCGACCTCTCCTGCGGCCAGTGCGGTTGCCATCAATGGTGGTGGCACGGTTCGGATCACGATACCGTCCGGCCCCAGCGCCGAAGCCCGGCTCCAGTATCGTAACAGCTCCACGTGCATGGAAAACGGAAATGGCACACCAAACACGATGGGTCCCCGGCGCACCTGCGTCAGCGCTTCGGCGGCGCGAACCGGATCCGCGAAATCGAACCCGTAACCTATGGTCCGCAACCGATCTTCAAGTGGCCGGCCCACACCGATGACGTTGCCGTTTACAGACAGAACCGAAACCGCGGACAAAGCTGTCGCGACCCCACCCAGCCCCATCGCCATTGCGACCGGAAGTGGTGACAGGATATGCGCCGCATCCACGCGACCGAAAGCCAGCATATCGCGGACCGAAGACCACGACGGTGCGGCGATCAGGTCCAGCGAGATACCCTCGGCCTCGGCAAAACCCATTTCCTGTGCGATGACAAGCGGGGCCGCATCCACCAACGGCATATAGGCAACTGGTATCCTGACGGTCTTCATCCCAAAAGACCCGATGCCGTTACCAATGCCTCGGCGACATCGGCAACGCGCCGCCCCTGATCCATCGCAGTCTTTCGCAGCAACGCATAAGCCGCGCCTTCATCCAGCCCCTTCGCTTTCATCAACAGACCTTTGGCGCGGTCGATCACCTTGCGTTCTTCCAGTGCAAGCCGCGTCTCGGCGAGCTCGCTGCGCATCTGGCGTATCATCGTAAAGCGCGCAATCGCGGTGTCCATCACAGGCTTGATCCGCCCCGGCGTAAGGCCGTCGACCACATAGGCCGAGACCCCGGCTTCGATTGCAGCTTGCGCCAGACCGCCTGCCGCGCCGGACACGAACATGGCCACAGGGCGCTCTAACGGGCCGGACGCCAGTGTCAGTTCTTCCATCATGTCGCGCGTCGGATTGTCGAGGTCGATCAGAACGATATCCGGCGAATGGGCGGCAATCTTTCGGGCCAGATTGCTGGAATTGCTGATGGCAAACACATCGCAATCACACGCGTCCCTGAGCGCATCTGCAATCGCAGTTGCGCGGTCGCGGTCCTCGTCCACGATGACGATGGTAAGGGCCTTGGTCATGGCGCCGGAGCCACCTGATGACGTGGTGCCGCAGAGGTGCCCGCCTGTTCGACAACGGACGCAAAAATCAGCATTTGCGCGGAATTGTCCATATCACTTCAGCCGCCTGTTCCAACCTGGCACGGGTGCTGTGCCGACCTGACAAATCGCTGGCACACCCAACCACGCCCATCTCTGCAGCGCAGCATAGATACCGCATCGCAGATGCAACAACCGCCGCGGAGGAAACATGGCGCTTACACGCCTAAAAAGCGGCTTCGAGTTCGTTTTCGACGCAGGCTGCACGTTTTTTCATCAATCGCGAGACAAAGTGAAACACACTCTTGCATGACATGGGGTCCGGAGAAAACGCATCGGACCTGTCACGTTGGAACACATCGGCGAAATGTCGGCCTGTGCGGCTTCACCCATTGCAGGATGGCTTCCCAACCGATCAGCACACCATTTTGTGCGGGGGATCCTCGACATCGGCCGCGCTCAGGGCAAAACGATGGCCGACCCAGACGGCATATGCGACGATCTCGCCACGGAAAGGGAATCCCTTCAGGCGAAGCAGAGCGGATGGTATTTTCATACAGGTCGCTTACCTGAAGCGGACCCCCAATAACTTTGCCATCCCCCACATTCGACGGAACGAGTGCGAAGATATTCGTTTGGGCCAGAACCCCACTGCCAGCAAAGCCGACGTGGACAAGAACACAATCAGTGTTTCAGGTGTTGGCACTCCCGACCCCTTATGTCTGCCGGATTTCGTGATGGCAGTCCCGCCGGAAAAAGATCACTGCAAATGCGGCGCAGGTGGTCAGGACAATGCCAAGGGGTAAGGCGGTTTCGTTGTAGTATAGCGCGGTCACGTAGCCAGCTGCGGCGCCAAGGCTGATCTGAATGCTGCCAATCGCTGCGGACGCACTGCCCGCCCTTGCGGCAAAGGGTTGCATGGCGCGCGCTGTGGCGTTGGGCAGGACGATCGAAAGACCGAAAACCACACAAGCAGCAGGACCTGGCATGGTTCTGTTCAACAGAAGCTTGAGTGACGAATGTCACATCACCCGTTGAGCGGGTCAAGCTGACCGCCTCTGCACAAATCCTGCACGAAACGACCCCGGAACCTGCGCATGGCCCCGCGGTAGATTGCAAACGCCTGCGGCCAACTGTCTCTGAAAGAACAAAGTTTCGGAGCGATAGAATGAGCAAACACCTGATAATCAATGGGCTTCCAGACCGTCTTCGGCTGGACGGCTGGTGGCTGGATGCCACAACCACAGATGCCGATGGCACCCCATCCAATCCGCCCCCCCAATCTTCCCCGGCGACGGCGGGGTCGCGCGGTTTGCGGGGTTTGCTGGGCCTGGCCCTTCTGGTGCTGATTGCCGATGTCCTGTTCTGGCACCACGCGCCCGGCCTGTCGCTTGCCATCTTCGCGCTGCTTCTGTCAGCGGCGATGCTGGCGGCGAAACCGGATCGGCCATCGCCGCAAACATGGGTCACGGTTCTGGGGTTGGAGTTGATCTGCAACCTGCCGGTGATCGAGCAGGTGCAGCTTCTGTCGGTCCTGTTCAGCCTTGCGGGCCTGATCGGGCTGGCGGCCTGGGTCGCCCTTGGACGGCTGGTCGATTGGGGGCAATCGCTGCGCATCTTCCTGCGGATATCTACCATAGGCGCGGCAATGCTGGGTGCGGATGCGGTGCGGCGGCTGGACAAGGCGCAGGTCCGGTCGAGTGTTGTCCATCAGGCCAGCGCGCTTTTGTTGCCGATGACCGTGGGTCTTGTCTTCCTACTGCTTCTGACGGCTGCAAACCCGGTCCTTCAGCGCCTTGTTGAACAGATAGATCTGCGCGACCTGCTTGACCCCGAGCTTTTCTGGCGCGCGCTGTTCTGGTGCATCGCAGCATCGCTGATCTGGCCGTATCTTCATCTGGATCAAGGTTGGCTGGGCGGGGCATCCCGGCCACCGAAGGTTTCGACGCGCGGGCGAAATCCGCTTGCGGTGTTCGTGAACCCGGCCTCGGTGCGCAATTCGCTGGTCCTGTTCAACCTTTTGTTCCTGATCCAGACGGTCATGGATATCGGTGTGCTGACTGGTGGCATGACCCTGCCCGACGGGATGAGCTTTGCGACCTATGCCCATCGCGGCGCCTATCCGCTTGTGGTGACGGCGCTGCTGGCGGGGGTGTTTGCGATCACCACACGTCACATGATTGGCGACAACGTGATCCTGCGCGGGCTGGTCTTTCTGTGGCTGGGTCAGAACATGCTGCTTGTGCTGTCCGCGGCATTCCGGCTTGGCGCCTATGTCGAAGCCTATGCGCTGACGCAACTCAGGCTTGCGGCGTTTATCTGGATGGCGCTGGTGCTGGTGGGGCTGTGCCTGACCGTTGTCCAGATCGTCCGGCATCGCGACAATGCGTGGCTGGTCCGGTCAAACCTTCTGGTGCTGGCCGGCACGCTTTATCTGTGTTGTTTCGTCAATTTCGCACAGGTAATCGCGGGCTATAACCTGCGTCATCACACCAGCCTTGCGCGGCTTGATACCGCTTATGTCTGCCGTCTGGGCGAACAGGCCCTGCCAATGATCGACGCGTTCGAAGCGACAACAGGCCGACTGCTTTGTGGCCCCTATGGGCAGCACCGCCCGGTCTTCGCACCGATCCGCGACTGGCGCGAATGGGGCTTTCGGAAATGGCGCCTTCAACGCTATCTTGACGCGAACAAAGTTGGATAGAGCACCCCATGGCAGGCCGAATACTCGTTGTCGACGACGATCCCAATATCCGCGAAGTGACCGGTTTTGCGGTCGAGAAGGCCGGGTTCGAAACGCTTTTCGCGGAAAACGGGCTGGACGCGTTGAAGACGTTCCAGCGCGCGCAGCCCGACCTGATCGTGCTGGATATCGGCCTGCCTGAAATGGACGGGCTCGAGGTCTGTCGTGAAATCCGCAAAAGCGCAACGGTCCCGATCCTGTTCCTGACCGCCCGCGATGAAGAGGTCGACCGCATCGTCGGCTTTGAAATGGGGGGTGATGACTATCTGACCAAGCCCTTTTCCCCGCGCGAACTGGTCGTGCGGATCAAGGCCATCCTGAAACGCACCGCCTGTTCCGCCGAACCGACGGATCGCATTGTCGTCTGCGGTAACCTGCGGGTCGACCCAGAGCGTCACCAATGCCGTTTTGGCGATAACGACGTCAACCTGACCGCGTCCGAATTCACCCTGCTGTCTGTCCTGATGGCCAGGCCCGATCACGTGATGTCACGCCCCAGCCTTGTGGATGCGCTCTATGGCCACAACATTCACGTGTCTGACCGGACGATAGACAGCCACATTCGCAATATCCGCGCCAAGCTCAGCCAGGTCGGATGCGCAGACGGGATCGTCACCGTTCACGGTGTCGGGCTAAGGATGGGCACGTGCAAAGCGACGTAAGGCGCAGGTGGCGCCCACGATTGTGGACCGTGGTTCTTGTGGTGCTGGCACTGGTGCTGTGCCTGCCCTTTGCCGGACTGTTCCTGTTCAAGTTCTATGACAGCCAACTGGTGCAGCAAACCGAAGAAAGCCTACTGACACAGGCCGCCGTCCTGTCGGCGACCTATGCCCAGCTTTACGAACGGCAGGCAGAACCGCGCGCAGAACAGGCCGAAGATCGCCAGCCGCTATCGCCGGTGTTTCCGTCGCTGTCGATCAACAATGACAAGGTGCTGCCGCCCCGCCCCGATGCCGCCCGCATCACCGATCCGCCCGCCCCGGTCTATCGCCGGATTGCCCCGGCACTGACCCGGATTGGCAACATGGCCCAGCAGCGCACGCTGGCGGGCTATCGCTTTCTTGACCCCAAGGGCAATGTGATCGCGGGCACGGCCGAGCTGGGCCAATCGCTGGCCGCCGTGGCCGAGGTCGACCGCGCCCTGCAAGGACAGGTAAGCTCGGTCGCGCGGGTCCGGGTGCGGGAAGAACAGGAACCCGTGCTTTACAACCTCAG
Source organism: Alphaproteobacteria bacterium (assembly GCA_030424645.1). GTDB lineage: Bacteria > Pseudomonadota > Alphaproteobacteria > Rhodobacterales > Rhodobacteraceae > Aliiroseovarius. The sequence continues at coordinate 21,257 of JAUHWP010000009.1, forward strand.
CCGCGGCGCGCGGGTGCGGGTCTTTGTTGCCATGCCGGTCTTTGTCGATGGTGCGGTGATCGGCGCGGTCTATATCAGCCGGACGCCCAACCATATCTTCCGCTTTCTCTATGGCGAACGGTTCAGCCTTGCCAAAGCGGCGGCGTTTGTCCTTCTGTCCACCGGCCTGATCGGATTTGTCTTCTGGCGGTTCATCACCCGCCCGATCCATGCCCTGATCGACCGGACCAAATCCGTCGCGCAGGACAATCGCAAATGGGCGCCGATCGAACGCTATGGCACCCGCGAGATCGAGAACCTGAGCCAGAGCTTTCAATCCCTGACCGAACGGCTGCAAAGCCAGCAGAACGCCCTGAAATCCTATACCGCGCATGTGACGCACGAACTGAAATCCCCGCTGACCGCGCTGAAAGGCGCGACCGAGCTGTTGCGCGACGATGAGATGCCGCCCGCGCAGCGGCATCGTTTCCTGGACAATATCGACAAGGATACCCAACGGATGGAGGATTTGCTGGCCAACATGCGCGCCTTCAGCCTAGCCGATCAGAACGCAACGACCGGATCGTGCAGCTTGTCCGATCTGTCCGATACGCTGCAAGACACCTTTTCCGGGCTTGAGATAGTGCTGCACAATCAGGACAGAACGATCCCCGTTCAGCAGGGCACTTTGATGATCATCCTGACCCATCTGCTTGAAAACGCGGCGCAGCATAGTGCCAGCCAGGTTGTGCTTGACGTGTCGACCGATGACGACGCCACATGGCTTGAGGTCACGGATAATGGCACAGGCATCAGCGCGGGCAATCAGGACAAGATTCTGACGCCGTTTTTCACCACCCGGCGCGACACGGGCGGCACCGGGATGGGCCTGAACATCGTCAAGGCCACGGTCGAGGCTTTGGGGGGGCGGCTAAGCCTTGTGCCGCAGCCAAAAGGTGCGCGCTTTCGGCTGTCGTTCAGGTGATCTGACCGGCGCCGGGCCGCGTTGCCTGTGCCGCCTGCCAGTCCGCGGCATATCCGGCCAGCGCATCGCCGTTCGGGGGCGTCACAAGGCGGGTTTCGGGGGCGGTGTGGTCGGTGGCAAACAGCATCGCCGCCCCGACCGAGGTGCCGGTCGCGGTTGCCGCAACCTCGACACCACCGGGATGGAGCGAGGCCAGCATGTCAAGATACTCTGCATTGCGGGCAAACGGCCCTTCGACGATCACCGGCCCCTGCGCCCCGACAAGGTCAAGGCAGGTCTTGCTCATCAGCGCCAGATAGAAGCCAAGGGCCGCCATGCGCTGCCCCGCGCCCTGCGGCTGGGCCGTCCAAGTGGCAGCAAACCCACGAAACGGGCCAGACCCCGGTTCGACTGCTGGCAGCAACATGATGCCCCCGTCCAGCACCGCCTTGCGATCCCTATCGGTGACGTTGGCATCGCCACCTGCGCGGATCACTTCGTATTCCCGCCCGCCCATGAACCGGGCTGACGGCACCGCCTGCCCCAAGGCGTTGGTGTTGACCAGCGTGTCGCGTGCAGGATCAAGCGCCCCCTTGCGCCCGCCAACCGACATGACGACAACCCATGTCCCTGTCGAGATCACGGAAAATGCCCCCTTGCGCGCCAGCACATACGGCAGCAGCGAAGCGTTGGAGTCGTGAATGCCGCACACGACCAGCGTGTCCCGAGGCAACCCGGTGCGGGCGGCAATCGCGCCCGTCACGCAGCCCAGCACGTCGCCCGGCCGATGTGGCGGGGCAAATTTTTCGGCCAGTCCCAGCCGTTTGACAAGCGATGAAAATTGCCCGGTCCAGGGGTTCCACAGATCGGTGTGGCAGCCAAGGGATGTCACATCGCTGGCCATGGCGCCGGTCAGGCGAAAGCCCCAGTATTGCGGATAGGTCAGCACATGCGCGACCCGGTCTGCCAGCGCCGGATCGGTTTCAAACTGCCAGAAAAGCTGTGCCCCAAGGTTCAGCCCTGCCCCCAGCCGCGCCGATCCGGTCTCGGAAAAAGGCGGGCGGATGGCGTTGTAACCCGCCGCCATCGCATCCGGTCCGGTATGTTCGTAATCCAGCATCGGCGCGGCAAGTTCGCCATCGTGGTCCAACAGGACCGCCGACGCCCCATGCGTGGTCACGGATATGGCATCGACCCGGTGGCTGGCATGAAAGGCGGTCAGATGCTCAAGGAAAAACGCCCAGTGCCTGTCGAGGTCGAAATGCGGCCAGGGCGGGCCGGGCAAGACAGTGTTGGGCCGGGTGACGACCGCAATTTCACACAGGCTTTGGCCATCGACCAATGCAATCTTGGCATTGGTTTTCCCGACATCAAGAACAGCGATATGGCGCGGTCTGGTCATTTAAGATGAAAGACGGTTTCAAGCGGCTGCTCGATTGGGCGGTTGTCGGGATGCACCTCCATGATATCCGCCATATGCGCCCACCACCGCTTCATCACCGGATGATCGGGCAATGCCGCCATGCCGTGATCGTGGCGACGCCACAGCACACCGAACAGGTGCCGGGTTTCGGGGTCGTAATGGATCGAATAATCCTCGACCCCTGCGTCTTTCAACAGGGTCACAAGCTCGGGCCAGATTTCGTCATGCCGCTTGCGATATTCGTCAAGCTGACCGTCTTTCAGCACCATCCGAAAGGCATATTTCTCCATCATCGCGCCCTCAGGTTGTGATAGATGCGCGGCAGGGCAATCACCCCGATCAGCAATGCGCCGACGACAATGGACATGACGATCCCCGGCACGTTCAGAAGCCCCAGCCCGAAGGTCACAAGCCCCATCACGAAGGCGGCGATGACCACACCCGGTATTGAACCCGAGCCGCCAAGAATGCTGACCCCGCCCAGGACGACCATCGTGACCACCTCAAGCTCCATGCCCGTCGCAATCGACGGCCGGGTCGATCCCAGCCGCGAGGTCAGGCAAACCGCCGCCAGCCCCGCCATCAGCCCGGTCAACAGGAACAGGATCATCTTCACCCGTTCGACCCGGATGCCGGAAAAGGTGGCGGCGGTGGCATTGTTGCCAATCGCATAGACCGCCCGGCCGAAATTGGTCTTGTGCAGCAAGACACCATAGACGATCGCCAGCAGCACGAAGATCACCATCTCGACCGTGATGACCCAGAAGACATAGCCCTGCCCGAACCACGCGAAATCGGCCGGATAACCACGAAACGCGCCATCGCCCAGAACGATATAGCTGATCCCGCGAAACAGGCTCATCGTCCCGATGGTCACAACGATGGAGGGCAGGCCCAGACGGGTCACAAGCACCCCGTTGAACGCCCCGCAGGCCAGCCCGGTCAGCAGGCCGGTGATGACGATCACCGGGGTGCCGAACCCGGCCTGCATCACCAGCCCCATCATGGTCGAGGCCAGTGCGATCACCGACGCCACCGACAGGTCGATCTCGCCCGCGATGATCAGCAAGGCCATCGCAAAGGCAATCATCGCCTTTTCGGTAAAGTTGAACGTCGCATCCGACAGGTTCCACGCATTCAGGAAATAGGGTGACGCAAAGCTGTTCAGGATGAAGATACCGACCGCGACCAGCAGCAGCAGGCTTTCCCAGCTTTTGAACATCTTCGCCGCCGGGGTCGTCAGGCGATCCGGGATATGGCGGGTGGCTTGCGGCTGTGGGTCGGCAAGGCTCATTGGGTATGCTCCGCAGATTTCAGGATGACGCGGCCCTTCGACCGGCCGGTGCGCGCGTTGAAGGCGACGGCGATGATGATCGCAGCACCCGATATGGCAAGCTGCCAGAAGGGCGACACGTCGATCACCGGCAGGGCATTCTTGATGATCCCCAGAAACAGCGCGCCCAGCACGGCACCCGACACCGTGGCGACACCGCCCGCAATGGCGACACCCCCGATGACGCAGGCGGCGACGACATCAAGCTCGAACCCGCCCGCAATATCGACATAGGCCACCGCATAGCGCGCGACCCACAGATACCCGGTCAGACCGGCCAGCATTCCCGAGATTACGAAGGCCAGGAACTGTGTCCGGCCCACGTTGATGCCGGTATAGACCGCCGCATGGGGGTTGCCCCCCACCGCAAAGAACGCCCGCCCCAGCGTCGTGCGGCCCATGACAAGGCCCAGGATCAGGGTCACGATCACCGCGATCCATCCCAGCACCGGCAGGCCCAGAACGGTTTCACGCGGGAAGGCTTTGAACGCCGCGCTCATCTGGTGCGAGTTCACCCAGCTTCCATCTGTCAAAAGGAAGATGATCCCGCGAAAGATCGTCATCGTGCCCAGCGTGACCACGATGGGCGGAATGGCCAGTTTCCAGACAAGAAACCCGTTGATCGCGCCCATGGTCGCGCCCAATGCCAGCGCCAGAAGGACCAGAACGCCGATCGGCACACCGGGGAACGAGACATTGATCAGCGCACAGACCATGCCGGTCAGCGCCAGGTTGGCCGCCACCGACAGGTCGATGGACCGGGTCAGGATCACCACCATCTGACCCAATGCAAGGATGATCAAGGGCGCGGTGTCGGTGAACACGGCGACAAGGTTGGTCGGGGTCACGAAACCGGGAAACCGGCTGGCCACGATGCCCAACAGGACAAGGATGGCGCCCACAAGGATCGCCTCGCGCGAGTTCAGCACGCTCATGCCGCCGCTCCTTTCGTGGTGATGCCCGCTGCATGGCGGACAAGGGTTTCCGGCGTCAGGGCATCGCCTTCCAGCTCGGCGGCGATCCGGCCTTCGCGCATCACGATCACCCGGTCGGACATGCCAAGGATCTCGGGAATTTCAGAGCTGACCATGATCACCGAAAGCCCTTCGGCGGCCAGTTCGGCCATGAACTCGTGCACGGCCGCCTTCGACCCGATGTCGATCCCCTTGGTCGGTTCGTCAAGAATGATGACCTTGGGCTGCGTGGCCAGCCATTTGGCGATGACCACTTTCTGCTGGTTGCCACCCGACAGGCTGCCCACCGGCGTATCCAGCGACGCCGCGCGCAGATCAAGCCGTTCGGTATAGTGCCGGGCCAGCGCAAATTCATTTGCCATCCGGGTGAACCCGTTTCGCGACAGGCGTGGCAACGATGGCAGGGTGATGTTCTGGAAAATCGGCATATCAAGGATCGCCCCCTGCTTGCCGCGATCTTCCGGCACGTAAACGATGCCTGCCGAAATGGCATCGGCGGGCGAGCGGATGACCCGCACCTTGCCATCCAGGCGGATCGCGCCCTTGGACGGCCGGGTCACACCGATCAGGCTTTGCATGAACTCGGACCGCCCTGCCCCGACAAGCCCGTAAAAGCCAAGGATTTCTCCGCGACGCAGGGTGAAGCCGATATCCTCGAACTCGGTCGGGTGGCTGTAGCCTGCAACCGTCAGAACCTCGTCGCCCACCTGCGTGCTGCGTTCGGGATAGATCTGGTCGACCGAGCGACCCACCATCATCTGCACCAGCTCTGCTTCGCTGGTGTCGGCCATCTCGCCCGTGCCGATGAACTGGCCATCGCGGAACACGGTGTATCTGTCGGCAATGCGGAAAATCTCGTCGAACTTGTGGGAAATGAACAGGATCGCCTTGCCCTGCGCCTTCAGCGTTTCGACAAGCTCGTAAAGCTCCTCGATCTCCTTGCGGCTCAGGGCGGCGGTGGGTTCATCCATGATCACCACGCGGGCTTCGACCGACAGGGCGCGCGCGATGGCGACCAGGTGGCGCGAGGCGATGCCAAGGTCTTTCAGGCGCACCCCGGCGTCGATCTCGGCCCCGATCCCGTCAAGGATGTCCTGCGCCTGGCGGTGCATGGCAGGCCGGTCGATCAATCCGAACCGCCCCTTGGGTGCATGGCCCAGAAAGATGTTTTCGGCCACCGATAGCTCGTCGAACAGCACGGTTTCCTGGTGGATGGCGGTCACACCGGCCTGGGCTGCGGCCTGCGCGGTGGGGAACTGAACCGCCTCTCCGTCCAGCAGGATGCGCCCGCCATCGGGCTGATAGATGCCGGTCAGGGTCTTCACCACCGTCGACTTGCCCGCACCGTTTTCACCGATCAGCGCGGTGACGCGCCCGGCAAACAGCTCCAGCGTCACACCGTCCAACGCCCTGACGCCCGGAAAGGTCTTGGTGATGCCGTCCAGCGCCAGCACCGGCGCGCTCTGTGCAGGATCATGACCCATGGCTGGTCCCCATTGGCAGGTTTGTCGAAGGGCGGTCAGGCGGTGCCATGGTCCACACGGCACCGCCCGGAGGCGAAATGTCAGGGATCAGAAAATGTCCTTGAACTCGGCAATGTTCGAGGCGTCATAGACAAACGGATCGGCCATCGCCCCGGCATTGGTGTCATCCAGCGTCACGTCGCCCATGCGCCCCATCGGGATGCTGGCGCCGGGTTCAGCGGTCGCATCACCCTTGGCCAGGTGATAGGCGATCATCGCCGCCGAATAACCAAGGTCGATCGGGTTCCAGATCGCAAAGGATTGCGACGCCCCGCTTTCAATCGCGCCCGCCATTTCCGACGGAAGGCCCAGCCCGGTGACATTCACCGACCCTACCTTGCCGGCATCCACCACAGCCTGCGCGGCCGCCACGATCCCGACCGAGGTCGGCGCGATGATCGCATCGAGATCGGGATAGGATTGGATAAGCCCGGTGGCCTCGCGATAGGATTTGTCGGCCAGGTCATCGCCATAGACCGTCGCAACCACGTCGATGCCCGGATAATCGCCCATCACCTTGTTCATCTCTTCGATCCAGATGTTCTGGTTGGTCGAGGTGGTGGTGGCGGACAGCACGGCAACCTCGCCGCCATCCGGCAGGTGATCGGCGGCCAGCTTGATGATCATATTGCCGATCAACGCGTTCGATGACGGGTTCAGGTGCATCTGGCGCCCTTCTTCGGCCACGCCGCTATCCCAGCTGATGACGGTGATCCCGCGCTGCATCGCCTTCTGAAGCGTCGGCACCAAAGCATCGGTGTCATTGGCCGACACCGCAATCGCATCGACATTCTGCGCGATCAGCGAGTTGATCACCTCGATCTGGCCTTCCGCGGTGGTGTCGGTCGGGCCGGTATAGATGATTTCGACATCGCCCAGCTCGCTGGCGGCTTCTTCGGCGCCCTTCGCGGCCGCTTCGAAGAAGCCGATGCCAAGCGCCTTGACGACCAGCGCGATGCGCATGTCTTCGGCCGACGCGGGACCGGCGAACAGCCCTGCGGCCACGGCAACAGATGTCAGAAGTTTCGTCAGTTTCATATTGGAGTCCTCCCTGGTTCTCCGTGTTGCGCGGCGCCCGATCGGTTGTTCAGGACGCAGCTTCCTCTCTCGCGCCTCCTGCCGAGGCCACGATAAGTCTGATATCCGCCGCTTCGATCATCGCGGCGGCGCGGTCGCTGATCCCTTCATCGGTGATCAGCACGTCGATCTGCGCCAGCGGGCACAGCACAAGGCTTGAGCGGCTTTCGAACTTCGTCGAATCCACCAGCAAGACCAGCTCATCCGCCTGCCCGATCAACTTCTGTTCGGCCTGGATGATCAGCGGGTCCGCCTCCATCACGCCCAGCGGGGCAACGCCCTGCGCGCCCATGAACATCCGGCGGGCATAGAAATTCCGGGTCACATCATTGTCGAATGGCGACAACACGATGTTCTGTTCGCGATAGATGACACCACCGGAAATCAGCACCGAGTTCTTCGAGTTCTTCAGCAGATGTTCGGCAATCGGGAACGAGTTGGTGAACACCTGGCACCGGCGCGTGGCCAGCGGATGCACCATCTGGAAGGTGGTGGTGCCACCGTTGATGATGATCGGGTCGCCATCGGCGCACAGATCGACCGCGGCCCGCGCGATGGCCTGCTTTTGCTTGATATTGATCGTTTCGTTGACGGCAAAGGGCCGCCCGGCCAGTCCGGGAAACGGATTGGGCGACAGGGCTTCCGCGCCGCCACGCACCCGGCGCAGCCGCTTGGCCACATGCAACGCGGCAATATCCCGGCGAATCGTCGCCTCGGACGCCCCTGTCAGGCCACATATCTCTGCCACGGTCACGACCGGCCGGTCCTGAACCGCGGACAGAATGATCTCGTGGCGTTCCTTCTCGTGCATGAATTCCTCCCGTTGATGAAAAGATTGCCGCAGAAAAACGCTCACTGTCAATCATTTTTTGTCATATAAATCATGTTATCCGCATTTCATGATTGGTTTTGACTATTAATGATTGACAAACAGGCCTCTCCTGCGCAGTGTTGGGTCCAATACAGACTATTCCTTACTTGAGGATCGGGAGGAGATCACCATGACATCCGCACCTACGCGGCTTGCTTCGCTTTGGGATGACGCCACGGCGGAACAGATGAGCGAAGCTGAGAAACTGCTCTATCGCTCGAACCTTCTTGGGTCTGACAAGCGGGTGACGAATTACGGCGGCGGCAACACCTCGGCCAAGGTCATCCAGCCCGATCCCCTGACCGGTCAGGAAACCGAGGTGCTTTGGGTCAAGGGGTCCGGCGGCGATGTCGGTTCGATCAGGATGGATGGCTTTGCGACGCTTTACATGGACAAGCTGCGCGCGCTGAAAGACAAGTATCGCGGTGTCGAGTTCGAAGACGAAATGGTCGGCTATCTGCCCCATTGCACCTTCAACCTGAACCCGCGCGCGGCCTCGATCGACACGCCGCTTCACGCCTATGTGCCCCGAAAACACGTCGATCACATGCACCCCGACGCGATCATCGCCATTGCGGCGTCGAAGAACAGCAAGGCGCTGACTCAGGAAATCTTCGGTGACGACATCGGCTGGCTGCCATGGAAGAAACCGGGTTACGAGCTTGGCCTGTGGCTTGAAAAATTCTGCCTCGACAACCCGGATGCCAAGGGGGTCGTGCTGGAAAGCCACGGGCTGTTCACATGGGATGACGACGCCAAGGCCTGTTACGAGCTGACACTGGACATCATCAACAAGGCCATCGCCTATTTCGAGGAAAAGACGGCTGACATTCCGGCGTTTGGCGGTGCGGTGCATGAACGCCTTGCCCCCGATGCACGGCGCGCTGTGGCCGCGCAGCTGATGCCCGCCATTCGCGGCCATGTGTCCGGCGCCCAGCATATGGTCGGCCATTTCGAAGACAGCGACACGGTGCTTGAATTTGTCAACGCCAGGGATATGCGCGCGCTGGCGGCGCTTGGCACATCCTGCCCCGACCACTTCCTGCGCACCAAGATCCGCCCGCTCGTGGTCGATTTCGACCCTGCCGCCAACAATATCGACGCGGTGCTGGACGGGTTGGAGGCGCAGATCGCCGCCTATCGCGATGACTATGCCGCCTATTACGACCGCTGCAAACATGCGGACTCGCCCGCCCTGCGCGACCCCAATGCCGTGGTTTACCTGATCCCCGGCGTCGGCATGATCACCTTCGCGAAAGACAAGGCAACGGCGCGGATTTCAGGCGAGTTCTATGTCAACGCGATCAACGTGATGCGTGGGTCGTCCGCCGTGTCCGAATATTGCGGCCTGCCGGAACAGGAAGCCTTCGATATCGAATACTGGCTGCTGGAAGAGGCCAAGCTTCAGCGTATGCCGAAGCCGAAATCGCTTGCAGGCCGGGTGGCGATCGTCACCGGCGGGGCCGGCGGGATCGGGGCGGCGACCGCGGCGCGTTATCTTCAGGAAGGGGCCTGCGTGATGCTGGCCGACATCAACGACACCGCGCTGGACGAGGTGCGCGCAGGGTTTGCCGCCCAATACGGGGCCGATATGGTGCGCTCGGTCGTTATGAACGTGACCGACGAAACCGCCGTGGCCGACGCTTACGCCTATACCTCTGTCGAATTTGGCGGCGTCGACATCCTGGTGTCCAATGCGGGCATCGCATCCTCGGCCCCGGTCGAAGACACGACGCTGGCGCTGTGGAACAAGAACATGGACATCCTGTCCACCGGCTATTTCCTGGTCTCGCGCGAGGCGTTCAAGGTCATGCGCCGTCAAGGTGTCGGTGGTTCGATCGTGTTCGTTGCCTCCAAGAACGGGCTTGCGGCGTCGATGAATGCCTCGGCCTATTGCACGGCGAAGGCGTCGGAAATCCATCTTGCGCGCTGTCTTGCGCTGGAAGGGGCCGAAGCCGGTATCCGCGTCAACGTGGTCAACCCCGACGCGGTTCTGCGCGGGTCGAAGATCTGGGAAGGCGATTGGCTGGAACAGCGCGCCGGCACCTATGGCACCGATAAGGACGGGCTGGAGGAGATGTATCGCCAGCGGTCGATGCTGAAACTGTCGGTGCTGCCCGAAGATATCGCCGAAGCGGCCTATTTCTTTGCATCTGGCCAATCGGCAAAATCGACCGGCAATATCATCAACGTGGATGCAGGCAACGTGCAGGCGTTCACCCGCTGACCCGTTCGCAAGACCAAGCCGCACCCAACGGGCGCGCGCCACTTCCGGGAGGATACCATGATCGACCCCACAATCATCGAGGCACAGAACGCCGCCCGCACTGCCGATCTTCTACGCGACTATGACAGTCTTGGCGAAAAACTGTCACGCACCGGCATCGACATTGATGCGGCCAAGGCCCGTGCCCTGACATTTTCCGTCGCCGTCCCGTCCTGGGGCACAGGCACGGGCGGCACGCGATTTGCGCGGTTTCCGGGGGAAGGCGAGCCGCGCGACATTTTCGACAAGCTGGATGATTGCGGCGTGATCCACCGGCTGACCGATGCGGCGGGGTCCGTGTCGCTGCATATTCCGTGGGACAAGGCCGATCCGTCCGACCTGACAGCCCGCGCGGCGGAACACGGCCTGCGGTTCGACGCGATGAATTCCAACACGTTTCAGGATCAACCGGATCAGGACCGTTCCTATAAGTTCGGATCACTCAGCCACACCGATCCGGCCACCCGCGCGCAGGCGGTGGAACATAATCTTGAATGTATCGAGATCGGGCAGAAAATCGGATCGAGGGCGCTGACCGTCTGGGTGGGTGACGGGTCCAACTTTCCGGGTCAGACCGACATGGGCGGCCAGTTCGAACGCTATCTTGCGTCGATGAAGGACATCTATAAGGCGCTGCCCGAGGACTGGCAGATCTTTTCCGAACACAAGGGCTTTGAACCCGCTTTCTATTCAACGGTGGTGCAGGACTGGGGCACATCGCTTCTGACCGCGCAAGAGCTGGGCGACAAGGCAAAATGCCTGGTCGATCTTGGGCATCACCAACCCAATGTGAATATCGAGATGATCGTGTCGCGCCTGATCCATGCGGGCAAGCTTGGCGGGTTTCACTTCAATGACAGCAAGTATGGCGATGACGATCTGGACAGCGGCACCATCGAACCTTACCGCCTGTTCCTGATCTGGAACGAACTGGTCAGCGCCGAGGATACGCCCGGACTTGATCTTGCCCATATGATCGACCAGTCACACAACGTGACCGACCCGATCGAAAGCCTGATGATCTCGGCCATCGAAATCCAGCGTGCCTATGTGCAGGCCAGCCTTGTGGACCGCACGGCACTGCACGGGTTTCAGCAGGAAAACGACGCCCTGATGGCATCGGCCACCCTGCGCGCGGCGTTTCGCACCGATGTCGACCCGATCCTGCAAATGGCCCGGTACGAGGCCGGCGCCGCCATCGACCCGGTCACGACCTATCGCGCATCCGGCTATCGCGCGCAGGTCGCGTCTGAACGCCCCAGGATCACGGGCGCAGGCGGCGGCATCGTGTGACCATGGCCTGCCCGGGGTCCGGGTGGGCACATATAGGGCGGTCCAACGGTCGGGATGGCCCCTTTGGTGGATCGGCGCCCCGCCGTTCACCTTGATGTCCGTTTCCGTGCAATTCCGGGACGGTGTTGGCTTTCTGGCGAAGCGGTGCGACCGCCGGAGGGCTTATCGCTGATTCCATGCGATGTCGGCGGCACCTGTCCAGACGTCGATTGCCACCCTTCCGCAAAGGTCGAAACCGGCCTGTTTAGAGCCTTGTTCTCCTGCGCAGTAGTGTCTATTCGCCGCAAACCCGCAAGATGTAGTAAATTAATGCTTGCCCGACTCGGGTGATTTCGTCCATTTATTTACGGTAAGAGCAGGTTGGGACGCAAAAAAGCGTAACATACGGCGCGCTGCAAAGTGAATTGGGCAACAATAGACCCTGATGCGGCGCCACAACAGACATCCGACGCGCCCCATTTGGCGTGTTGAAGAGGCATAAGGCAAGCGAATGGCGCAGGACCGTATTGATCTTTTGGTGGGGGACCACGCCGCGCGGCTGTCCGAACGGCTTCAGGCGCATCGCGAACAGCTGTTTCCGCCCAACGCGCGCAAGGAACTGCGCAAATTCACCTCGGGCGAGGTGGCTGACCTGCTGGGCGTGAAAGACGCCTATCTGCGCAAGCTGCATCTTGAAGGGCGCGGGCCGGAACCGGAAATCCGTGCCGGTGGCCGTCGTTACTATTCGCCGCAGGACGTGCAGGCGCTGCGGGTGATGCTGGAAAAAGGGGCCAAGGCCCCCGGCACCTATCTGCCCGGTCGTCGCGACGGCGATCATTTGCAGGTCGTCACGGTCATCAACTTCAAGGGCGGGTCGGGCAAGACGACCACATCCGCCCATCTGGCGCAGAAACTGGCGCTTGACGGATACCGTGTGCTGGCGATCGACCTTGACCCCCAGGCGTCGTTTTCCGCCTTGCACGGGTTCCAGCCGGAATTTGATCTGCTGGATGGGGGCACGCTTTACGACGCGATCCGCTATGACGACCCGGTGTCGATCCGGGACGTGATACAGCCCACCTATTTCACCAATCTCGATATCATACCGGGCAATCTTGACCTGATGGAGTTCGAGCACGACACCCCGCGCGCGCTGGCCGAACGGTCCGGTCAGATGTTCTTTACCCGCGTTGGCGAGGTTCTGGCCGAGATCGAGTCCGAATACGACATCGTCGTGATGGACTGTCCGCCGCAACTTGGGTTTCTGACCATGTCCGCGCTTTCCGCCGCCACTGCCGTGCTGGTCACGGTGCATCCGCAGATGCTCGACGTGATGTCGATGTGCCAGTTCCTGCTCATGACCTCGAACCTTCTGGGTGTTGTGGCCGAAGCGGGGGGCAACATGAGCTATGACTGGATGCGCTATGTCATCACCCGGTATGAACCGGGCGATGGGCCGCAAAACCAGATGGTCAGCTTCATGCGGTCGATGTTCGGCGAACATGTCCTGAACCACCCGGTCCTGAAATCCACCGCGATTTCCGATGCAGGGATCACCAAGCAAACGCTTTACGAGGTGGAAAAGGGTCACTTCACCCGCGCAACCTATGAACGCGCGATGGAAAGCCTGAACGCGGTGAACGGCGAGATCGAAACCCTGATTCAACAAGCATGGGGACGAGAGAATGGCACGTAAGGATCTGTTGAAAGGCCTGATGGAGGCCGCCCCCAAGGACGCCCCGCGCGCGGCCATGCCGCCCCGGTCTGCGAAAGGCGCCATCGGGGCTGTCAGCCAGTCGATTTCCGAGCTGCGCAACCGCGCGGTGATCGAGGTGCAGCCCGACCTGATCGACGATGCGGGCCTGAAAGACCGGTTGGATGCCGAGGACGACGGGCTTGACCAGCTGGCGGCCTCGATCCGCGACTATGGGCAGCAGGTGCCGGTGCTTCTGCGCCATTCACCAAACGCCGAAGGCCGCTATGAAATCGTCTATGGCCGCCGCAGGGTCGCCGCGATGAAGAAACTGGGCAGGCCCGTCACGGCCATGGTGCGCGAGCTGAACACCCGCGATCTGATCGTGACGCAGGGCCAGGAAAACGCCGCGCGCAAGGACCTGTCCTTTATCGAAAAGGCCAATTTCGCGGCGCAGATGGTCGAACAAGGCTTTGAACGCAAGGTGGTTTGCGACGCGCTGCACATCGACAAGACCGTGATTTCCCGCATGTTGTCGGTGATCGAAGCCCTGCCGCCCGCCCTTGTCCCGGCCATCGGGGCAGCACCGTCGGTCGGGCGCGACCGCTGGTTGGCCCTGGCGGCGCGGGCCAAGGGGCGCGATGCGGCACAGGTCATGGCGCTGGCGCAGGGCGCAACCTCGGACGCGCGGTTTGATGCGGTCTTCGATGGTTTGGCCCCCAAAGGCCCGCGCAAAGGTGCCTCTGCCCCCCCTGCCCCGCTGAAAAGCGCGTCTGGCAAGGTTCTGGGCGAAGCGAAAGCAACCCCCAAAGGTGCACAGATCAAACTGACCGACCCGGCATTTTCCGGCTGGCTGGTCGACAATATTGAGGAGATTCACCGGCTTTTTCTTGAGAAGCACGGCGAATAACAGGCAAGAAACCCAGCAAAGGAGGCAGACCCCAGAAACGAAAAGACCCCCCAAGATATGATCCCGAGAGGCCCTTCGAACTAGCACTTCTGAATCTGCCTCCTCTGTTGACAGATGTCAACAACGTCTTGCGGGCGAACAGAATCGTTTTGTCTGAAAACAGTAATGCAACACATTTCAACGACGCCTTTCGGGCGGCGAACGCTTGATGCTGGCCTGATGGCTGCGCGTCAGATGGCGGAAACCGCGGTTCCGGATCGCAGCATCGACAAATACAAGCTTCTGACAGCCCTGACCCAGGCCCGCGCCGCGTTCCGCGTCACTGATCGCGACCTGGTTGTCCTGTCCGCACTGGTCAGTTTTCATCAGGATCGCGAGCTGGGCGGCGATGACCTGATCGTGTTCCCCTCGAACGCCGTCTTGTCCGAGCGGGCGCATGGCATGGCGGAAAGCACCCTGCGCCGCCATCTGCGTGCGCTGGTGCAGGCCGGTCTGATCCTGCGCCACGACAGCCCGAACGGAAAGCGTTATGCCACCCGTGATGGCGCCGGCGCGCTGCGGGTCGCGTTCGGCTTCGACCTCAAGCCCCTGATCATCCGCGCGGACGAGATTTTTGCCGCCGCACGCGCCGCCCACGAGGCGGCAGAGACCCTGCGCCGCCTGCGCGAACGTGTGGTGTTGCAGCTTCGCGATGCGCGCAAGCTGATCGAATACGCGCAAGAGACCCTGCCCACTCCCGTCGATGCACTGGACGATCAGGCCCGCCTGCTCTGCCGCACCCTTCGCAGGAAGCTCGACCAGGAAGACCTGAAAGAACTTGCCGTGCAGGCGGCCGAGGTGCTGGCAATGGCTAACGCACTCTTTCCCAACGATAAAACAGAAGAAATGAACGGCAATGACGATCAGAATGAGCGGCACATACATTATTCAACCAAAACCCTATATGAATCTGAACCTTCCAAGAAAATGGAAGAGCGCGAACCGAGTGCCCCACCCTGCCCGTCCGAAGACCGAAAGGTCGATACACAGCTTCCCTTGGGTCTTGTGCTGAAGGCAACGCCAGATCTTCGTGACTATGCGCCCGATGGCATAAAGGACTGGCACCAGTTCATCGTAACCGTCGCCTTCGTGCGTGGCATGCTGGGGATCAGCGAACACGCCTGGCTGGAAGCCTGTCGCATCATGGGGGATGTGAATGCGGCGATTTCGGTGGCCTGTATGCTGCAAAGGGCTGAACATATTGCGAAGCCCGGTGGGTATCTCAGGGCATTGTCCGCGCGGACAGCCGATGGGCAGTTCACGCCGGGTCCGATGGTCATGGCGTTGTTGCGCGCCGAGAATGTGAAGGCGGCATAGGGTGGGGATCGAATGCAGGACGTGATTGCCGCCTGGCCGGGCAAACGGGACAAGACCGGAGCTGTGCATCCGGCGGTCTATCACATGCTCGATGTCGCCGTGGTGGCCGAGGTGCTGCTGGAACGCACCCCCTACCCTGCCCCGCTGCGCCATGCGCTGTGCCTCATGATCGCGCTGCACGACCTGGGCAAGATTGGCGTGCCCTTCCGGGCCATGCTGCGTAATCAGACCCGGCAGACCAAACACCGTTGGGAGATGAGCGAGGTGCTTTTGCTGCATCACGATGCGCTGCTGGCAGAGGTTCTTGGAAGTCGTTGGTCGCGCCGGGCCTATCTTTATGCGGCAAGTGCCGGGCATCACGGGCGGCCACCGACCCATGATCCGGCCGATATCCGGCTGTTGCGCGCCCTGGGGGACGAGGCCATCCGCGACAGCGCCAAGATCGTCTGCGCATTCGCCGCACTCTGGCCTGAAGCGTCGTTGGACGATCTCAGCCGCGAGGATGCAATCGCGCTCAGCTGGTGGTTGCCGGGCTGTGTCGCCGCAGCGGATTGGATCGGATCGAACGTGGACTGGTTTCCCTTCGCCGCGCCCGATCTGCCCATTGACGCCCATCTTGAGAAAGCCCGCGCGCGGGCGTTGACAGCTGTCAACTCGGCCGGGTTGCACGCCCCTGCCCCGTCGGACACCACGCTGTTCGACTTTGCCCTGCGTCCCATGCAGGCCGCCGTCACCGACATCCCCCTGCGCGATGGGCCGATGCTGGCGGTGATCGAAGATGAAACCGGCGCCGGCAAGACCGAGGCCGCGCTTCTGCTGGCCCAGCGGATGATGCTGGCGGGCAAGGGAAATGGTCTCTATTTCGCCTTGCCGACCATGGCAACGGCCAGCGCGATGTTCCTGCGCGCGCGCGATGTGGTGGGCAAAATGTTTGATGACGCGCCCAGCCTGACCCTTACCCATGGCCGTGCCGCCTTGTCTGACGCGTTCCGCGACCTCGTGATCCGCTCCACGCCGGTCACAGAAGGACCCGTATCGACCGATTGGCCGGCCGACAATAGCCGCCACGCTCTTCTGGCGATGGTCGGGGTGGGCACGATTGCTGTCCGTCCTGCCGACGAAACATGCCTGCCTGCGTCACTACGGCCTGTCGTCGAGAATCCTGATCGTGGACGAGGTGCACGAGATGGTCGAGGCTTATCTGTCCGAGGAGTTAGCCCAGTTTCTGACCGCGCATCGCCATGCCGGCGGGTCAGCGATCCAGCTGACGGCCACGCTGCCGCTGGACCAGCGCGCGACGCTGCTGGCGCGCTATGGGGCAACGGGCGATGGCGACCCGGCTGTCCGGCGCTGACCGTGGCGGGGCGCGACCGTGCGCAGTTTCGAGGCCGCCCCCCTTCCCTGCTTGGCCCGACTTCCGTTGAACGGCTGACCAGCGCCGAGGACGCCTTGTTCCCTCTGCCGGGGGTGGAGTTGACGGCTGTCAACTTTCCGAGGTTCGCGCGTCAGAGCACCACCTTTCCAGGCTGGACTTGCCCGGTCAGGACGCGCCTGCGATTGCCGACCTGACCACGAATTGGCCCGATTGGCGCCGTGCGCACCCTGACCGTGTGCCCGATGGATGATGCGGGTCGCATTTGCGACGCGTTGCGCTATGATCCGGCGCCGATCTGAATATTGCCTGGCTTGAGCTGCTGATCTGGCTGGCCGGGCAGGGCGCGCACGGCGGGTTCACGCCCGAGCATGTCGCGGTCGAGGATTGTTCGGTCCAACGGTTTGCGAAGGGCAGGGGTGCCCTGAACGCCGGCAAGTCCGTCACCTTCGGCGTGCTGGACATGACAGACCCGGCGGCGCTTGTCACGACGCTTGCGCGGGGCATCGGGTGTGATGCTGGAATCCGGTGCGCGGATTAGCCACGCGGCGGTGGCACTGGCGGCCCGTACTGGCCCCCTGATCATCTGGGTGGGCGAGGGCGGCGTGCGGCTCTATTCCGCCGGGCAGCCGGGCAGGGCGTTTGGCCTGCCGCGACGCGGTCCGGCGCATCATCCCGCAGATCGAAGAGGTGCTGCGCGCCGGCGACCTGCCACCGTCCGCGCCGCCCGACGATGCCGTCGGCCCGGTCTTTCCCGACGATCCCGCCTCGGGCGACGGGGGCCACTGCGGATGATGGTCGTCGTGGTCTCGAACGCGCGACCCCGCTTGCGTGGACGTCTGGCTTCTGGAAGTGCGCGCAGGGGTCTATGTCGGCAACTATTCGGCCCGCACCCGCGGGGTGATCTGGGATCAGGTCGAAGTCTATATCGAGCAGGGCGATGCTGTGATGATCTGGAAGGCGCCCACCGATCAGGGATACGATTTCAAAACCGTGGGCTCGAACCGCCGGATGCGGGCGGATTTCGACGGCATGAAACTGGTCAGCTTCGCGCCCCGCGAACCGTGAATGCCACGGTACGTTCTTTGACAATCGAATAGTTTGGTAGAACAGTTGCCTACAGCAAGAGCGTTCCCCGCCCACGCGGGGATGAACCGAAACGCATCTGCCTGTGTCGTGTCAATGGACGCTGAGCGCGATTTTTCGGGTGTTTTGCGCATGTACTTAGGTCTTTCTTACTACTGTCCGATAAGGCAACATTATTGGACATGATAGCAAAGGAAACATTACGGCGGTTATGTAGTACAAGATCACGTGAAAGCGCCGCGCTGGAATGGTTCAGAGTGTGGCGTATCCGCGCGCGACCATCCCGGACGACCCAAACAATCTAGCTGAACGATCCGCGCCGGTCACGTTGGAGCGGGTGGAAACATCTGAGGATGTGGCCTTTTTGCCGGGGTGCGGTGTTGGTCATCTGGATCTTGTGTTGGGACACACGCGCGTTGTGATCCGTTCAGGTGCGGCATGACAGGCGCAGGACATCGAATCGAGTTCGGTGTCACCCTTCGCGCGGGCGCACGCCGTTCAGGAAAATCTGGATGGCCCGATCCCGCCGGGCCGCGCGTTCTTCGGGAAGGCTCAAAACCCGTTCGGGGTCGAGCAGGCAGGGGATGATGTCACCAACCACCATGTCGACCAGAAGCTCGGCTGTGGTCCGAATTTCGTCCCTGCGCAGGTTAACTTCGCCGGTTTCGGCGGACCGGGCCAGTTCCGCACACAGAAGGTCGATGACTTGCCCTGGTCCCTTGTCGCTCAGGTTTCGGGCCATCTCGGGGTAGCTGCGGGCCGAAGCGATGACGATCCGGAGCATTTCAAGCGGGACACTGCCGACCTCCAGTTTCGGGTCAAAGGTCAGCAGGATCCTGAGCCGGTCTTCCAGAGAGGCATTCCGCTCGCTGGGATGCAGGGGGCGAAAAAGCGCATTGCTGATCTTTCTCAGCCCGGCGCCGAGCAGTTCTTCGCGGCTTCGATACAGTTCATACAAGGTGCGCTTCGACATGCCGGCGCGTTCGGCGATGTCGGCCATCGTCACATCGTCGGGGCCGCGTTCCGACAACAGTTCTATTGCGCAGTCAAGCACTAGGGCCTCGCGTTCCGAAGCCTCCATCTGCACTGGCCGTCCCCGCTTGCGACTTGCGGGTTTGTTGCAGGGTCCCGTGTTCTTGGGCATCCGAGTCGGCTCCTAGTTTGTAATCTTGCGCCCCGTCCGCCCGGGTAATCTATACGCTCTTTACAAAACTTGCCAGTTTCCTTATTGCAAAGGCATCGGCCCGCCAATCCTGCGGGTTTCTGTCGCCGGAGATTGCCGTGTCCGTTTTTCGTTGCCTGATACCTTTCGTTGCCGCGGCTGCGGTCATGACAGCGGCTGTGCCCCGGGCGGCCGCGCAGGGGCAGGGCGGAGAAGCCCCGCCAACGCCGGTCACAGTGGTGACGCTTGAGGCAAGCGATGTCACCCTGACCTCGACGCTGCCGGGCCGGGTCGCGGCCTCGGGGCTTGCAGAAGTCCGGCCGCAGGTAAGCGGGATCGTCACCGAACGACTTTTCATCGAAGGCAGGCCGGTCGCCAGGGGTGACCCGCTTTATCGGATTGATTCAGCCAGCTATGAAGCTGCGAAGGCCGCTGCGGAAGCGGGCCTTGCGCAGGCCGAAGCACAACTGCGTGCGGCGCAACGCGAAGAAGCGCGGCAGCAGGAACTTCGGGATCGGAACGTAAGCAGCCAGCAGGCATTCGATGACGCCATCGCGCAGCGTGACGTGGCCGCGGCGGCGGTGAAGGTTGCCGAAGCGCAGGTGCTGGCGGCGAAGATTGATCTGGATCGCACGACCATAAGCGCCCCGATTTCGGGCACGGTTGGCCTGAGCCAGACAACGCAGGGCGCGCTTGTCACCGCCGGTCAGGTTTCGCCGTTGACCGTCATTCGCAAGCTGGACCCGGTCTATGTGGACGTGACCCAATCGGCGGCCGAGGTTTTGCAATGGCGCCGCTCGGGGCAGGTATTGGCGGAAGAGAAGGGCACAACCGTGTCGCTGCGCCTTGCTGATGGCGAAGCTTACGAGCACGAGGGCATTCTGGCTGCCGCTGAACCCCATGTGAATGAACAGACCGGCGTGATCGTCCTGCGACTGGAGTTTCCAAACCCGGACAGCTTCCTGTTGCCGGGCATGTATGTTCAGGTTGTCATGCCGCAGGGTGTGATCAAGGACGCCATCCTTGCCCCCCAGGAGGGTGTGACCCGGGACCGCCGCGGACGGCCCGTGGCGATGATCGTGAATGGCGAGGACCAGGTCGAGATGCGCGAACTGACGGTGCAGCGCGATCAGGGCAATCAATGGGTCGTGACCCAGGGTCTTGCCCCCGGTGATCGCATCATCGTTGCGGGCTTGCAAAAGGTTGCACCGGGTATGACCGTCATGCCGGAAGAGCGCGGGGCCGCTGAACCCGCCCCGGCAGGAAACTGACCTAAGCGCCGGGGAGTCGCATATGGCCCGCTTTTTCATCGACAGGCCCGTTTTTGCCTGGGTTATCTCGATCCTCATCATGGGGGTCGGCCTGTTGTCGATCTATACGCTTCCCATTGCGCAATATCCGCAGATCGCGCCGCCATCGGTGCGGGTCAGCGCGCAGTATCCCGGTGCCTCGGCCGAGACCGTGGCTAATACGGTGACTCAGGTCATCGAGCAGCAGATGACCGGTCTCGACGGGATGCGCTATATGTCGTCGTCGTCGACCTCGGCGGGCACGTCCAACATCACGCTGACATTCGAGGCGGGAACCGACGCGGATGTGGCGCAGGTCCAGGTTCAGAACAAGCTGGCACAGGCGACGCCGTTGCTGCCGGAAACCGTCCAGAGGCTTGGCGTCCGCGTGCAGAAGGCCTCGTCGTCCTTCTTCATGGTCATCGCGCTGATTTCGGAAGATGGCGATCTGGATCAGGCGGACCTTTCCGATTATCTGAACTCGAACCTCGTGGACGAATTCAGCCGCATCGAAGGGGTCGGCGGCGCGCAGGTGTTCGGGGCGCAATACGCCATGCGGATCTGGCTTGATCCATCGAAGCTTGCCGCTTTCGAAATGACGCCATCCGACGTGGTGAACGCGGTTTCGGCGCAGAATGCACAGATTTCGGCAGGCGCTTTCGGGACGCTGCCTGCGCCCGAAGGGCAGCAGCTGACGGCCACCATCACGGCCCAGTCGCTGTTGTCCACGCCCGAGGACTTCCGAAATATCGTGCTGCGTTCGGAAACCGGTGGCGGACTTGTGCTGTTGAAAGACGTGGCGCGGGTCGAGATCGGGGCCGAGAATTATTCGACCATCGCGCGGTTCGATGGTCAACCGGCGTCGGGCATGGCGCTGAACCTGGCCTCGGGGGCCAATGCGCTGGACACCGCCGAGCGGGTGAAAGAGCGGATCGAAGATTATAAACAGTATTTCCCCGAAGGTGTCAGCTATGTCATCCCCTATGACACCACGCCTTTTATCGAGATCTCGATCCACGAGGTGCAGAAGACGCTGTTCGAAGCAATCGGGTTGGTCTTCCTGGTGATGCTGCTGTTCTTGCAAAGCATCCGGGCCACGCTTATTCCGACGCTGGCGGTGCCCGTCGTCATTCTTGGCACATTCGCAATCCTGTCCCTGGCTGGGTTCACGATCAACACGCTGACCATGCTGGCCATGGTGCTGGCAATCGGGCTGCTGGTCGACGATGCCATCGTTGTCGTCGAGAATGTCGAACGGATCATGGAGGAAGAGGGGCTTTCCGCCCGCGAGGCCACGCGCAAGTCGATGGACCAGATCACCGGTGCGCTGATCGGGATCGCCCTTGTTCTGTCGGCGGTGTTCGTTCCCATGGCGTTCTTTGGCGGTTCGACAGGTGTGATCTATCGCCAGTTCTCGATCACGATTGTCTCGGCCATGGCGCTGTCGGTTCTGGTCGCTTTGACTTTGACGCCGGCGCTTTGTGCCTCGATCCTGAAATCCAAGGATGCACATCATACGCATCGCGGGCCTTTGGGCTGGTTCAACACCGGCTTTGAGAAGGTGACGGGCGGGTATGCGGGCACGGTCGGATACCTGATCCGTCGGCCGTTCCGTGTGCTGGTCGTCTATGCGGCGCTGGGTTACGGCATGGTTTACCTGTTTGAAAATACGCCGACCGGTTTCCTGCCCGCCGAGGATCAGGGCATATTGATGACACTGATCCAGGCACCCACCGGTGCCACCGCCGAACGCACCCAGGCCGTCGTGGAGGAAGTCGAGCGTTACTTCAACGGCGCAGAAGTCGAGAATGTGGAGTCGATGTTCGGGGTCGTCGGGTTCAGCTTTGCGGGGCAGGGCCAGAACATGGGCCTTGCCTTCATTCGGATGAAGGATTGGGACGAACGCCCGTCACCCCAGCAGTCGGTGCAGGCGGTGGCTGGCCGTGCCTTTCCCGCCTTCATGGGGATCCGGGACGCGATGGTTTTTCCCATTGTTCCGCCGTCCGTCATCGAATTGGGCAATGTGTCCGGTTTCGACTTCTATTTGCAGGCCCAGGGTGGCCAGACGCATGAGCAGCTTCTGAATGCGCGCAATCAACTTCTGGGGATGGCGGCGCAAAGCCCGCTTATTGCCTCGGCCCGGCCGTCCGGTCTGGAAGATGCGGCCCAGTTCGGTCTGGATATCGACTGGCGCGCAGCCGGTGCCGTCGGTGTCACGCCTGCAAGTGTGGGAACGACCCTCAATATTGCCTGGGCCGGGACATATGTGAACGATTTCAATGACAACGGTCGGATCAAGCGTGTCTATGTGCAGGGCGAGGCCGACAGCCGTGCGACACCGTCCGATCTTCAGAAATGGCGGGTCAGAAACACCAATGGCGATCTTGTGCCCTTCGCCAACTTCACAAGCGAAAGATGGGAATATGGCCCCCAAGGGTTGAACCGTTACAACGGTGTCCCTGCGATGCAGATCCAGGGCTCGCCCGCGCCCGGTGTCACGACCGGCGAAGCGATTGCCGAGATCGAACGCCTCGTCAGTCAGCTTCCGCCGGGCTACAGCGCCGCTTGGACGGGCCTGTCGCTTGAGGAGCTTGAATCGGGTGGCTCGGCGCTTCTTCTCTACGCGCTGTCGCTGGCGGCGATCTTCCTCTGCCTTGCCGCGCTTTATGAAAGCTGGGCAATCCCGATCTCGGTCATGCTTGTCATGCCCATTGGTGTGCTGGGCACGATGGGGGCCGCTTATTGGCTGGGATTTGAAAACGGCGTGTTCTTCCAGGTCGGCCTGCTGACCGTGATCGGGCTGACCGGCAAGAACGCCATCCTGATTGTCGAGTTCGCCCGCGAGCGTTTCGACGCAGGCGAAGACCTTTATGCGGCGGTCAAGAAGGCGGCACGCCAGCGGTTCCGCCCCATCATCATGACATCCCTTGCGTTCACATTGGGTGTGACACCGCTGGCATTGTCCTCGGGCGCGGGCGCGGGGGGGCGGACGGCTGTCGGTTCGGCGGTGCTTGGCGGCACCATCACCGGGACCGTGCTGGGCATCCTGTTCGTGCCGCTGTTTTTCGTGCTTGTCGTGCGCATCGCCAATCGTGGGCGCGTGAAAGAACAGGCCGGGGCTTCGATCAGCACCTGATCTGCATATTTCGGACGGGTCCGATCTGGTTGCCCTTCTCAGGGGTGCATCTTCGCGCCCTTGGTGATCTTGTCGACGATCTTCTTGTCGTGGCGCAGCGCCAACCCCACAAGATTAAGCGCCTCGGTGTCATACTGCCGGACGATCAGCGATCGGATCAGGCTGCCGGATACCCTGCAGCCATCGGTCGGCAGCTTTGGCTTTCCGAAACGCCAGACAGTTCCAATACCAGCGAGCGCACCGTCTCAATTCCGGATCGCTTCTTAAGATCACAGAACACAAACGGACGTGCGCCGCGCATCTTTCTGGCATCCCGCTCCATCACCGCCAGATCGGCGCCGACATGCGGTGCAAGGTCTGTTTTGTTGATGACCAGAATGTCTGATCGGGTGATTGCGGGTCCGCCTTTTCGGGGAATTTCCTCGCCTGCCGCCACGTCGATCACATAGATCGTCAAATCCGCAAGCTCCGGGCTGAACGTGGCGGACAGGTTGTCGCCGCCGCTTTCGATCAGGACGATCTCAAGATCGGGATGCCTGTCCGTCAGGTCTGCAATGGCGGCAAGATTGATCGACGCATCCTCTCGGATCG
>JAUHWP010000126.1 GCA_030424645.1 Alphaproteobacteria bacterium
ACTATCTTGTCAGCTATAACGATTGCTGCGGCAAGCCGTTCATCCCCACGGCCACGTTCTGCAACCAGAACCTGGGCGAACGTCCGGGCTATCGGATGGGGCTGTATAACGACATCAACTGGTGCATGGCCAACACCGACAAGGGGTATCATTGCACCGTGTCGGTCGTCGTCGGATTGGCAGAGTGACGATGCGTGGCGGTTTGAACATCGCGCTGGTGTGCCTGTCACTCGCAGCCATCTCGGCGCCGCAAGTCGGCGCCGGGGAAACCGGCACAGGCGCGGCCCCCTCAGACGGGCAGGACCGGTTCAACACGGTCTGTGCAAGCTGTCACAACGAGATGGGGGTCGGTGTGCCGGGACTGGCGCCCCCCCTTGACCGGCCGGAGTTCTGGCAAGCCCTGGGCGATGATGCCCCCCGCTATATCAGCGGTGTCATCACCAAAGGGCTGAACGCACCGATCACCGTCCGCGGCGAACGCTATGCGGGCCTGGTCATGGTCCCCCTGGCGGGGAATACGGACGAGGATCTGGCCCATATCGCCACCTGGGTTCTGGGCACGCTGGGCAAGACCGAAGGCACTGTCACCCCGGAACTCGTCGCAGAAATCCGGGACAGCAACCTGACCATTCAGGACCTCAGGGACATGCGCCCAGACGTGGAATGACACGCGCATCCGAAGGAGAGAACGACATGAAACACGCTGCTTCCCTTGCCATCGCGGCTGGATTGGGCCTGGCCATGCTGGCTGGCCCGGCGGCTGCGGGCGACAAGGCGCGCGCCGACTATATTCTACATTGTTCCGGCTGCCACGGGATGGCGGGCAACGGGACGGTCGAAGGCGGTATCCCGGCCTTCCCGAACTCGGTCGGGCATATCGCCGGTTACGAGAACGGCAGAAACTATATGCTTCAGGTGCCGGGGGTGATCACCACCGACATGGATGCAGCCGAAATTGCAGGCGTGCTGAACTATATCCTTGAAGAATGGAGCGACGATATTCCCGCTGCCCCCTTCACCGCGCAAGAGGTCACGATGCGGCGCGCCCTGCCCGCGCGGGACGTGGTCGATTACCGCCGCGAGATCGCGCGCGAATTGATGACCGACGGCATCCAGATCGCCGAATATCCCTGGCCCTGAGCGGGCATGATGACAGCCCGTTTTCTTCCGGTGGCCATGGTGGTGACGGTGTTTGCCCTGACCTTCCTGGCCACCTTTCGCCTTGGCGGCGGCTGGGTCTGGGACATCGGCAACGGGCTGGGTTTTCTGGCCGTTGCGGGGCTGGCAATCCAGATGTTCCCGGCGGCCAGGACCGGTATCCGCCAGCGCCATGAACTGCTTGGATACTGGGTTCTGGCGCTGGCCTTTGCACATGGGTTCTGGCTGCTGGCGGTTGACGGGGTGGTCCGGTTCTATCTGATGCCGGGTGCCCCGTTTTACATGTGGGCCGGGCTGGTTGCCCTGATCGTGTTGTCCGCTCTCGCCCTGATGTCGCATATGCCCGAACGCAGGCACTGGCATAAAAGCCGCGCGGCGTTTCGCCGGCTGCACCGGGCGCTGTCGGTCGGTGTGATCGCCGCGACCGGGCTGCATGTGACGCTGAGCGGGTTCTATCTGTCCCGCGGGTATCAGGTGGCGTTGTTTGTCCTGCTCCTCGGCACGGCTGCGCTTGCACCTTGGTGGATGGCTCCGGGGCGCCCCGCGCGCGCCTTGCAGGCCCCGGTGGCCGTGTTCCTGTCATGCGGGGGACTGGCAGGCGTTCTGTTCGTCCTGATCCGCAACGCCGCACCATGAAACCCGTGCTGGCCACCCTGTTCCTTGCCGGTCTGGCAATGGTGCTGTTTCGGATGCCCTGGACCGATCCAGAAGCTAGCCGGTCGGTCCGGTTTCCGGGGGAAGAACCGGTGCTCGCGATGACATTTCACCACAACGCCCATTTCACCGTGGCCTGCGCCACCTGCCACCATGAATTCGTGGACGGCACGACCGGCCCGCCCTGCATCAATTGCCATGTGACCGACCCGACGGTCGCGCATCGGCTTGAAACGCAGTTTCACACCTTGTGCCGCGACTGCCATGCCGAGCTTGCAAGCGATGGCGAAACCAGCGGGCCGACCCGACGCTGTATCGCCTGCCACCTGCCCGATAACGCGTTCTGATCGCCCGGCCCGATCACCCGGCGGATCCACAAAAAGAAAGGGTGCCCGGCATACAGGCACCCCTTCCCTTCGCCCCGCGTGGGAGAACACGGAGCGTCAGCTGACCAATTCAGCCTCAAGCATTTCGACCATCTTTTCGCGCATCACGAATTTCTGTGGCTTGCCGGTGACGGTCATCGGCAGTTCCGTCACCACGCGCACATGTTTGGGAATCTTGTAATGGGCGATCTGGCCCTTGCAGAAATCGCGCAGCGTTTCGCCATCAAGCGGCTCGCCCGGCTTTGCGATGACCCAGGCACAGACCTGTTCGCCGAACTTGTCATCCGGTATGCCGAACACTTGCACCTCGATCACCTTGGGATGGCGCAGCATGAATTCCTCGATCTCGCGCGGATAGATATTCTCGCCGCCACGGATGATCATGTCCTTTACGCGCCCGACGATGGTGCAGAACCCGTCTTCGTCCAGCACGCCAAGATCGCCAGTGTGCATCCAGCCGTTTTCGATACTGCGCGCGGTGGCGTCCTCGTCCCCCCAATAGCCGGTCATCACCGAATAGCCACGGGTGCACAGCTCGCCTTTTTCGCCGATGGGGACGATATTGCCCGCCTCGTCCACCACCTTGACCTCAAGATGGGGATGAATGCGGCCCACGGTTTCACAGCGCTTGTCGGTGGGATCGTCGGTGAAGCTTTGAAACGACACCGGAGAGGTTTCGGTCATGCCATAGCAAATCGTCACCTCGGTCATGTGCATGTCGCTATTGACCCGGTTCATAACTTCGATCGGGCACAGGGACCCGGCCATGATCCCGGTTCGCAGACTGCCCAGATCGCGCGGGTTGGTATCGAGTTCCTGCAACATCGCCACGAACATGGTCGGCACGCCATAAAGCGCGGTGCCGCGTTCCGCCGCCACCGCGTCAAGCGTTTCGACGGGGTCGAACCCTTCGCCCGGGAACACGATACATGCCCCTTTGCTGACCGCCCCAAGCACCCCCATCACCATGCCGAAACAATGGTAAAGCGGCACCGGGATCACCAGCCGGTCCTCGTCGGTCAGGTCGATGCGGTCGGTGACGAAACGGGCGTTGTTGACGATGTTGAAATGGGTCAGCGTCGCGCCCTTGGGCATCCCGGTGGTGCCCGAGGTGAACTGGATGTTGATCGCATCCTGTGGCTTCAACGTGCCGTCGATGGCATTCAGCTCGGCGTGCTGTGCTGCCCCGCCCATGCGGCACAGCGCCTCGAACGACAGGATGCCGGGGCCGGGGTCGCTTTGCATGACGATCACATGACGCAGGTCCGGCATCTGTGCGGCATGCAGACGACCTTCGCCGCGGGTGGCCAGTTCCGGCAACAGCGTTCGGATCATCCCGACATAATCAGAGGTCTTGAAACTGGGCGCGGCGATCAGCGCCTTGCAGCCCACCTTGGTCAACGCGTATTCCAGTTCGGCAAGGCGATAGGCCGGATTGATATTGACCAGGATCGCCCCGATCCGGGCGGTGGCAAATTGCGTCAGCACCCATTCATAACGGTTGGGCGACCAGATCCCGACACGGTCGCCCTTTTCGATCCCCAGCGCCAGCAATCCGGCGGCGCAATCGTCGATGGCGATGTCAAATTCGCGATATGTCAGGCGCTGGTTGGTCTGGCAGAACACCAGGGCGTCCCGATCCCCGTGCGCAACAAGGGTTTCGCGAAACAGCTGGGGGATGGTCACAGCCTTCAGGGGCGGCCATAGCGGGCCGGTGACATGGGATGTTCCCGCCTGCGGCGCTGCGCTGTCGGTATGGTTAAGGGTCATGGAAATCTCCTGTCCGGGTGCCGGATAACCGGTGCCGGGCGACACCATGGCCGCCCGGCATATGTGTGCAGATCAGGTCAGGTGCGGGCGACGTTGATCACCTGCATCTGGGTGTATTCAGCCAGCCCTTCGACCGACTGTTCCACCCCAAGGCCCGACCCCTTGAAGCCCGCCATCGGGATATGCGGTCCGATATTGAGCTGCTGGTTGACCCAGATCGTTCCGCTGTCGATCCGACCTGCCACCTCGGTCGCCTTGTCGACATCCGCACCATGCACCGATCCGCCCAGCCCGTATTCGCTGTTATTGGCGCGGGCGATCACATCGTCGATATCGTCGAACCGGATCACCGGCAGGATCGGGCCGAACTGTTCTTCGTCCACGATCTTCTGGCCATCCTGCACGTCGCGCACGATGGTCGGGCTGATGAAATAGCCCTTGCCCGCGCGCACCTCGCCCCCGGCGATCACCTTGCCGCTGGCCTTGGCATCTTCCAGATAGCCTTTGACCTTCTCGTATTGCTGCTTGTTCTGGATCGGCCCAACGGTGGTTCCCTGTTTCAGCCCGTCATCCACAACCGCCTGGCTGGCGATACCGGCAAGGGCATCGCAGAACTGGTCATAGATCGCGTTGTGCACATAGGCGCGCTTGACCGCAAGACAGACCTGCCCGGCATTCAGAAAGGCCCCCCCGAACACTTTTTCGGCGGTCGCCTGCACATCCACGTCAGGCATCACGATGGCCGGGTCATTGCCGCCCATTTCCAGCGTCACCCGTTTCATCGTGTTGGCGGCGGCGGCGGCGATGCGCTTGCCGGTCTCGGACGATCCGGTGAATCCGATCTTCGAGATACCCGGATGCGCGGTCATCAACGGGCCAAGATCGTTGTCGTCGGTGATGATGTTCACCAGCCCCGCCGGGAACACCTCGGCGCAAAGTTCGCCCAGCTTCAGCGCCGATACCGGCGTCGTCGGCGCGGGCTTCAGAACGATGGCATTGCCCGCCATCAGCGCCGGGCCGATCTTCCAGCAGCACAGCAACAACGGGAAATTCCAGGCAATGATGCCCCCCACGACGCCCAGCGGCTTGTGCCGGGTTTCGATGAAGAAATCGCCATCGTCCTGAATGACACGGTTGGGCAGTTCCAGCGTTGCGGTATGACCCAGATACCCGATCGACCATTCGACCTCGCCTGCGGATTCGGGCAAGGGCTTGCCCTGCTCCAAGGTGATGATACGGGCAAGCTCGTCTGCGTGCTCGCCGATCTTCGCGGCCAGTTGCTCGACCTTCGCACGGCGCTCGGCCATGGTGGTCTTTTCCCATTCCTTCTGTGCCGCCGCCGCCGCGGCAACCGCGTCGTCAAGCTGCTGCGGGGTCGCGTGGGGCACGCGCGCAAACACCTCTTCGGTGGCCGGATTGATGACCTCGACCATGCGGTCGCCTGCCACCATCTGCCCGTTGATAAGCATGTTATAGTCCATGTGGTCCTCCCAATTTCGTTCGATACCGATCAGTCGGCATAACCGAACAGGAGTGGACCACAGGGGTCGCTCGCGGTCTTGGACATCTGTGCCAGCAACCTTGCTGGCTGCGCCAAACGGGGAATCGGACCCGGGCAGGACAGAAAAGGACCCGAGGGCGGGAAAGCCGGTCAGGTTGGCGGGTTATGCGTCGCGGCCCCTGCCCGGGGTCGGTTCAGACCTCGAACACCTCGACCCGCTGGCCTTTGGCAGCCAGGGCCAGCTTGCCCTGGCACAGGCGCAGCGCATCGTTGCCGAACACGTCCGCGCGCCAGCCGCGCAAGGCCTGAACGTCGCGTTTGCCCGCCGCCAGCGCATCCAGATCGGCGGCCGAGGCGATCAGTTTCTGCGCCACCTTTTCCTGTTCGCAACGCGCTTTCAGCAGCACCCGCAACAGGTCGGCCAGCGCCGGGTTCACCTGAAGCTTGTCGCGGGACTTGTCGGGCGCGCGGGGCAGATCCTCTTGCGCCATTTCAACGCCCATGGCGACGGCACTCAGGATACCTTCGGCGATCTCACCCTTCCGGGCCTCGCGCAACAGAAGCCGGGACCGGCCAAGATCCTGCATATTGCGCGGCTTGGTCGAGGCCAGTTCCAACAGCGCATCGTCCTTCATCACCCGGTTGCGGGGAATGTTGCGCGACTGGGCATAGCCTTCGCGAAAGCGGGCCAGCTCTCGGGCAATCCCCAGGAAGCGCGCGGAATTGGTGCGGGTTTTCAGCCGCCTCCAGGCATCTTCCGGGCGGATCGTATAGGTTTCCGGGTCGGTCAGGATCGCAAGTTCTTCTTCCACCCAGGCGCCGCGCCCGCTTTTCTTCAACTCGGCGGCAAGGAATTCGTAGATCTGGCGCAGGTGCGTCACGTCCCCGATGGCGTATTTCTTCTGTGCATCGGTCAGCGGGCGGCGCGACCAGTCGGTAAAGCGGCTGGATTTGTCCATCTGCGCGCGGGCGATCTTGCGCACCAGCGTTTCATAGCCCGCCTGATCGCCAAAACCGCAGACCATCGCCGCCACCTGCGTGTCGAACAAGGGCTTTGGAAAGACGCCCGCCTCGACAAAGAAAATCTCAAGGTCCTGCCGGGCGGCGTGGAACACCTTGACCACGTTCTCGTCGCGAAACAGGTCGTAGAGTGGCTCCAGCGACAAGCCCTCGGCCAGCGGGTCGACCAGCACGGCATCTCCGTCCGCATCGCCGGGCACGGCAAGCTGCACAAGACAGAGTTTGGAGTAGTAGGTGCGTTCGCGCAGAAACTCGGTATCGACCGTGACATAAGCGTGGGTGGCGGCGCGGGTACAGAATTCGGTCAGCGCCTCGGTCGTGGTAATTGTTATCATGCAGGGTCTTTCTGCTCGTTTCCATCTGCCGTTCGGCATTTTGACGGGTTTAAGGGGAAACCATCGAAAAGGGAAGCCTTGGGCAACAGTCGCATATCAGGACAGAAACACCGGCGTCCGGTCGCCCTGCGCGAAGCGGCGCAGCACGGCGGGATAAAGCAGATGCTCCTGCACCAGAACACGCGCGGCCAGGCTGTCGGCGGTGTCACCCGCTTCAATGGGAACACGCGCCTGCCCAAGGATCGGGCCGCCATCCAGTTCGGACGTGACCTCGTGCACGGAACACCCCGCCTCGGCATCGCCCGCGTCAATCGCGCGCTGATGGGTGTGAAGGCCCTTGTATTTCGGCAAAAGCGAGGGGTGAATGTTCAGGCAGCGCCCGGACCAGCGGCTGGTGAAGCCTTCGGTCAGGATGCGCATGAACCCGGCCAGGCAGATAATGTCGGGGCGGGCCTGTTCCAGCACATCGTTTAGCGCGGCTTCGAACCCGGCACGGTCGCCCTTGAAGTCGCGGTGGTCCACAATTGCGGTGGGAATGCCAAGCGCGCGGGCTTTGTCCAGCCCGCCTGCCTCCGGCACGTTGGACAGGACAAGGCAAGGCCGCGCCGGGTGGTCGCCGGTCATGCTGTCTGCCAGCGTCACCATGTTCGACCCGCCGCCTGAAATCAGGATGGCGACCCGCTTTTGCGCCCCGCCCGTTTCAGTCACAGAAGCGACCCAAGATAGCTGACACCCTGACCTGCCTGAATGCGCCCCAGTTGGGTCACACGTTCTCCGGCACTGGTCAGACGCTCGGTCACCGACGCAGCTTGCGCCGCATCGACCACCAGCACCATGCCTTGCCCGGAATTGAACGTCTTGAGCAGTTCGGCCTGATCCATTCCGCCGGTTGCCGCCAGCCATTTGAACACCGGCGGCAAATCCCACGCGTCCAGATCGACCAATGCGCCCAACCCATCGGGCAGCACCCGTGGCAGGTTTTCAGTCAAGCCACCGCCAGTGATATGGGCCAGCGCATGAACGCCCCCGGCCCGCACGGCTTCCAGCGCCTGACGCACATAAAGGCGGGTCGGCGCCAGCAGG
>JAUHWP010000010.1 GCA_030424645.1 Alphaproteobacteria bacterium
GGAACAAGCCGCCACCGGATTTCAGACCGAAAGCTTCGGGGAAGGGGACGGCAATGACCACCGGCTGACCCATGTCGCGCTGACCCCGGACGCCACGATCTGCAAAGCGGTGATCGCGGGCGAGGAGCAGCTGTTCAAGATCGCCTCGCCGGGGCGGCATTTTGCCATGAACGCACTGGGGGCGCTGGTCGCGGCCCGCGCCTTGGGCGCGGATGTGACGCTTGCCGCGCGCGCGATGACCCAATGGCAGCCCCCCACCGGGCGCGGCACGCGGGAAGAGGTGACGCTGGACGCCCCCGAAGGCCTGTCCGTGACGTTGATCGACGACGCGTTCAACGCCAACCCGACCTCGATGGCGGCCGCACTGGAAGTGTTGGGCGCCATGCAGCCCGTCGACGGTGTGGGCCGCATCCAGAAGGGCCGCCGCATCGCCATTCTTGGCGACATGCTGGAACTTGGCGCCGAGGAAATAGCGCGACATGCCGAGATCGCCGATCTTCCGTTCCTCTCGTCCATTGATCAGGTGCATTGCGTGGGGTCACGGATGCACGCGCTGTGGGCGCGACTTGACGGGGACCAACAGGGACTGTGGGTCGAAACCGCCGCCGAGATGTCAGCTCAGGTGCACAAGCTGGTCGACGCGGGCGACGTGGTGCTGGTGAAAGGGTCCAAAGGCTCTTTGGTGTCTCAAACAGTTGACGCGATCCGCAAAATGGGTCAATCGCTTCGATAATTCCAAAAAGGGACCTACAATATGTTGTATTGGTTGACCGAGTTCTCGGACGGTGGCGATGTTTTCAACCTGTTTCGCTATATCACCTTCCGTTCTGGCGGCGCCTTCTTCACCGCGCTGATCTTCGGGTTCATTTTTGGCAAGCCGCTGATCAATATCCTGCGTCGCAGGCAGGGCAAAGGGCAGCCGATCCGCGATGACGGCCCGGAAAGCCACAAGGAAAAACAGGGCACGCCGACGATGGGCGGGCTTTTGATCCTGTCGGCGCTTCTGGTGTCCACCCTGCTCTGGGCGCGACTGGACAACCCCTATATCTGGATCACGCTCTTCGTCACCTATGGCTTTGGCCTGATTGGCTTTGCCGATGACTATGCCAAGGTGTCCAAGGCGACGACCGCCGGGGTGTCGGGCAAGATCCGCATCGCGCTGGGGCTGCTGATTGCAGCCGTTGCGGGCTATCTGGCGTCGATCTGCCATCCCGATGACCTTCAATTCCGGCTGGCCCTGCCGTTTTTCAAGGACACGCTTCTGAACATGGGGCTGTTCTTCGTGCCCTTCGTGATGATCGTCATCGTCGGTGCCGCGAATGCGGTGAACCTGACCGATGGCCTGGACGGGCTGGCGATCATGCCGGTGATGATTGCGGCGGGCACGCTGGGCGTCATCGCCTATGCGGTGGGCCGGGTCGACTTTACCGAATATCTCGATGTGCATTACGTGCCGGGCACGGGCGAGCTGTTCATCTTCACCTCGGCACTGATCGGCGGCGGCCTGGGCTTCCTGTGGTATAACGCCCCGCCTGCCGCCGTCTTCATGGGCGACACCGGATCGCTGGCCTTGGGCGGCGCGCTGGGCGCCATTGCCGTGGCCACCAAGCACGAGATCGTGCTGGCCATCGTCGGTGGCCTCTTTGTGGTCGAGGCGATGTCGGTCATCATTCAGGTGCTCTATTACAAGCGCACCGGGCGCCGCGTGTTCCTCATGGCCCCGATCCATCACCATTTCGAACACAAGGGGTGGCAAGAACCGCAGATCGTGATCCGCTTCTGGATTATCTCGCTGATCCTTGCCCTGATCGGGCTGGCAACGCTGAAAGTGCGTTGATCGCCGCGGCTTCTTCTGGCTGGAAGTATCCCGGGGTAGAGTGAAACCAGCGGTTTCACTCGAAGGGGCAGCGCCCCTTTCCTGAACCGCAGGATCGCTCGGGGCTTTTGTTTCTGTGCGCCGTGGTCTAGCCATAATGAAACGACGGCAGGAGGCACGGATGATCCCGGTCAAAGGCTATGAAGGGCAGAAGGTTGCGGTGTTGGGGCTGGGGCGGTCCGGCCTTGCCACGGCCCACGCGCTGGAGGCCGGCGGGGCCGAGGCCCTGTGCTGGGACGATGGCGCCGAGGCACGCGACCGGGCCGAAGGGCAAGCCCTGATCCTGCACGACCTGACCAGACCCGGCGCCTGGCAGGATGTGGCCGCGCTGATCGTCAGCCCCGGCATTCCGCATCTTTACCCGGCCCCCAACAAGATCATTGCCGCCGCGATGGAGGCCGGCGTGCCCGTCGACAACGATATCGGCCTGTTCTTTCGCAGCTTCGCAGGTCACGACTGGGACAGTTTCGACACCATGCCCAAGGTCATCGCGATCACCGGGTCGAACGGGAAATCCACCACCTCGGCGCTGATCCATCACATTCTGGAACAATCCGGGCGGCCGACGCAGCTGGCAGGCAATATCGGGCGCGGGGTGCTGGACATTGATCCGGCCCATGACGGCGAAGTCGTGGTGCTGGAACTGTCCAGCTATCAGACCGATCTGGCCCGCGCCCTGACGCCGGACGTGGCCGTGTTCACCAACCTGTCGCCCGACCATCTGGACCGGCATGGCGGCAGGGGTGGCTATTTCGCGGCCAAGCGTCGCCTGTTTGCCGAAGGCGGCCCGGATCGGGCGGTGATTGGCGTCGATGAACCCGAGGGCGTGTATCTGGCCGGGCAACTGTCCGAAGGGCCGTCCGATGATCGGGTCATCCGCATCTCGGTCGATCGCAAGCTGACCGGGCCGGGCTGGCAGGTCTTTGCCCGCAAGGGGTTCCTGTCCGAATACCGCAAGGGGCGGCAGGTGGGGTCGATTGATCTGCGCAAGATCAAGGGCTTGCCCGGGACCCACAACCATCAGAACGCCTGTGCCGCCTATGCCGCCTGTCGCACGCTGGGCCTGTCGCCCAAGCAGATCGAGGCCGCGTTTCACGCCTTCAAGGGCTTGCCGCACCGGTCGCAACTGGTGGGCGAAAAGGACGGCGTGGCCTTTGTCAATGACAGCAAGGCCACCAATGTGGATAGTGCCCGCGCCGCCCTGTCGGCGTTTCGCAATATTCGCTGGATCGCGGGGGGGCTGGGCAAGGATGGTGGTATCGAAAGCCTGACCGCCGAGGATCTTTCGGGCGTCACCAAGGCCTATCTAATCGGCCATTCGGCCCGCGAGTTCGCGTTGCAGTTGGGTGACGTGCCGCACGAGGTTTGCGAGACGATGGCGCAGGCGGTGGCGCGGGCCGCCGAAGACGCCCAGCCGGGGGATACCGTTCTTCTGGCCCCGGCTGCCGCCAGTTTCGACCAATACCCGGATTTCGAGAAACGCGGTGACGATTTCACCGGCCTGGTCGCATCGCTTGTGTCGGGGGGCTGACCCGGCTGTATTCCGCGGCATACTAAATTTGGCGAAAACCCCTTGTTATTAAGGGTTTGCAAGGGGTATCCGCTCTGCTACCTGTGTCGCGGAAGGAGCACGGCCATATGTTTTCACTGGAAGATTATCCGCAGCGCTATGAATTGGCGAACGAGCTTCATGCCCGTCCGTCCCCGGCGCTGTCGGCCCCGGTCACGGCTGTCTATCTTGCCGTCAAACGCCCCGACCACGCCGCCAGCCGGGATCGTCATGCCGACCGTGCGCATTTGATCGACCTTCTGGACCGGTTCGGGGCCCCCCATCCCAGCCCGGATGCAAACCACTATTTCGGTGAGATCGGCCGCTATCACCTGAAATGGGAACAGCACACTGAGTTTGTGACCTATACGGTGTTTGCCGACGGGGTTGCCTCGCGTGCCTTCGATCCGGCGGCGTTCGACGTGTTTCCCGATGACTGGTTGCAGAATGCGCCGGGCAAGCGGGTGACCTCGATCCACATACGGATCGACAAGATGCCCGACACCGAAGTCGAGATGAACGACGCCCTGAAGAACTGGTTCGTGTCCGAAAGTATCGCGGCGGTTTGGGTGTTGGACCGTGACGCCATGCTGGCCGGTGATTTTCGCATCGACACGGCGGGGCATATTCGCTTTGCCGCCTTTGTTGGCAAGGGTGCTGGCCCGCGGCGCATAGGTCGGATCGTTCAACGGCTATGTGAGATCGAGACCTATAAATCCATGTCGATGCTGGGCTTGCCACAGGCCCGTCATCTGCAAGCCAGGCTGGGGCATCTGGATGGCGAACTGACCAAACTGGTGGGTGCCATGTCGCGCGACGATGAAGCGCCCGAGGTGACATTGGACGAGCTGTTGCAGATCTCGTCCGAGCTTGAGGACCTGACCGCCGCGACGTCGTTCCGGCTGAGCGCGACCAAGGCCTATGAGGCGCTGGTCAACCAGCGCATCAAGGTCTTGCGGGAAGAGCGGTTCATGGGTCGCCAGATGATGAGCGAATTCATGATGCGACGCTATGACCCCGCCATGCGCACGATCAAAAGCGCCGAACACCAGTTGGACACCATGGCGCAACGGGCCATGCGGGCCGGGGACCTTCTGCGAACCCGCGTCGATGTTCAGCGCTCTGAACAGAACCAGGCGTTGCTCGCCAGCATGGACCGGCGGGCCGATATGCAGCTTCGCTTGCAGGAAACCGTCGAAGGGCTTTCGGTTGTCGCGATCAGTTACTACGCCGTGTCGCTGGCAGGCTATCTGGCCTATCCGTTGACCGAGATGTGGGGCATCTCGAAAGGGATGCTGACCGCCGCGCTTACACTGCCTGTGGTTGGGCTTGTGTGGCTGGGCGTGCGGCGGATCCGGCATTCGATCGGGAAGTAAGGCGCGCATCCACGCGCCCCGCGACCCAGGCACCGGCCGAGATTGCCACGAGGGCAAGAGCCGCCGCGACCGACAGCGTCGCCACGCCCGAGATACCTGCGCCCACGGTGCAGCCCCCGGCCAGAACGCCGCCGAACCCCATCAGCGCGCCACCGGTCAGGTAACGCCCCATCTGGCCCGGACCTTCGAAGCCCTGCCATTGGAAGCGGCCCGCGATCAGGGCCGAGGCCAACGCGCCCAGAAGGACGCCCCCGATCAGCCCTGTGCCGAAATTCGCCCCGATTGCCGACGACGCGCCGGTCCAGAACAGCGTGTCTGCCAAGGGCGCGGTGAAGGACAGGCTTTCAAAGGTGATCGGGTCGAATTCGTCCTGCAGCACCAGACCGGTGCCCACCCAGCCCAACGGGATCAGCACGCCCAGAAGCGCGGCCAGCAGCAGCAGACGCGCGCGCGGGCGTGCCTGCCGGATCAGATAACCGGCCAGCAGAAGCGGCAGGAGCGCGGTCCAGAGCGGCAGGGTCGGGGCAGGGATCACCACGGCCTCAAGCGCGACGCGGGCCGGGGCAAGTAGCCCTTTCAACGTGGCAAGCGCGGCAAGCGCCGCCACGAACAAGACGACAATCGCGCGCAGGTTTCCCGACGCGCCAAGAACTGTCAGCCGCGACAGGCAGCCGCGCGTCATCACCATGCCGACGCCAAAGACCAGCCCACCAAGGATGATCGACAGATAGGGCAGGTCCGCAGCGTGGAAGCGATGGGCCGAGAACTCGATCCATCCCGCCTGCACAACGGCTTGCGTGCCCAACACGGCTACGGCCAGCGCCGTCACCCAGATCGCCAGCGCCGCGCGGTTGTCCTGACCGCCCCCGATCAGGCCGCGACGCAGACAGAAGCGCGTAAGTTCCGCCAGCACACCGAAGGCCGCGCCCAGTCCCAATCCGAACAGGATCGAGGCGGTGCGTGGGGTCAGGGTTTCAAAGCCAAGGGTCTCGAACATCTTCATGTCTCCGCATTTGGGAATGTGTTCCATCTGGCAAGTGAATTTGGCTCTGGCAAGGGTGGGTATGGCGCGCGCGGGGGCGGATGTAAGAACAATTTCCCGACTCGCGCGCGGCATCGCGAACAGTGCGCGGCGTTTCGCAGGGGCCGCTGAACGGATGTTGTTTTACAGGTGAACGATCCGCAGCAGCGTTCTTTTTAGCGCCTGACGGGGCGGGTCCAGCGCGGGTCCAGCGCGTCGCGCAGCCCGTCGCCGATGTAATTCACGCTCAGAACGGTCAGTGAAATCGCCAGCCCCGGCCACACCACCCGCGCGGGTGTCAGGGTCATGTAGTGGGTGCCGTCAAACAGCATCCGTCCCCAGCTTGGCACGTCTGACGGAAAGCCCAGCCCCAGAAAGCTGAGCGCGCTTTCGGTCAGGATCGCGTGGCCGACACCCAATGTGGCCGACACCAGGATCGGTCCAAGCACATTGGGCAGGATGTGGCGCCGGATCATCGCAAAGGGGCGTGTGCCAAGGGCGGTGGCGGCGATGACAAACTCGCGCTCGCGCAGCGACAGCACCTCGCCCCGGACGATCCGGGCGGTTTGCATCCAACTGGTCAGCCCGATGGCGCCGACGATCAGGATGAATATACCGGTTTCGGGTCCGAACTGGGCGCGCAAGCTGTCGCGCCACAGCATGATGGCCACCATGAGCAGCGGCAGCAGCGGCAGGGACAGGAACAGGTCGGTCAGGCGCATCAGGGGCGCGTCCCAGCGGCGCAGCAACCCGGCCGTGACCCCGACCAGCGTGCCAAGCCCCACGGCCAGCCCCATTGCCACCAGCCCGACCAGCAGCGACACCCGCCCGCCTGCCAAAAGCCCCGCCAGCAGGTCGCGCCCCAACTGGTCGGTGCCCAGCGGGTGGGCCGAGCTTGGACCTTGCGTTTTGGCGGCGATGTCGATCTGTGCCGGGTCAAGCGGCCAGACCCATGGGCCGACCAGCACAGCCAGTATGATAAGCGCGAATATCACCATGCCAGCCACGGCGCCGCGATGGGTGCCGAAGCGGTGCCAGAACGCTGTCCGGCGTGGGACAGGGGGGTGCAACGTCCGCTCAGTCATAGCGGATCCGCGGATCGAGCAGGCCATAGGCAATGTCGGCAAGCAGGTTGAACAGGACGATCAGCACCGCAAACAGAAATGCCAGGGTCTGCACCAGCGGCACGTCGCCGCTTTGAATGCCGGCGATCAGAAGCGTCCCCAGCCCGTTCACGCGAAACACCTGCTCGGTCACGATGGCCCCGGCGAACACCTGTGGAATGGCCAGCGACACGACCGTGACGACCGGGATCATGGCGTGGCGGAGCACATGGCCGAACAGCACCCGCCTTTCCGTCATCCCCTTGGCGCGGGCGGTGCGCACGAAATCCTTGTGCAGGGTCTCAAGCATCGAGGCGCGCATATAGCGGCTGAACTGCGCGGCGTTGAACACGGACAGCACCGTCACCGGCATGACCATCTGGCGAAGCTGAATGGTGAGGCTGTGCCAGTCTGTGACTCGGTGCGTGGTGTCGTAAATCGACGGAAACCACCCCAGCTTGACCGAGAAGACGATGATCATCAGCACCCCCAGAAAGAAGCTGGGGACCGAGAAGCCGACCATCGTGATGAAGGTGCCGATCTGGTCGATCCGGCCATATTGATGACGGGCGGACAGGATGGCCAAGGGCAGGGCAATCACCGCCCCGATCACCAGCGACAGGCCGACCACCCACAAGGTCTGGGGCAGGCGTTCGGCGATCAGGTCAACGACGGGTGCGTGGGCCGACCAGCTTTGCACCCGCAACCGGTCGCTTTCGCCGCCCGTCACCCAATCCAGCAGGTTCAGGGGTTCGTTCACGAAAAACTGTTTACACCACAGAAGATAGCGGACGTGGGATGGCGCATCCAGCCCAAGGCCCTTGCGCAGCTCTTCGCGTGTTTCGGGCGGGATGCTCAGGGGCAGATTGGCGGTGGGATCGTTCGGTGCCAGGTCGATCAACAGGAAGATCACAAGGCTGATCGCGATAAGCAGGGGAACGGAAAAGGCAAGCCGCCGCAGCGTATAGGTAAACATGTGGCGACCTGCGATCCTTGTGGCGGCCCGCCGGTCAGGCGGGCACAGGCAGTTTAGCGGGGTTCATCGGCGCGGGTCCAGTCCGCGATGTTCCAAAGCTCGCTGTCCCAGGAGTTCATCTTCACCCCCTGAAGCGTGTTCGAGATCGCCGAGACATCACCGCGATGGACCAGCGGGATCAGGGCGCCTGCCTGCATCAGCATGTCGTTCATCCGCCGGGCAAGGGCCGCGCGGTCCTTCAGGTCCGCCGTTTGCGCCAGTTGGGCGGCCAGTGCATCATATTCCGGGTCGCAATACCGTGGGATGTTGAAGCCCAGCCAGTTGTTGGCGGGCGTGGGGATGCTTTTGCACGTCCAGTTGTTCAAATAGGCCTCGGGATCGGTGCCGGGGAAGAAATTGGTGAACATCTGGATATCGGCATAGAACTTCTGGAACGTGTCCGGGCTGCCCGGATCGCCGCCGAAAAAGACCGAGGGGTCGATCTGGCGCAGCTCGGTTTCGATGCCAATCTCGGCCCACCACGACTTCAACAAGGCCTGCGTGTCCTGTCGCACGGGGTTGGTCGAGGTCTGGAAGAGGACCGAAAGCCGCCCCCCGTCCTTCTCGCGCACCCCGTCGCCATCGCTGTCCACCCAGCCCGCGTCCTCAAGCATCTGCCGCGCCCGGTCCAGATCCTGTGTCAGGCAGGCGTCATTGGCGGAGGAGGCATAGATCGCGGGAGCGGGCAGGATATCGCAGGTCGGTTTGCCCGCCGCGCCATAGCCAAGCTCGGCCACGACGCTGCGGTCAATGGCGATGGACAGCGCGCCCAGAACAGCCGGATCGGTCAGAAACGGATGCGCGCCACCGTCGCGGGTGGATCGCAGATCGCCCAACGAAGGCGACGGGTCGGTGCGGTTGATCATCAGCCGTTCGACCGGGGTGCCGAAGGACCGGATGATCTGACCCGTGCCGCCTGCGGCCATCTTGTCCAGAATGGCAGGGTCGACTTGCAGGTTCCACGCATAGTCCATTTCCCCGGTTTCCAGAACCGTGCGGGCGGCCCCGATCGCGTCGCCGCCACCCTTGATGGTCACGGTTGCAAAGCCCGGCTTGTCAGGGTCGCGATATTGCGGGTTGGCCTCGAAGGTAACGACATCGCCCGCGCGGAACTCGGTCACGCGAAACGGCCCGGTGCCGATGGGGGCGGTGTTCTGCGCGGTGCAGCTTTGCGCGTTGGCACCTATGCAGCCTTCAAACTGCGCCTTTTGCAGGATCGGCGTTTCGACCCCGACCAATGGGCCATAGGGAAAGGGTTTGGGGGCGGCGAAGGTCAGGCGCACGGTCAGGTCGTCCAGCGCCTCGACGCTGGTAACGTCGGAAAACTTGGTCGCCTGTTGGCACCCGCCATCTGGCGTCATGCAGTATTTTGCGGTGAAGACAACGTCTTGCGCGGTGACGTTCGTGCCATCCGACCAGGTCAGACCGGGGCGCAATGTCCAGGTGATGCTGGTCAAACCCTCGGAAATTCCACCATTCTCCAAGGTCGGGATATCGGCGGCCAGCCATGGGGTCAGCGTTCCGGTTTCATCATACCGCGCGAGTGGTTCCAGCACCAACGAGGCGGGTTCGATGTCTTTCGGACCGCTGGACAGATAGGGATTGAGGATGGTCGGCGCTTGCCAATAGAGGATGTTCAGATGCCCCGACGCGCCCTGTTCGGCGCAGGCCAGCGCTGGCAGCATGGACAGGACGATCCCACCGGTCAGACACCGCATTCCCCCTTGGTTGCCAGTCATTTCTGTGTCCCTTTCGTGGTCGGTGTGGCCCCCGCAATCTTGAACACGCAACCAGTTACTTCGGGCATTTCGACATGGTGTCGGTAAACTCGTCCAAGCCTTAGCGGTCCCGCCCGTCAAAGTCACGCGTCAGCGGGACGGTTTTCGCCAGTTGCGGTCCGACTGTTGCGCAGAATGGTTGAACCCGGCGGGCAACACGCGCATTGTCGGACCTGCGCAGGGATTCCCCCGGATCCGCGCACAGCCCATCAGGACACCCAATCAGGAAGGTCAGACCGTGCCCATCAAGAACCGATTTCACGAGCTTAAAGACGATATCACGGCATGGCGGCGCGATTTTCATGCCCATCCCGAGCTGATGTTCGACACCCACCGCACGGCGGGGATCGTGGCCGCGAAGCTGCGCGATTTCGGTTGTGACGAGGTGATTGAGGGGATCGGACGCACCGGCGTGGTCGGTGTCATCAAGGGGCGCACCGATACGGCGGGCCGGGTGGTCGGCTTGCGGGCCGATATGGATGCCCTGCCGATCGAAGAGGCGACGGGGCTGGACTATGCCTCGACCCAGCCCGGCACGATGCACGCCTGTGGCCATGACGGGCACACCGCGATGTTACTGGGGGCGGCGCAATACCTGGCCGAGACCCGCAATTTCGACGGCACCTGCATCGTGATCTTCCAGCCCGCCGAAGAAGGTGGCGGGGGCGGGCGCGTCATGTGCGAAGACGGGTTGATGGAGCGGTTCGGCATTCAGGAGGTTTACGGGATGCACAACTGGCCGGGCCACGCGGCCGGCACATTTGCGATCCGCCCCGGCCCGTTCTTCGCCGCCGCCGATCTGTTGGACATCCGGTTCGAAGGGCGCGGGGGGCACGCCGCCAAGCCGCATGATACGATCGACCCGGTGGTGATGGCCTCGCAGGCCGTTCAGGCGTTGCAGACCATCGCCTCGCGGAATGCCGACCCGACCTTGCAGGTGGTGGTGTCGATCACGTCGTTTGAAACAAGTTCCAAGGCTTTCAACGTGATACCGCAATCTGTTCATCTGAAGGGCACGGTGCGCACCCTGTCCCCTGAACTGCGCGATCTGGCCGAAGAACGGATTCACGCAATCTGCAACGGTATCGCGGCGACCTTTGGTGGGTCTGTCACCGTCCGGTATGACCGGAACTATCCGGTCATGGTCAATCACGCCACCGAGACCGAGCACGCCGCGCAGGCTGCACAGGCTGTGGCCGGGGCGTGTGACGAGGCCCCGCTGGTCATGGGGGGCGAGGATTTCGCCTTCATGCTGGAAGAACGTCCCGGCGCCTATATCCTTGTGGGCAACG
This sequence comes from Alphaproteobacteria bacterium, assembly GCA_030424645.1. Classification (GTDB taxonomy): domain Bacteria; phylum Pseudomonadota; class Alphaproteobacteria; order Rhodobacterales; family Rhodobacteraceae; genus Aliiroseovarius. Next base: position 11,011 of record JAUHWP010000010.1, read on the forward strand.
GCGATACTGCGATGGTTCACCACCCGGAATACAACTTCAATGACGAGATCATTCCCCAGGGCTGTTCATGGTGGGTCGAGGTTGTCGAACAGCGTATGCCTGCGTCGTAGGGCGCGCGCCTGCGGTCAGCCGCCGGTATGGTTCATGTGGCGGATGGTCTGGCCCTGCACGCCCTGCCGGGAATAGTCGAAATCATGCCCCTTGGGTTTGCGCCCGATGGCGGCATGAATGGCGTCGATCAGCACCGCGTCGCTTTCCGACGCCCTGAGGGGCGCGCGCAGGTCTGACATGCCGTCATGCCCCAGACAGGTATAAAGCTGGCCGGTGCAGCTCATCCTGACGCGGTTGCAGCTTTCGCAGAAATTATGGGTCAGGGGCGTGATCAGGCCGATTTTCTGGCCGGATTCTTCGACTCGCATGTAACGGGCCGGGCCGCCCGTGCTTTCGTCCAGATCGGTCAGGGTCAGGCGCTGGGCCAGTTGGGCGCGCAGGTCCGACAGGGGCCAATACTGGTCCAGCCGATCCTCTTCGCCCATATCGCCCATCGGCATCACCTCGATAAAGGTCAGGTCCATGCCTTTCTGCGCGCACCAGTCGACAAGGTCGAACAGCTCGCTGTCGTTGAACCCTTTCAGGGCCACGGCGTTGATTTTCACCTTCAGCCCGGCATCCAATGCGGCGTCGATCCCGCGCATGACTTGCGGCAGGCGCCCCCAGCGGGTGATGCGCGCAAATTTCTCCTCGTCCAGCGTATCGAGCGAGATATTGACCCGCCGCACGCCCGCGGCAAACAGATCATTGGCAAAGCGATGAAGTTGCGATCCGTTCGTGGTCAGGGTCAGTTCATCCAGCGCGCCGCTGTCCAGATGTCGCCCCATGCCTTCGAAAAAGCCGATAATGCCCTTTCGCACAAGCGGTTCTCCGCCGGTGATGCGCAGCTTGCGCACGCCAAGACCGATGAAGGCGGTGCAGATGCGATCCAGCTCTTCCAGCGTCAGCAGGTCTTTCTTGGGCAGGAAGGTCATATTCTCGGACATGCAATAGGTGCAGCGGAAATCGCACCGGTCCGTGACAGACAAGCGCAGATAGGTAACAGCCCGCATGAACGGGTCGACAAGCCGAGGTGTGTTCATCCCTAGAACCTAAGCGCGGGCGGGCAGACGCGCAAGGCGCACAAGGGCGAATTCTGACGTTGAAACGGGTGAAGAATTGCGCCACGCTGCGAATATGAAACATGTCATTCTAGTGCCTGCGATTTGTCTGACCCTGGCCGGGTGTTCCGGTCTGGATATGAACAATATCATGCCCCGCCCACCGCATTTGCAGACCCAGCCCACCTATCGTGACGACCTGCCGCCACCGCCGCCGGACGACGCGATCACGGTGGACGAGCTGGACACCGCCACCGACGAAGACCGTATGGCGGCCGCCACGACCGCCCCCAATGCGGCGGCTGGATCATTGGGCACCACGGTCGCCAGCCTTGGCGATCCGACGGCGCCGGGCTTCTGGGTCGAAACCTCGCTTGTCTCGTCCGAGATGTCCGGCCGTGTCCAATCCAAGGCGACGGGTCGCACGGTGAAGGTGACGCTGCGCCCCGCTTCGGGTGGCGGCAGCCGCGTGTCCTTGTCCACGCTTCAGTTGCTGGATCTGGACATTTCGGGCCTGCATGAACTGATCATCTTCGGATCGTGACCACGGCCCTGTCCGACGCGGACTGGCTGGCCCTTGGCCGGGCGCGCAAGACGATTGTGCGTTGGGGCCGGTGGCAGGACATGCGTGATGCTTTCGCGTGGGACATCCCGGAACATTTCAATATTGCCGAACGATGCTGTGACAGCTGGGCTGCACAGGGCGCCGACCGTGTGGCGCTGACCCATGTGGCACAGGACGGAACGGCGACAGACTGGCGCTTCGGCGCCCTGAAGGACGCGTCTGACCGGTTTGCCGCGGTCCTGCGGGCCCGTGGTGTGCAGAAGGGCGACCGGATCGCGGTGTTGCTGGGGCAGGGGCCCGAGGTGCTGATCACCCATTTCGCGGCTTTCAAGCTGGGGGCGGTGGTGTTGCCGCTGTTCACCTTGTTCGGGGCCGACGCGCTGGCCTATCGCCTGTCCGACAGCGGCGCACGCGTGGTTGTGACCGATGCGCAGAACCTTGAAAAACTGGTTGATCTGCGGGCTGACCTTCCCGATCTTTCCGACGTCTACACAACCAGCCCGACAAGTGCGGCACGGGATTTCTGGGCCGAGATCGACGCCGCTGATCCGCTGCCGACGCCCGAGGTGACAGAAGCCGAAGACCCGGCCGTGATGATCTATACCTCGGGCACAACCGGGCCGCCCAAGGGGGTGTTGCACGCCCATCGGTTCCTGCTGGGGCACCTGCCGTGCGTGGAAAGCTATAACGAGGATTTTCCCAAAGCGGGCGACAAGGGCTGGACGCCCGCCGATTGGGCGTGGATCGGCGGGTTGATGGATCTGGCGCTGCCGTTCCTGTATTTCGGCGTGCCGATTGTCAGCCACCGGATGCGCAAATTCGAGGCCGACGCGGCCTATGCCCTGATTGCCCGGCACAACATCCGCAACCTGTTCATGCCGCCCACGGCCCTGAAGCTGCTGCGCCAGTCCGATGCCCCGCCGAAGGGCGTGACTATCCGGTCCATCGGATCGGGCGGCGAAAGCCTTGGGGCCGGGCTTCTGGACTGGGCGCGCAACGTGCTGGGCGTCGATGTGAACGAGTTCTATGGTCAGACGGAATGCAATCTTGTCCTGTCTTCGGTCGCCGGGGCGATGACGGTCAAACCCGGCAGCATGGGGCAGCCCATTCCGGGCCATGAGGTCGCAGTGATCGACGCTCAAGGCACCCCCTGCGCGCCCGGAGAAATGGGCGAGATCGCGGTGCGCGCGGGCGACCCGGTGATGTTCCTGCGCTATTGGAACCTGCCCGACAAGACGGCGGCGAAGTTTCATGGCGACTGGATGCGCACGGGCGATCTGGCGGTGCGCGATGCGGACGGGTATTTCACCTTTGCCAGCCGGGATGATGACGTGATCACCTCGGCCGGGTATCGCATCGGCCCGTCCGAGATCGAAAACTGCCTGCAAACCCACCCAGATGTTGCGATGGCGGCGGTGGTGGGCGTGCCCGACCCGCTGAGGACCGAGGCGGTGAAAGCTGTCGTTGTGCTGCGGGACGGGGCCAGCGAAGCCGGATTGGCGCATGACCTGATCCAGCTTGTGCGCGACCGGGTCAGCCCCCATGTCGCCCCGCGATTGGTCGAGTTTGTGGCCGAGTTGCCGATGACCGCCACCGGCAAGATCATGCGGCGAGAGCTGCGCGCGCCGGATGCGCGATGACATCGTCCAACCTGCCGCTTGAAAGGACCGGATCATGAAGGAATTTCTGCGCTCACTGGGTCTTGTATCGCTTGTCTTCGCAGCCACATCCTGGCTGGCCGAGCGGACCTTTTATGGCGATGTGGATGACAACGGCGTGCTTCAGGAAAGCTTTTTCCTGCCGCTATCCGTCATCCTTGGCATTGCGGGGCTGATCTGCCTTGCGCTGTCCTTTGTCGTGAAATCAAGGCGCTAGGCCAGATACTTCCCCGCTTCTTTCCGTGCAAACGCCTTCATCCGGTCGCCATGGGCGTCCAGAAAGGCGCGGGTGCGGGCGGGGTCGTGTTTTGACAGGTCGCGCAGCCACCAGGCCACGGCTTTCTGGATGAACCAGTCGGGATCGTCCACATAACCCGCCGCCCAGCCCAGCACGCGGTCGCGGATCGCAAGATCGTTGGGCTTCGGGTTGTTCTGCTTGGTCCAGGGCAGGGTGACGACCAACGCCGCGCGGCGGGTCCACATGTGGTCGGACCGGGTCCAGCCTTCAACGGTGTCGATACGGGATGGATCGGCCACCAGACGTTTCTGTCCGGCCATGCAGGCGTGATCGGCAATCGCCCAACTGTCAAACTCGGGCACCCAGCGCTGGATCAGCGCCCAGGCACCCATATCAGGCCGCAGGCGGGCCTGTGTCAGCAATTTCGCGGCGGCGATGCGGGCCTCGAATATATCGGTCTGCCAAAGGTGGTCGGCCAGCGTCACCCGGTCCGCAACCGACAGGCTTTGCCGCCAGTTTTTGGTCAGGTCATTCAGCGCCGGGTTGGGGATGCCCAACACCTCGCGCGTTTGTTTGTGATAGGCGGCCATGCCTTCGGCGCGGCCCTCTTCCACATGGGCGCGCAGGGCCGCAAGCGCCTCGTCCAGCGTCATTCGACCGTGACCGATTTGGCAAGGTTGCGTGGCTGGTCCACATCGGTGCCCTTTGCAATCGCGGTGTGATAGGCCAGCAGTTGCGCGGGGATCGCATAGAGGATCGGCTGCACAAGTTCGGGCGCTTCCGGCAGGGCAAGGGATTGCCAGACGCCATCGCCCGCTTCCTTTGCCGCCCGTGCGTCCGAGACAAGCACAACCCGCCCGCCGCGCGCCATGACCTCTTGCATATTCGACACGGTCTTGTCGAACAGCCCGTCATGAGGGGCCATGACCACCGTCGGCGTGGCCTTGTCAACCAGTGCGATGGGACCGTGCTTCAGTTCACCTGACGCATAACCTTCGGCATGTATATAGCTGATTTCTTTCAGTTTCAGCGCGCCTTCAAGGGCAAGCGGGAACATCTGCCCGCGCCCCAGGAACAGCACGTCGCGCGCCTCGGCCAGCTTTGCCGCGATTTCTTTCGTCGCGGTGTCGATGGTCAGGGCGTGGCTCATCAACCCCGGCAATTGTCGCAGGTCGGCCAGATGCGCGGCCAGGCCCGCGTCGTCCAGATGCCCCCGGTCATGGGCCGCTTTCAGGGCCATGATGACAAAGCAGGTCAACTGGCAGGTGAACGCCTTGGTCGAGGCGACAGAGACTTCCGGCCCCGCATGGATTTCCACCGCCACATCGCTTTCCCGCGCGATCGAGCTTTCGGGCACGTTGATCAGGCTGACAATCTTGTCCACCTTGCCTGCCGAATAGCGCAGGGCGGCCAGCGTATCGGCGGTTTCGCCGGATTGGCTGACAAAGACGCCAAGGGTTTTCGGGGCAAAGGGGGCTTCGCGATAGCGAAACTCGCTTGCCACGTCGATATCGACGGGCAGGCGGGCGTGGTGTTCGAACCAGTATTTCGCCACCAGCCCGGCATAGAAGGCCGTGCCGCAGGCGACGATGGACAGCCGGTCCACATCGGCAAAGTCGATGCCGCCCAGATCCATCGCGATCCGGTCGCCTTTCGCATAGGCATTCAGCACCTCGCCCACCACGGTGGGTTGTTGGGCAATCTCTTTCGCCATGTAGTGCTTATAGCCGCCTTTCTCGATCCGGGCGGCGTCAAGGCGGACCTGTTTCATCGGGCGGTTGGCGCGGCGGCCAGCGGCGTCGAAAATCTCGGCCCCGTCGCGGGTGATGACGGCCCAGTCGCCTTCTTCCAGATAGGTGATGCGGTCGGTCATCGGGGCCAGCGCGATGGCGTCGGAACCCACGAACATCTCGCCGTCACCATGCCCGATGGCCAAGGGGCTGCCCTTGCGGGCGGCGATCATCAGGTCATCTTCGCCGTCAAACAGGAAACACAGCGCAAAGGCACCGTCCAGTTCAGCCAAGGTGGCGGCCACGGCGTCTTTCGGGGACATACCGCGTGCGACATGGCTTTGCGCCAGCAGGGCCACGGTTTCCGTATCTGTTTCCGTTGTAAACTCAATGCCTTCGGTGGCGAGCTTTTCGCGCAATTCGCGGAAGTTTTCGATGATCCCGTTATGCACCACGGCGACCGGACCGGCCTTGTGCGGGTGCGCGTTTTCGGTGGTGGGCGCGCCATGAGTGGCCCAGCGGGTGTGCCCGATGCCGGATTTCCCGGCCAGCGGGTTGTGGACCAGCAGGTCCGACAGGTTCACCAGCTTGCCGACCGCGCGGCGGCGATCCAACTGGCCCGCGTCATTTATGGTCGCGATCCCGGCGCTGTCATAGCCGCGATATTCCAGCCGTTTCAGCGCCTCGACCAGGATCGGCGCGGCCTCATGATTTCCCAGAACCCCTACGATACCACACATGATCAGGACCCTTTCTGGCGTTTGGCCTTCGCGGCCTTGAGCTTTGCAAACAGTTTGATGGCAAGGCCGGGTTTGACCTCCATCTTGGCGCGGCCCACGGCCATGGCGCCGGCGGGGACGTCCTTGGTGACAATTGTGCCCGTTGCTGTCATCGCCTCGTCCCCGACCGAAACCGGCGCAACAAGGCAGGTGTTCGACCCGATGAAGCTGCGCGCGCCGATATCCGTGTGGTGCTTGGACACGCCGTCATAATTGCAGGTGATGGTGCCCGCGCCGATATTGGCGTGTTCCCCCACCCGCGCATCGCCCACATAGGACAGGTGGTTGACCTTCGCGCCTTCCTCGATCTGGGCATTCTTGATCTCGACGAAATTCCCGACCTTGGCGTCATTGGCCAGTTCGGCACCGGGGCGCAGGCGGGCAAAGGGGCCGACCACGCCACCGCGCGAGACATGACAGCCTTCCAGATGCGAAAACGCCCGGATCACCGCGCCGCTTTCCACGGTGACGCCGGGGCCGAAGACCACGTTGGGTTCAATCACCGTGTCGCGCCCGATGACCGTGTCATGGGCGAAATACACCGTGTCACGGGCGATCAGGGTGACGCCGTCCTCAAGTGCCGCGTCACGGGCGCGGGTCTGGAAGACCTGCTCTGCCGTGGCCAGTTCCGCGCGCGAATTGATGCCGAGGGTTTCCGCCTCGTCGCAGGTGACAACGGTCGCGGACAGCCCGCGGGCGCGGGCGACGGAAACGATGTCGGGCAGGTAATATTCCCCCGCCGCATTGTCATTACCGACCGCGTCCAGAAGGTCGAACAGACGCGATGCGTCAGCCGCAACAACACCGCTGTTGCAAAGGGTTACGGCGCGCTCTTCATCCGTGGCATCCTTGAATTCAACGATGCGATCCAGCGCACCATCCTTGACGATCAGCCGACCATAGCGACCGGGATCTGCGGTATCGAACCCCAGCACCACGACATCGGCCCCGGCGGCGCGCGCGGCGGCCATCGCCTCCAGCGTTTCGGGGCGGATGAAGGGCGTGTCGCCGTAAAGCACGATGGCGTCGCCATCGAACCCGTCCAGCGCGGTGCGGGCCTGCTGAACCGCGTGGCCGGTGCCCAGCTGATCTTCCTGCACCGCAATTGCGATGTCGGGATCCATGTCTTTTGCAGCGGCCTCGACCATCTCGGCGCCATGCCCGACGACAAGCACCGTGCGGTCGGGCGCCAATGCCGCGCCCGAGGCCAACGCATGGGCAAACAGCGGTGCGCCTGCAATCTGGTGCATGACTTTGGGCAGGTCGGAATTCATCCGTGTTCCCTTGCCGGCGGCAAGGACAATCAGGGCGGTTGCCATATCTATCTGCTCTTTCAATTTCTTTTCGCCCGTTTTACCCCTTGGGGCGCGGCTCGCAAGTGAAAGCTGTTCAATTAACCTTACGCGAGGTTACAGGCTTTGCGGGGAAAATCCATAGGTGGAAAGCAATATGACGAAGAACGAAACGCCCGGTCGGCGCACAGGACGGCGCACGGTTATCTTTGATCTGGACGGCACGCTGGCGGATACCTCGGGCGATCTGATCGCGGCGGCAAATGCCTGTTTCACCGCGCTGGGTCATGGCGAAGTTCTGGATGCCAGTGCCGACCAGTTGACGGCCTTTCACGGGGGCCGCGCGATGCTGCGGCTTGGCTTTTCGCGGGTGAATGGCGGCACCGTTGACGACGCGGATATCGAGCGTGAGTTTCCCAACCTGCTGATCGCCTATGAGGATGGCATCGACCACCACACGCGGCTTTATCCCGGCGCGATGGAGGCGGTGGCCCGGCTGCATGACGCGGGCTATGCGGTGGGGATTTGCACCAACAAGCCCGAGGGGCTGGCGCGGCTTCTGCTGACCCGGCTGGGCATTCTGGACAGGTTCACGTCGCTGATCGGGGCCGACACGCTGCCGACCCGCAAGCCCGATCCCGCGCCGTTCATCGCGGCGGCACGGGGGGCGGGGGGCGATCCGGCCACGGCGCTTTTGGTGGGCGACACCGAAACCGACCGGCTGACCGCCCGCGCTGCCGGGGTGCCGTGCATCCTTGTGGGCTTCGGTCCCGAAGGGCCGGGGGTGGCACGACTGGCGCCCGAGGCGATGCTGGATCACTTCGACGATCTGGACCACGTGGTGGCGCGATTGATCGGCTGATCCATTGACGCCACGCCCGCGCCCGCGCAGGGTCAGGCCATGACCGAACGATTCACAGGCAATTTCACGCAGCAGGAGCCGATCCCGGAAGACGGGATCGCGGCGGCGCTTGAGGTGCTGCGCCATGGGCGGTTGCATCGCTATAATGTGGCCGAGGGCGAGGTGTCGCAAACCGCGCTGCTGGAACAGGAGTTCGCAGCCCTTATGGGGTCGAAATACGCGCTGGCGGTGGCGTCGGGCGGCTATGCGATTGCCACGGCGCTGCGGGCTGTTGGGGTCGGGCCGGGGGATCGCGTCCTGACCAACGCCTTCACCCTGGCCCCGGTGCCGGGGGCGATTGCGTCCGTCGGCGCCGTGCCGGTTTTTGTCGAGGTGACCGAGGCGCTGACCATCGACCTGGACGATCTGGCGCAGAAACTCGCAATACCCGACGCCCCCAAGGTTCTGTTGCTCAGCCATATGCGCGGGCATATCTGTGACATGGACCGGTTGATGGCGATCACCGATGCGGCAGGTGTCACAGTGGTGGAGGATTGCGCCCACACGATGGGCGCGCGCTGGAACGGGGTGCTGTCCGGGCGACATGGTGCGATGGCGGCTTACTCGACCCAGACCTACAAACACGCCAATTCCGGCGAGGGCGGGCTTTTGATCTCGGACGATCCCGACCTGATGGCGCGGGCGATCATGCTGTCGGGCAGCTATATGCTCTATGACCGGCATCTGGCCGGGCCGCCCGCCGAGGCGTTTGAGCGGGTGAAATACATCACGCCGAATATCTCGGGTCGGATGGACAATCTGCGCGCGGCGATCCTGCGGCCGCAACTGGCCAGGCTGGAGGACCAATGCGCGGCCTGGAACGCGCGCTATCGCGTGGTCGAGGCCGGGCTGCGTGACACGCCGGGTCTGACGGTGATCGAACGTCCCGAGGAAGAGGGCTATGTCATGTCCTCGTTCCAGTTCCTGCTTCTGGATTGGGCCGAGGGCGAGGTGCAGGCGGTGCTGCGCCGCTGCGCCGACCGCGGGGTCGAGCTGAAATGGTTTGGTGGGGCCGAGCCACAGGGTTTCACCAGTCGCTATGACAGTTGGCGTTATGCCGATGCGCAGGCAATGCCGCAGACAGATCGCGTGCTGCGCGGGATATTGGACATGCGCCTGCCGCTGACCTTCAGCCTTGAGGATTGCGCTCAGATCGCGCGGATCATTCGGGATGTGGTGTCACGGGTGTATCAAGGGGCGGGTTAGGGGCTTTGCCCCAGAGCCAAATCGTGGATTTGGCTCTTCCCCAGGATATTTTGGGCCAGAAGAAGCCGGATGTGTTGGTTTGTGACGCTGCGTGAGTTTGCGCACGTATTGACCCGAATCGGGCTTTGCGCGATTAACTGAACAAGCGTTCAATAATGGCGGCGGGCAGGCCGGCCAAATGGAGGATACCCGATGTTTAACCACAGCATGAACTTTGATCTTGGCGAGGATGTGAATGCGCTGCGCGAGATGGTGCATCGGTTTGCGCAGGACCGCATCAAGCCGATCGCCGCCGAGGTGGACCAGAAGAACGAGTTTCCCAACGAGCTGTGGCGCGAATTTGGCGAGCTTGGCCTGCTGGGTGTGACCACGCCCGAGGAATATGGCGGCGCGGGGATGTCCTATCTGGCGCATGTGGTGATCGTGGAGGAAATCGCGCGGGCATCGGCATCGGTCTCGCTCTCCTATGGGGCGCATTCGAACCTGTGCGTGAACCAGATCCGCCGCAATGCGACCGAGGCGCAGAAACAGAAATATCTGCCCAAGCTGATTTCGGGTGAGCATATCGGCGCGCTGGCCATGTCCGAAGCGGGCGCGGGGTCGGATGTCGTGTCGATGAAGCTGCGCGCCGAGAAGCGCAATGGCTATTACGTGCTGAACGGCACCAAGTTCTGGATCACCAACGGCCCGGATGCCGACACTCTGGTGGTTTATGCCAAGACCGACCCCGAAGCGGGACCCAAGGGCATCACCACCTTCATCATCGAAAAGGACATGAAAGGGTTCAGCACGTCGCCCCATTTCGACAAGCTGGGGATGCGTGGGTCAAACACCGCTGAGCTGATCTTCGAAGATGTCGAAGTGCCGTTTGAAAACGTGCTGGGCGAGGAAGGCAAGGGCGTTGCCGTGCTGATGTCGGGTCTGGATTACGAACGCGTCGTGCTGTCGGGGATCGGCACCGGGATCATGGCCGCCTGCATGGACGAGATCATGCCCTATATGAAAGAACGCAAGCAGTTCGGCCGCCCGATCGGGGACTTCCAGCTGATGCAGGCGAAGATCGCGGATATGTACACCGCGATGAACTCAGCGCGGGCTTATGTCTACGAAGTCGCAAAAGCCTGTGACCGGGGTGAAGTGACCCGTCAGGACGCCGCGGCCTGTGTGCTCTATGCCTCGGAAGAGGCGATGAAGCAGGCGCATCAGGCGGTGCAGGCGACGGGTGGCTCGGGCTATATGAACGAAACGCCGGTCAGCCGCATCTTCCGCGATGCCAAGCTGATGGAGATCGGCGCGGGCACATCGGAAATTCGCCGCATGCTGATCGGGCGCGAGTTGATGGGGGCCATGTGATGGGTTTCCGTCTGGGCGTTCTGTCTATGGCCGTGGGGCTTTCGGTCTTCGCGGCGAAGGCCATGGCACAGGATGTCATCTTGGATAGTGGCACCGTTGATGCCTGCCTGGCCTCGACGCCCACTGGTGCAATTGACCCGTCCTGTTTGGGCGAGGCATCTAATGCGTGTCAGAAGGCGACCCAAGGGGGCGAGACCACGATTGGTATCTCCGAGTGCATCCAGGCCGAGACCCGCGCCTGGGACGTGCTGTTGAACCGGGAATACAAGGCGACGCGGCAGGCCCATGCCGGGGATCAGGTGGTTCTGGACCAGCTTCTGGCTGCGCAGCGCGCGTGGATCGCCTTTCGCGACGCGGAATGTGCGCTGGCCTATGCGCTTTGGCGTGACGGGTCGATCCGGGTGATCGTGGCGGCCAATTGCATGATGGTGCAGACCGCGCGCCGGACGATCGAACTGCGTGACATGAGGTGATATTGCCATGACATCGACAACCAGATACCGGCTGGCTGGTGCGAAGGCCGCACGAGCTGTGGCCGCACCTTCGGTTTTGGCGATTGCATCGCTGTTCCTGTCCCTTCCAGCCCCTGCGCAGGACATGACATACAGCTTTCACCCCACCACGGACTGCCTGTCCGCCATCGGTGATGATGGAGATCCGATGCGGTGCGTTGGATCGGCGGCAAACTATTGCATGGAGGCGACCGAGGGCGGATTGAGCACGGTCGGTACGTCGACCTGCCTTGGGTTGGAATACGAAGACTGGGATCGCCGCCTGAACCGTGCCTATGGTCTGTTGATGACCCGACTGAAGGCCGAAGATGAAGAAATGGCGACCCTTGGGTCGGCCGCTCCAAAACAAGCGCCCGCGCTTTTGGCGATGCAACGTGCCTGGATCACATTCCGCGATGCGTCATGCGATTATGAACGCACGAAATGGGGTGGAGGAACAGGCGGAGGCCCTGCGTCTGTGGCCTGCATGCTGCACCAGACCGCCCGTCAGGCGCTTGTGCTCGAAGCCGACCTGAACAGCCATGGCGACACTATCTGCAACCACGAAGGATGCTGAGATGAAACTGACTTCCCAAGCCACCCCCGGCTCCGAAGCCTACAAGGCCAACCGCGAGGGGCATCTGGACGCCCTGAAGGTTGTGGCGGATGCTGCCGAAGCCGCCGTGATGGGCGGCGGGCAGAAATCGCGCGACCGTCACCTGAGCCGGGGCAAGATGCTGCCGCGTGACCGGGTCTCGAACCTTCTGGATCCTGGTTCGCCGTTCCTTGAGGTCGGCGCGACCGCAGCCCACAACATGTATGATGGCGCGGCCCCCTGTGCCGGTGTCATCGCGGGCATCGGACAGGTGCACGGGCAAGAGGTGATGGTCGTCTGCAACGATGCGACGGTGAAGGGCGGCACCTATTACCCGATGACGGTGAAGAAGCACCTGCGCGCGCAGGAGATTGCCGAGGAATGCAACCTCCCTTGTATTTATCTGGTCGATAGCGGCGGTGCGAACCTGCCCAATCAGGACGAGGTGTTCCCGGATCGCGACCACTTTGGCCGGATTTTCTATAACCAGGCGCGGATGAGCGCGAAAGGTATCCCGCAGATCGCGGTGGTGATGGGGTCGTGCACGGCGGGTGGGGCCTATGTGCCCGCCATGTCGGACGTGACCATCATCGTGAAAGAGCAGGGAACAATTTTCCTTGCCGGCCCGCCTTTGGTGAAAGCGGCGACGGGTGAAGTGGTATCAGCCGAAGACCTTGGTGGCGGCGACGTGCACACGCGCCTGTCCGGCGTGGCGGATTATCTGGCCGAAGATGACGCCCATGCGCTGGCGCTGGCGCGTCGTGCGGTGGAAAGCCTGAACCGCACCAAGCCTGCGACCGTGAAGTGGCAGGAACCGGAAGAACCGGCCTATGACCCCGAGGAGTTGCTGGGCGTGGTGCCTGCGGACCTGAAGACGCCTTATGACATCCGCGAAGTGATCGCGCGGCTTGTCGATGGCTCGCGCTTCGATGAATTCAAGCCGCGCTTTGGCGAAACGCTGGTCACTGGGTTTGCGCATCTGAAAGGCTGCCCGATCGGCATTATCGCCAACAATGGCGTGATTTTCTCGGAAGCTGCGCAGAAGGGCGCGCATTTCGTCGAACTGTGCAGCCAGCGCAACATCCCCTTGGTGTTCCTGCAAAACATCACCGGCTTCATGGTGGGCCGCAAGTATGAGAACGAGGGGATCGCCCGTCACGGCGCCAAGATGGTGACGGCGGTGGCCACCACCAACGTGCCGAAGGTGACGATGGTCGTGGGCGGCTCCTACGGTGCGGGCAACTATGGCATGGCAGGGCGCGCCTATCAGCCGCGCTTCATGTGGTCCTGGCCCAATTCCCGGATTTCCGTGATGGGGGGCGAGCAAGCGGCGGGCGTGCTGGCCACCGTGAAACGCGACGCGATCGAACGGCAAGGCGGCGAATGGTCGGCCGAGGACGAGGCCGCCTTCAAACAGCCCACCATTGATATGTTCGAGGAACAAAGCCACCCGCTCTATGCCTCGGCACGGCTGTGGGATGACGGGGTGATCGACCCGCGCAAATCGCGCGAGGTGCTGTATCTGTCGCTGCTTGCCGCGTTGAATGCCCCGATTGAACCGACGAAATTCGGCGTTTTCCGTATGTGATCAAACCCGGCCCGTTCTTCTGGCCGGACGTATCCTCGGGGGGGCGCCATTGTGGCGCAATTGGTCCGAGAAACAATGGCGACGGGGCAGACAGCCCCGGTTCCGCCGCCCGACAAAAGGAACAGACAGATGTTCACGAAAATCCTGATTGCCAACCGGGGCGAGATCGCCTGCCGTGTCATTGACACCGCCCGCAAACTGGGTGTGGCCACGGTCGCGGTCTATTCCGACGCCGACGCCGCCGCGCGGCACGTGAAGATGGCGGATGAGGCGGTGCATATCGGCCCGCCGCAACCGGCGCAGTCCTATCTGCGGGGCGATGTGATCATCCAGGCGGCGCTGGACACGGGCGCACAGGCGATCCATCCGGGCTATGGGTTCCTGTCCGAGAACCCGGATTTCGTCGAGGCGGTCGAAAAGGCCGGGCTGACCTTCATCGGCCCCTCGGCCGACGCGATCCGCGCGATGGGCCTTAAAGATGCAGCCAAAAAACTGATGGAAGAGGCCGGCGTCCCGGTCGTGCCCGGTTATCACGGGGACAATCAGGATGCGGCCTTTCTGGCTGAACAGGCCGAGCAGATCGGCTATCCGGTTCTGATCAAGGCGGTCGCTGGGGGCGGCGGCAAGGGGATGCGTCGCGTGGACGATCCCAAGGACTTCGCCGATGCGCTGGCCTCGGCGCAGGGCGAGGCACAGACGGCCTTTGGCAACCCCGATGTGTTGATCGAGAAATATGTCCTCTCCCCCCGTCATATCGAGGTGCAGGTGTTCGGCGACGGAACGAAAGCGGTGCATCTCTTTGAACGCGACTGCTCGTTGCAACGCCGCCACCAGAAGGTGATCGAAGAAGCCCCCGCGCCGGGGATGACGGAAGAGGTCCGCGAGGCGATGGGCCAGGCGGGTGTGCGCGCCGCCGAGGCGATCGGATACAAGGGCGCGGGCACGGTCGAGTTCATCGTCGACGGCGCGGACGGGCTGCGCACGGACGGGTTCTGGTTCATGGAGATGAACACCCGGCTTCAGGTGGAACACCCCGTTACAGAAGCCATCACCGGCGTCGATCTGGTGGAATGGCAGCTGCGGGTGGCCTCGGGCGAGGGGTTGCCCAAGCAGCAGGACGAATTGTCCATCACCGGCCACTCCTTCGAGGCGCGGCTTTATGCCGAGGATGTGCCCAAGGGCTTCCTGCCCGCCACCGGCACGCTGACCCATTTGAAGTTCCCTGAAGGCGCGCGGGCCGATACCGGCGTGCGGGCAGGCGACACGATCAGCCCGTTCTATGACCCGATGATTGCCAAGATCACCGTTCATGCCGGGTCGCGGGCCGCGGCGCTTCGGCAAATGTCATCGGCCCTGACCCATACCGAGGTTGCGGGGTCGGTCACGAACCTGGCGTTCCTTGGCGCGCTGACCCGTCACGCGGGGTTCGCTGCGGGGGATGTGGATACCGGCCTGATCGAGCGCGATCTTGAAACGCTGACCGCCGATCCCGGTCCAACCATGGCCGATATCGGGGCGGCGGCGCTGTGTGCCTTGGGGCTGCTCAAGCGCGAAGGCTCGGGCTTTACTCTGTGGGGCGGGTTGAACCATTTCGTGACGCTGACCCATGCGGACGATGTCTATGATGTGGTGGTGACGTCTTATGGCGCGGACCGGCACGTGATCACGGTGGGTGAGGACAGCATCGAGGCCACCTGTCTGAACGGCCAGTGGAAAATGGGCGGCGACCGTGGCCCGCGTGTTGCCAAGGCGGGCAATGTCGTGACAGTCTTTGCGCAATCGGGGTTGGAGTTCCACGTGGTCGATCCGCTGGATCAGGACACAGGTGCGGGCGCCGGGGCAGGTGTGGTCGAAGCGCCGATGCCGGGGCTTGTGAAAGCGGTGTTCGCTAAGGCAGGACAAGAGGTCAGGCAGGGCGACCGGCTGGCCATTCTGGAGGCCATGAAGATGGAACACAGCCTGACCGCCGCCCGCGACGGCGTCGTGGCCGAGGTTCTGTGCGCCGATGGCGATCAGGTCGAAGCCGGGGCGCCGCTTGTGCGGCTTGAGGAAGAAGAGGAAAGCTGATGACCTTCCGCCTGCATCACGTGCAATATGCCCGCTCGATCCGGGTGCTGTGGCTGATCGAGGAAATCGGGCTTGAGGAAAAGCTGGGCCGCACGCTTGAGGTGGTGGAATACCAGATCGGGTCGAAACAGATGTATGAGGGCGAGCTGCCCGAGGTTTCGCCTGCGTCCCGCGTCCCGGCCCTGGAAATCGGCCAAAAGCGGATCAGCGAAAGCGGTGCCATCATCCAGTATCTGATCGAGGAGTTTGCGCCTGAGCTGGGCGTCGATCCCGGCGGGGCCGAGCGGACGGATTATTTGCAATGGATCCATTACGCCGAAACCATGGCCAGCCTGATCGAGCAGTTGAACCTGCAAATGATCTTCCTGCGCCCGCCCGCCAAACCCAGCCCGATTGTGATCAAGCTGAACGTGGCGCGGCTGCGGCACACGCTGCTGGGGCTTGAGGCGCGGCTTGAGGGACGTGACTGGCTGCTGGATCGTGGCTTCTCGGGTGCCGATATCATGCTGGGCTTCAACCTGTTCGCCGCCCCCTATTACGTGAAGCTGGACGAGTTCCCGAACATCCTGGCCTACAAG
The DNA here is from genome assembly GCA_030424645.1 of Alphaproteobacteria bacterium. GTDB lineage: Bacteria > Pseudomonadota > Alphaproteobacteria > Rhodobacterales > Rhodobacteraceae > Aliiroseovarius. The sequence goes on from JAUHWP010000010.1 coordinate 27,203, forward strand.
GCGCGGGTCGAGGCGATGCCGTCCTATCAGCGTGTGGTCGAGCGTGAGGGCGCGCAACGGTTTTACGCGCAGGATTTCTATCCGGTTCCCGAGGAGTAAGCCCGATGGAGTATGTCGAGATTTTCGAGGTCGGGCCGCGTGACGGGTTGCAGAACGAAAAACGCCAGATCCCGACCGCCGAAAAGATCGCGCTGGTCGATCTTCTGTCCGGGGCCGGGTTCAAACGGATCGAGGTCGCGAGCTTCGTCAGCCCCAAATGGGTGCCGCAAATGGCGGATTCAGCCGATGTGCTGGCGGGGATCACACGCGCCAAGGGCGTGTCCTATGCCGCGCTGACACCGAACCTGCGTGGCTTCGAAGGCGCGGTCGCCGCCAAGGCGGACGAGATCGCGATCTTCGGCTCGGCGTCGGAAGGGTTTTCCAAGGCCAATATCAACTGCACCATCGCCGAAAGCCTTGAACGCTTTCAACCCGTGGCCGACGCTGCGAATGACGCCGGGATCATGATGCGCGGCTATATCTCCTGCGTGACGGATTGCCCGTTCGACGGGCCGACGTCGCCGGACAAGGTGGCGTGGGTGGCAGAGCAACTGATCGCGATGGGGTGCTATGAAATCTCGCTGGGGGATACGATCGGGCAGGCCACGCCCGAAACCATCGACGCGATGCTGGATGCGGTGCTTGGCGTTGCCGGGCCGGACATGTTTGCCGGGCACTATCACGACACGGCGGGCCGGGCCTGCGACAATATTGAAGCGTCGTTGAAAAAGGGTCTGCGGGTGTTCGATGCCGCGGTGGGCGGGTTGGGCGGATGCCCCTATGCCCCCGGCGCGCAAGGCAACGTGGCGACCGAGGCGGTGCATGACCGCGTGACCGCGCTGGGTTACACCACCGGGCTGGATCGTGACATTCTGGACAAGGCCGCTGACATGGCGCGGCAGATGCGGGCAGGGGACTGATTGTGGGTTACGAGACGATTTCCATCACGACAGATGAACGCGGTGTTGCGACGCTGCTTCTGGATCGCGCGGACAAGCACAACGCCATGTCGGCCACGATGATCGAGGAATTGACCGATGCGGCCCACGCGCTGGGTAAGGATGACGCCGTGCGTGTCGTGGTTCTGACCGGGGCGGGCAAAAGCTTTTGTGCTGGCGGTGATTTGCGGTGGATGCAGGACCAGATGGCGGCGGACCCGGTGACGCGCGGGGTCGAGGCCAAGAAACTGGCGATGATGCTGAATGCGTTGAATGAAATGCCCAAACCGTTGATTGCCCGCGTGCAGGGGCAGGCGTTCGGTGGTGGCGTCGGCATGGCCTCGGTATCGGATGTGTCCATCGGTGTGACCGGAGTGAAGTTCGGTCTGACGGAAACCCGTCTGGGCTTGATCCCCGCCACCATCGGCCCTTACGTGCTGGCCCGTCTGGGTGAAGCCATGGCGCGGCGCGTGTTCATGTCGGCGCGGATCTTTGATGCGGATGAGGCGGTGACGCTGGGCCTGTTGGCCAAGGCTGTCGCGCCCGAGGATCTGGATGCCGCCGTCGAGGCCGAGGTGGTGCCCTATCTGAGCGTCGCCCCCGGTGCGGTGGCCGAGGCCAAGGAGCTGGCCCGCCGTCTTGGCCCGCCGATCACCGAAGCGATCATTGACGAGACCATCGCCGGGCTGGTCGCCCGCTGGGAAAGTGCCGAAGCACAGGAAGGCATCGCCGCCTTCTTCGACAAGCGCAAACCCGGTTGGGCGTGACCGGGCAGGGGTGAGCGATGGTTGTCGCCGGATACATCTATGTCGCGCTGATCGTCGTCTTGATGCTGTTTCAGGCGTGCATGGCGGCCGGGGCGCCATGGGGACATCTGGCAAATGGTGGCTATTGGTCCGGGCGGCTGCCCGTGCCCATGCGGTTCGCCGCCGTGGGGCAGGGCGCGGTGCTGGGTCTGATGGGCTGGGCGATGGCAGCCCGCGCGGGGCTGGTCGCGGCGCTGCCGGGCTGGACCTTCTGGGCGGCCCTCACGGTGACCGCAATGACCTGTGTGGCGAACCTCGCCACCCCGTCACGGCCCGAGCGGATGCTTTGGGGGCCGGTGACGGTGCTTCTTGTCCTCTGCGGCCTTCGATTGGCATGGGGATAACCCGACGGGGTTTCAAGCGGGTGAGTCTCTTTTTTTCCGGCCGGTTTTGGATGGCTTGTGCTGCACAACGGCAAAACGTGATGGTTTTTTGGTTAACAGGTGACGAAATTCTGCACCTGCAAAATTCTTAACCTGTGCCTGAACCCCTTGCAAACAACGGTATACAGACAGCCTGATCACCGGTTCTGCGCTCGCATTCACAAATCGGAATGCGATGTGCATTCGGTTGACCCTGCCAACCCGCGGCGGTAAACCGCTGATAGCTAGCGACAGGCGGGTAAACCGTTCAAAGGAGCCACACGTGGAAGACCTTCTCAGAGAATATCTCCCCATTATCATTTTCCTCGGATTAGCGATTGTTATCGGTCTTGTTCTGATCCTTGCCGCCGTCGTGCTGGCGGTGCGCAATCCCGACCCCGAAAAACTCAGCGCCTATGAATGCGGTTTCAACGCCTTTGACGATGCGCGGATGAAATTCGATGTCCGGTTCTATCTGGTGTCGATCCTGTTCATCATCTTCGATCTGGAAATCGCCTTCCTGTTCCCCTGGGCCGTGGCCTTCAAGGATGTGGGCATGGTCGGGTTCTGGTCGATGATGGTGTTCCTGGCCGTTCTGACGATCGGCTTTGCTTATGAGTGGAAGAAAGGGGCGCTGGAATGGGAGTGATGACGGGACCAAACACCGCCGAAGGTGATCGCGAACACGCCACCCGGCTTCTGAATGATCAGCTGGCCGACAAGGGCTTTCTGCTGACCACCACCGATGACATCATCAACTGGGCGCGCACCGGCTCGCTGCACTGGATGACCTTTGGTCTGGCCTGCTGTGCGGTTGAGATGATGCACGCCTCGATGCCGCGTTACGACCTTGAACGGTACGGTGTCGCGCCACGCGCCTCCCCGCGCCAGTCGGACGTGATGATCGTGGCCGGTACGCTGACCAACAAGATGGCGCCCGCGCTGCGCAAGGTTTATGACCAGATGCCCGATCCGCGCTATGTGATCTCGATGGGGTCCTGCGCGAATGGCGGTGGGTATTACCACTATTCCTATTCGGTGGTGCGGGGCTGTGACCGGATCGTGCCCGTGGACATCTATGTCCCCGGCTGTCCGCCGACCGCCGAAGCGCTGGTTTACGGCATTCTGCAACTGCAACGCAAAATCCGCCGCACCGGCACGATTGTGAGGTAAGTGATGAGTGACGCCCTGAACGAACTTGGCGCCCTGCTGGAAGCAAAGCGCACCGATTGCGTGCTGAACTGGGGCATCGCCTTTGGCGAACTGACAGTGAACGTGCCGCTGTCGGCCATCCCGGCCTTCATCGAGTTTCTGAAAACCGACAGCGCCTGCAAGTTCTCGACCCTGGTGGATATCACTGCGGTCGATTATCCGTCGCGGGAAGAACGCTTCGATGTCGTCTATCACTTCCTGTCGATGTACACGAACCAGCGCATCCGCGTGAAGGTCGCCATCCGCGAAGACGACATGGTGCCGTCGATCACCGAGGTTCACCCCTCGGCCGGTTGGTTCGAACGCGAAGTGTTCGACATGTTCGGCATCCTGTTCTCGGGCCACCCGGACCTGCGCCGCATCCTGACCGACTATGGTTTCCGCGGCCATCCGCTGCGCAAGGATTTCCCGACCACGGGTTATACCGAAGTGCGCTATGACGAGGTCGAGAAACGCGTGGTCTATGAACCCGTGTCGCTGACCCAGGAATACCGCCAGTTCGACTTCATGTCGCCGTGGGAAGGGGCCAACTACATCCTTCCGGGTGACGAGAAATCCGACGAGGCCAAAGGCTAAGACGGATGACAGGGCAAACCTTCATATTCTGCCTTGGGGCAACGAAAGCTGGCACAAGCTGGCTGTTCGATTACCTGTCGGGCCACCGGGAGTGTCATCTGCCGGCGATGAAGGAACTGCATTACTTCGACGCGTTGGAGCATGACACCGGCGCGTTTTACCGCAAGGAAGCGCAGGCGCGGCTGGACACGGCGCGGGCCGCCACCCCGACCGCATGGCAGAAACGCCTGATCGCCGATCTGGAGCGTTGGCTGGCGGTGTTCGACGGCCAGACGCGCGACGATGCGGCCTATCTGCGTTATGTGCGCGAAGGCGGTGAGGCGGCGCGCGTGGTGGGTGACTTCACCCCGGCCTATGGGTTGCTCAAGGAAAAGACGCTGAAAACCATGGCGGCACTGACCGACAAGGTGCGGTTTGTCTATCTGATGCGCGACCCGGTGGATCGGATCTGGTCGAACATCCGCATGATGGCGGGCAATGACGGCGCGGCGCTGGACGCCAAGGTCGATGGTGTGCTGAACGGCACGGCAGACAATATCCTTGATCGGTCGAACTACCGCCGCACGCTGAACCGGCTGACCCGCGCGATCCCGCGCGACGCCTTGCATATCGAATTTTACGAACGGCTGTTCACGCCCGCCGCCATCGAACGTCTGTGCGCGTTTCTGGGGATCACCCCCCAGCCCGCATCGTTCGACCGCGTGGTGCATCAAAGCATGAAAGCCGACCTGCCCATGGGCCAACGCGCCCAGCTTCAGGCAGCCCTTAAACCGCAATACAATTTCGTCGAGAAGTTCATGGGAGAGCTTCCGCCGGAATGGACCCAGAAAATGGTGAGCGCATGATGGACGGATCCAAGGATTTCAACGACGCCCTGACCGGCGAACAGAAGATCCGCAATTTCAACATCAACTTCGGCCCGCAACACCCGGCGGCCCACGGCGTGCTGCGCATGGTGTTGGAGCTGGATGGCGAGATTGTCGAACGTGCCGACCCGCATATCGGCCTTTTGCATCGTGGCACCGAAAAGCTGATGGAAAGCCGGACCTACCTGCAAAACCTGCCGTATTTCGACCGGCTGGATTACGTGGCGCCGATGAACCAGGAACACGCCTGGTGTCTGGCCATCGAAAAGCTGTGCGGCGTTGAGGTTCCGCGCCGTGGATCGCTGATCCGGGTGCTGTTTTCCGAGATTGGCCGTATCCTGAACCACCTTCTGAACATCACCACACAGGCAATGGACGTGGGCGCGCTGACCCCGCCGCTGTGGGGCTTTGAAGAGCGTGAGAAGCTGATGATCTTCTATGAACGCGCCTGCGGTGCCCGCCTGCACGCCAACTATTTCCGCCCCGGCGGCGTTCATCAGGATCTGCCGCCTGAACTGATCGACGATATCGAGACCTGGGCCAACGAGTTTCCCGCCAAGATCGACGATATTGACGGGCTGCTGACGGAAAACCGCATCTTCAAGCAACGGAATGCCGATATCGGCATCGTGACCGAAGAAGACATCCTGAACTGGGGCTTCTCGGGCGTGATGGTGCGCGGGTCGGGCTTTGCATGGGACCTGCGGCGCGCGCAGCCATACGAGTGCTATGACGAGTTTGAATTCCAGATCCCCGTTGGCAAGAACGGTGATTGCTATGACCGCTATCTTGTCCGCATGGAAGAGATGCGCCAGTCGCTGAAGATCATGCATCAGGCGATCGCGAAACTGCGCGCGCCGGACGGGCAGGGTGACGTGATGGCGCGTGGCAAGCTGTCGCCGCCGCCACGGGGCGAGATGAAACGCTCGATGGAAGCGCTGATCCACCATTTCAAGCTTTACACCGAAGGCTTCAAGGTGCCGGCAGGCGAGGTTTACGCCGCCGTCGAAGCGCCCAAAGGCGAGTTCGGCGTCTACCTGGTGGCCGACGGGACCAACCGGCCCTATCGCGCCAAGATTCGCGCGCCGGGGTATCTGCACCTGCAAGCTATGGACCACGTGGCCGGTGGCCACCAACTGGCCGACGTCGCCGCCATCATCGGCACCATGGACGTCGTGTTTGGGGAGATCGACCGCTAATGCTTCGCCGTTTGCATCATGAACAGCCCGAAAGCTTTGCTTTCACCCCCGCCAACCAGGCTTGGGCCGAAGGGCAGATTACGAAATATCCTGAGGGGCGTCAGGCCTCGGCGGTGATTCCGCTTCTGTGGCGGGCGCAGGAACAGGAAGGCTGGCTGACCAAGCCCGCGATCGAACATGTGGCCGATATGCTGGGCATGGCCGATATTCGCGTGCTGGAAGTCGCCTCGTTCTATTTCATGTTCCAATTGCAACCTGTTGGTTCGGTCGCGCATATCCAGATTTGCGGCACCACGTCCTGCATGATCTGCGGCGCGGAAGACCTGATCGCGGTGTGCCGCGAGAAGATCGCCGACAAACCGCATGTGGTGTCGGCTGATGGTAAGTTCAGCTGGGAAGAGGTCGAATGCCTGGGCGCCTGCACCAACGCGCCCATGGCCCAGATCGGCAAGGATTATTACGAGGATCTGACAGCGGAAAGCCTGTCGAACTTGCTGGACGATCTGGCCGCGGGCAAGGTGCCGGTGCCGGGACCGCAGAACGGGCGCTATGCGTCCGAACCGCTGGCCGGGCTGACCAGCCTGAAGGAATATGACAGCGGCAAGACGCAGTATAATGCCAGCGCGCAACTGGCCACCGATATCGGTGATACGATCAAACGGATCGACGGCACCGAGGTGCCGCTTCTGACCCCGTGGCTGGGCAAGAACGCCACCAGCGGCAAGGCGAAACCGCCGAAGCCCGCCGTGGATCCGAAGCCCGCCAACAAGCAGAAACCTGCGCGCAAGGTGCCCGAGGATGACAGCAAGAAGATTGCCAAACCCCCGGTGAAACCGGCCGCCAAGCCGGTTGAGGGCGCTGCCACCAAAAAACCGCGCACCATGAAGGCCCCCCGCAAGGCGGGTGCGGATGACCTGAAACTGCTGAAGGGCGTTGGCCCGAAGCTGGAAGGTGTCCTGAACGGCCTTGGCTTCTGGCATTTTGATCAGGTTGCCAAATGGGGCGCGGAAGAGATTGCCTGGGTTGACGATCAACTGTCCTTCAAGGGCCGGATTGAGCGCGACGGCTGGGTCGAGCAAGCCAAAATCCTTGCCGAAGGTGGTGACACCGAATTTTCGCGCAAGAACAAGAAGGGCGAGGTCTGACAGGCACCAGGTATGTTGACGGGTCGTATGGAAGATAAGCGTCTGACAAGGCAGAAAAATGCCAACGCATCCGTGCGACCTGTTTGTATGTCCACCATCAACAACAGGGATAGGGACAATGACTAAAGATACCGGGTTTTTCACCTGCAAGAACATCTGCTGGATCATCGGCGCGCTGCTGGGCTTTGCGATCTTTTTGATGATTTCAGGCATTATCGGTCTGATCATCGGCGTCGCCGTGGCCATAGGTGCGGCCATGCTGCTGCAAAGACTGCTGTGCGGCGAGGTCGAGAATACACGCGCAACCGGAAGCGCGGCGCCCGCCGCAAGCCTGAGCAGTCACACCACTGCCAGCACCAGCGCGCCCGACGAAGCGGCCCCGGACGAGGTGGCGGCATCGGCGGCCAGCATCCCGGCTGCGGCCATGGACGGCGCACCGGTTCCCGTCGAAGCGGCCACAGCACCAGACGCGCCTGCAGACGAGGCCCCGACGCCCGCGCCTGCCGAGGCACCGGCAGCAAAGAAAGAGCCGGCAAAGAAAGAGCCTGCGAAGAAAGCCCCGGCCAAGAAGGCTGCGGCCAAACCCGCGGCGGCCGCGGCGCCGACCGGCACGCCAAAGAAGCCGCGCACCATGAAAGCCCCGCGCAAAGCCGGGGCCGATGACCTGAAGCAACTCAAAGGCGTTGGTCCCAAGCTGGAGCAGACACTGAACGGGTTGGGCTTCTGGCATTTCGACCAGATCGCCAAATGGACCGAAGACGAGATTGCCTGGGTCGATGACAACCTGAGCTTCAAGGGCCGGATCGAACGCGACGGTTGGGTCGACCAAGCCAAGACCTTGGCCGAGGGCGGGGAAACCGCATTCTCGAAAAAGGTCAAGAAGGGCGATGTTTATTAAAGGATGACACAGATCATGCACACCGATCCGAAAAACAGCATACAGCGGGAAGGGCGCCTGGCAGGTCTTGTCATCGCCTTCACCGGTGCGCTGTGGGTCGGTGGCACTTGGGTCGGGAAAAGCCTGGAATGGTCCAACCGGACCATGGCGCTGGTGGATCTTCTGGCCCTTGCCGGGTTCGTGTTTGGCCTGGTGGTAACGTATCGGATCTGGCGCAAGCGCCGGACGGATGAAGGATAAGAACGAATGCTGCAGGATAAAGACCGGATCTTTACCAACCTTTATGGCATGCACGACCGCACCCTTGCGGGCGCCAAACAGCGCGGCCATTGGGATGGCACAGCCGGGATCATCAAGAAGGGTCGCGACTGGATCGTTGAGCAGATGAAAGCCTCGGGCCTGCGCGGTCGCGGCGGGGCAGGGTTCCCGACCGGTCTGAAATGGTCGTTCATGCCGAAGGAAAGCGACGGTCGCCCGGCCTATCTGGTGATCAATGCCGACGAATCCGAACCCGGCACCTGTAAAGACCGCGAGATCATGCGCCACGATCCGCACACGCTGATCGAAGGGGCGCTGATCGCGTCCTTCGCGATGAACGCGAACACCTGCTATATCTATCTGCGCGGCGAATATATCCGCGAGCGCGAGGCGCTTCAGGCGGCGATCGACGAATGCTATGACGCGGGCCTTCTGGGCAAAAACGCCGCGAAATCCGGTTGGGATTTTGACCTGTTCCTGCATCACGGGGCGGGTGCCTATATTTGCGGTGAAGAAACCGCGCTTCTGGAAAGCCTTGAAGGCAAAAAGGGTATGCCGCGCATGAAGCCGCCATTCCCTGCGGGTGCCGGTCTGTATGGCTGCCCGACCACGGTGAACAACGTGGAATCCATTGCCGTCGTGCCGACCATCCTGCGTCGCGGGCCGGAATGGTTTGCAGGCTTTGGGCGCCCCAACAACTCGGGCACGAAGCTCTTTGGCATCTCGGGCCATGTGAACAACCCCTGCGTTGTCGAAGAAGAAATGTCGATTTCCTTCGAAGAGCTGATCGACAAACATTGCGGCGGTATTCGCGGTGGCTGGGACAATCTGAAAGCCGTGATCCCCGGCGGATCGTCCGTGCCGTGCGTGCGCGGTGAAAACATGCGCGAGGCGATCATGGATTTCGACTATCTGCGCGGCGAGCTTGGTTCGGGCCTCGGCACTGCGGCGGTGATCGTCATGGACCAGTCCACCGACATCATCAAAGCGATCTGGCGCCTGTCGAAATTCTATAAGCATGAAAGCTGCGGCCAGTGCACGCCGTGCCGCGAAGGCACCGGCTGGATGATGCGCGTGATGGACCGCCTGATGCGCGGCGAGGCCGAGGTCGAAGAAATCGACATGTTGTGGGACGTGACCAAGCAGGTCGAAGGCCACACGATCTGCGCCCTTGGCGACGCGGCCGCATGGCCGATCCAGGGCCTGATCCGCAACTTCCGGGACGAAATCGAAGACCGCATCCGGGTGAACAAACAGGGCAAGGCCAGCATCGCGGCGGAGTGATCCGGCGCAGGGCGAATGAAGGACATGATGATGAATATGCAACGCAACATACTGAAAACCGACGGTTTCCCGTTCGTTTTCGCGTGTTGTTATTGCATGACAACATCGCCCGTCCCCACCTCCTTTTTAACAAAAGGAGAACTGGAATGATGAAACTTCGCATGTTTGCTTTCGCCACGGCGCTGATGACGACCGCCGCCACCGGCGCAGCCTCGTCCGTTGATTACACGGCGCTGCGCGACGACAGCCGGATGCACAACGAATTGTTGGGCGCGTCGATTGCCTATCTGATCGACGAAAACTGCCCGACCCTTGGGTTGCGGAAATTCCGCCTGCTGAACAAGGCGTTTTCGCTGCGCAAACACGCGATGACGCTTGGCTTCACCTCGAAAGAGGTGATGGCCTATGTGGAAAGCAAGACCGAACAAGACCGTTTTCGTGCAATCGCCGAGCCGATCCTGGCCAAGCGCGGCGCGAAACCGGGGGATGAAGACAGTTACTGCGCGGTTGGACGGGCAGAGATTAAACAGGGCTCCTTTGCTGGATCGTTACTTTACGAAGGCTAGGGGCAGGCATGTGCGGGCGCGGGGAAGACCCCGGCCTGCGGAACGAAAAAGGGACCGTGATGAGCGACTTGAAAAAGATCGTCATTGACGACATGGAAATTGAGGTTGATGGCGCGATGACGCTGATCCAGGCCTGTGAAGTGGCCGGGATCGAGGTGCCGCGTTTCTGCTATCACGAACGCCTGTCGATTGCCGGCAACTGCCGCATGTGCCTGGTCGAGGTCGTGGGCGGCCCGCCCAAACCCGCCGCAAGCTGTGCGATGCAGGTGCGCGACCTGCGCCCCGGTCCCGAAGGCGAACCGCCGGTGGTGAAAACCAACTCGCCCATGGTCAAGAAGGCCCGTGAAGGCGTGATGGAATTCATGCTGATCAACCACCCGCTGGATTGCCCGATCTGCGACCAAGGTGGCGAGTGCGACTTGCAGGATCAGGCCATGGCCTATGGCCTGTCCGGGTCGCGCTTCAAGGAACAGAAGCGCGCGGTGGACGATCTGGATCTGGGGCCGCTTGTGGGCACTGCGATGACCCGCTGCATCAGCTGCACCCGCTGCGTGCGCTTCACGACCGAGATCGCCGGGATTGCCCAGATGGGCCAGACCGGCCGTGGCGAAGATGCCGAGATCACCAGCTATCTGAACCAGACGCTGGATTCGAACCTTCAGGGCAACATCATCGACCTGTGCCCGGTGGGTGCGCTGACCTCGAAACCCTATGCCTTCACCGCCCGCCCGTGGGAGCTGACCAAGACCGAGACCATCGACGTGATGGACGCGCTTGGCTCGAACATCCGGGTGGACACCAAGGGCCGTGAAGTGATGCGCATCCTGCCGCGCAACCATGACGGCGTGAACGAGGAATGGATTTCCGACAAGACGCGCTTCATCTGGGACGGTCTGCGCCGCCAGCGTCTGGACGTGCCTTATGTGCGCGAGAACGGCAAACTGCGCAAAGCCACATGGGGCGAGGCGCTGGCCAAGGCTGCCGAGGCGCTGAAAGGCGCTAAGAAAGTGGCCGGTCTGGTCGGTGATCTGGCCTCGACCGAGGCTGCGTTCAGCCTGAAGACCCTGATCGAAGGGTTGGGCGGCAACGTGGAATGCCGCACCGACAACGCGCGTCTGCCGCTCGGCAACCGCTCGGGCTATGTCGGCACCGCGTCGATCGAAGACATCGACAATGCCAAGTTCATCCAACTGATCGGCACCAATCCCCGCGTTGAAGCGCCGGTTCTGAACGCCCGCATCCGCAAGGCGTGGCTGAAGGGCGCGCAAATCGGTCTGGTCGGCGAAGCTGTTGATCTGACATATGATTATGCGCATGTCGGCAATGACCGTGCGGCGCTGAACAGCATCGTCGGCAAGGATTATGGCGCGGTGAAAGACGCCCCATCGGTGGTCATCGTTGGCATGGGCGCGTTGCGCGAAGCCGACGGTCTGGCCGTTCTGTCGAATGCGATGAAACTGGCGGAAGACACGGGCTCGAAGTTGATGATCCTGCACACCGCCGCCGGTCGTGTGGGCGCAATGGACGTGGGCGCCGTGACCGAAGGCGGTATGGAAGCCGCAACGATGGGCGCGGACGTCATCTTCAACATGGGCGCGGATGAGATCGAAATCGCTGATGGCCCCTTCGTGATCTATCAGGGCAGCCATGGCGACCGGGGCGCGATGCGTGCCGACGTGATCCTGCCGGGCGCGGCCTATACGGAAGAGGGCGGGCTGTTCGTGAACACCGAAGGGCGCCCCCAGCTGGCGCTGCGTGCAAACTTCGCACCGGGTGAGGCCAAGGAAAACTGGGCCATCCTGCGGGCCTTGTCGGCGGAACTGGGTGCGACGCTGCCATGGGACACTCAAGCCGGTCTGCGCCGCGCGATGGTCGAGGCCGCGCCCGTGCTGGCCGGGGTCGATCAGGTCGCCGAAAACGACTGGCAGGCTCTGCCGGTTGAGAAAATGGGGGCGGCCAGCTTCCGCTATGTGATTGGCGATTTCTATCTGACCAACCCGATTGCGCGGGCGTCGGAAGTGATGGCAGAGCTGTCGGCCCAGGCGCGCGCGCGCGCCGGATCAAAAATGGCAGCAGAGTAGGAACGGGGGCGGAAGCAGGATGTTTGGCGACGATCATATTGCAGGAACTTTCCTGTCTACCCCGTTGGTTCTGCAACGGAAAATGAATACCGACGGTCTGAGGGCATGAAGAGAAATGATTGAATTCTTCACGACAACAAATCTGGGCATCGCCCTTCTGATCATCGGACAATGTCTGTTGATCGTGGTTCCGCTGCTGGTGGCGCTGGCCTTCCTTCTGTATTTCGACCGCAAGGTCTGGGCGGCGGTGCAAATGCGCAAGGGCCCCAACGTGGTGGGCGCGTTTGGCGTGCTGCAATCCTTCGCGGATTTCATCAAATACGTGTTGAAGGAAATCGTGGTGCCTGCGGGCGCGGACCGGTTCGTGTTCTTCCTGGCCCCGATGATGAGCTTCGTGCTGGCGATGGTCGCCTGGTCGGTGATCCCGTTCAATGACGGCTGGGTTCTGGCTGATGTGAACGTCGCAATCCTGTTCGTCTTCGCGGTCTCCTCGCTTGAGGTTTATGGCGTGATCATGGGCGGCTGGGCGTCGAACTCGAAATACCCGTTCCTTGGTTCGCTGCGCTCGGCGGCGCAGATGATTTCGTACGAGGTGTCGATCGGCCTGATCATCATTGGTGTGATCATCACCACCGGGTCGATGAACTTCGGCGACATCGTGATGGCACAGGACGGCAAGGGGCTGTTCAGCTGGTATTGGCTGCCGCATTTCCCGATGGTGTTCCTATTCCTGATCTCGGCGCTTGCCGAAACCAACCGCCCGCCGTTTGACCTGCCGGAAGCGGAGTCTGAACTGGTGGCGGGCTATCAGGTGGAATATTCCTCGACCCCGTTCCTTCTGTTCATGATCGGTGAATACGTGGCCATCGTTCTGATGTGCACGCTGATCTCGATCCTGTTCTTCGGCGGCTGGTTGTCGCCGGTCGAGGCGCTGCCGGATGGCATCCTGTGGCTGTTTGCGAAGATCTTCTTCTTCTTCTTCGTGTTCTCGATGGTGAAGGCCATCACGCCGCGCTATCGCTATGACCAGTTGATGCGCATCGGTTGGAAAGTCTTCCTGCCCTTGTCGCTGGCCTGGGTCGTGCTGGTCGCATTCTTCGCCCAATACGGGGCATTCTGGGGCACTTACGCCCGCTGGACAGTGGGGGGCTGATCAATGGCATTCGATTACGCACGCGCAACGAAATACTTCCTGCTGACGGACTTTATCAAAGGGTTCGGGCTGGGGTTGAAATACTTTTTCTCGCCCAAGGCGACGCTGAACTATCCGCACGAAAAAGGCCCGCTGTCGCCCCGTTTCCGCGGTGAACACGCGCTGCGCCGCTATCCCAACGGGGAAGAGCGTTGCATCGCCTGCAAGCTGTGCGAGGCCATCTGCCCGGCACAGGCGATCACCATCGACGCGGAACCGCGTGAAGACGGTTCGCGCCGCACCACGCGCTATGACATCGACATGACCAAGTGCATCTATTGCGGCTTCTGCCAAGAGGCTTGCCCGGTGGATGCCATTGTCGAAGGTCCAAACTTCGAGTTTGCGACCGAAACCCGTGAAGAGCTGTTTTACGACAAGGCCAAACTGCTTGAGAACGGCGAACGCTGGGAGGCCGAGATTGCCCGCAACATCGAACTTGATGCGCCCTATCGCTGAGGAATGACGATGAACGACTTTTCCAAGAAATACGCTGAAATGCTGGAGCAGGGCACGTTGATGCTTCGCGCCTTCAACCCTGCGTTGGAGAAGTTCGTGCCCGAAGGGTTGGACAAGCTCATGCCTACCATGCCGAAAGACATGATGGACCTGATGTTTGGCAATGCCTTCAACAAGGACGGTCTGGATACCAAGACGCGGATGCTGGTGGCGCTTGCCGGGCTGGTGGCGGCAGGCGCACAGGCCGGGCCGCAGATCAAAGTGACCGTGCGCCACGCCCTGGAAGCGGGCGCGAGCGAGAAAGAGATCGCGGAAGTGATCTATCAAATGTCCATGTTGGGCGGCCTGCCGGCGATGAACCGGGCGCTGGAAGAAGCGCAAGCCGTGTTTGACGAGAACGAGGAGGGGGACGCATGAGCGTTGCCGATTTCGCATTTTACCTCTTTGCCCTGACCACCGTGGTGGGCGGGTTCTTTACCGTTATGGCAAGAAACCCGGTTCACTCGGTCCTGTGGCTGATCACCGCCTTCGTGGGCGCAACCGGGCTGTTCGTCCTGTTGGGGGCCGAGTTCGTGGCGATGCTTTTGATGATCGTCTATGTGGGCGCGGTCGCGGTTCTGTTCCTGTTTGTCGTGATGATGCTGGACGTGGATTTTGCCGAGTTGAAGGCCGAGATGGCCAAATCGCTGCCGCTTGCGCTTCTGATCGGTGTGATCCTGTTGATGGAACTGGCAACGATCTTTGGCACCTGGCAGTTTGCAGACGGAGCAGACGCCGCGCGGGCTGCGATTACCCCGGCCGTGAACGAAGCGCATAACACGCTGGCGCTGGGGCAGATCCTCTATACCGACTACATCCTGTTGTTCCAGTTGGCGGGGCTGATCCTGCTGGTTGCGATGATCGGCGCGATCGTGTTGACCCTGCGCCACCGCACCAATGTCAAGCGCCAGAACGTGATCAAGCAGATGCACCGCGACCCGGCCAAGGCGATGGAGGTCATCGACGTGAAACCGGGTCAGGGGCTGTAATGGATTTCGCAAGCTGGGTTGCCGTGGCCGTTGCGGTTTTTGCCGCCGTATGGGCCGGACGCAAAGCCCGCGCAAAAAAGAAAAACGAGGGACGAAATGGTAGGACTTGAACATTATCTTGCGGTCGGGGCGGCCTTGTTCGTCATCGGCATTTTCGGGCTGTTCCTGAACCGCAAGAACATCATCATCCTGTTGATGTCGATCGAACTGATGCTGCTGGCGGTGAACATCAACCTCGTCGCGTTCTCGGCCTTTCTGGGCGATTTGGCGGGGCAGGTCTTCACGCTGTTCGTCCTGACCGTGGCCGCCGCCGAGGCCGCCATCGGCCTGGCGATCCTGGTCAGCTTCTTCCGCAACCGTGGCACAATTGATGTCGAAGATGTCAACGTGATGAAAGGCTAACGGCAAATGGTACAGATCATCCTTTTTGCCCCGCTCATCGGCGCGCTGATTGCGGGCTTCGGTCATCGGGTCATCGGTGACAAGGGCGCTCAGGTGTTGACCACCGCGCTGTTGTTCCTTTCGGCGCTGCTGTCTTGGGCAACCTTCCTGAGCCTTGGGTCAGAAACCCAGCACATTCACCTGATGGACTGGGTTCAGTCCGGCACGCTATCTGTCGACTGGTCGATCCGGCTGGACCGACTGACCGCGATCATGCTGATCGTGGTCACCACCGTGTCGTCGCTGGTGCACCTGTATTCCATGGGCTACATGGCCCATGACCCGCAGTTCGAGGGCGAAAGCTATCGCCCCCGCTTCTTCGCCTATCTCAGCTTCTTCACCTTCACGATGCTGATGCTGGTGACGGCGGACAACCTGCTTCAGATGTTCTTTGGCTGGGAAGGCGTGGGCGTCGCGTCCTATTTGCTGATCGGCTTTTACTATAAAAAACCCTCGGCCAACGCGGCGGCGATCAAGGCCTTCGTGGTGAACCGGGTCGGTGACTTCGGCTTTGCACTGGGCATCTTCGGCCTGTTCTATCTGACCGACAGCATCCGTCTGGACGACGTGTTTGCCGCAGCCCCCGCGCTGGCGGAAACGCAATTGCACTTCCTCTGGACCGAATGGAATGCCGCCAACCTGTTGGCCTTCCTGTTGTTCGTCGGCGCGATGGGGAAATCGGCGCAACTGTTCCTGCACACCTGGTTGCCGGACGCGATGGAAGGCCCGACCCCTGTGTCGGCGCTGATCCACGCCGCGACCATGGTGACGGCGGGTGTGTTCCTTGTCTGCCGCATGTCTCCGCTGATGGAATACGCGCCCGAGGCGACGAACTTCATCGTCTTCCTTGGCGCCACCACCGCGTTCTTTGCCGCGACCGTGGGTCTTGTGCAGAACGACATCAAACGGGTGATCGCCTATTCGACCTGTTCGCAGCTCGGCTATATGTTCGTGGCGGCGGGCGTCGGTGTTTACTCGGTCGCGATGTTCCACCTGCTGACACACGCCTTCTTCAAGGCGATGCTGTTCCTTGGCGCAGGGTCCGTGATCCACGGGATGCACCATGAACAGGACATGCGAAACTATGGCGATCTGCGTAAGAAACTGCCGGTGACCTTCTGGGCGATGATGATCGGCACGCTGGCGATCACCGGGGTCGGCATCCCGCTGACCACGATCGGCTTTGCGGGCTTCCTGTCGAAAGACGCGATCATCGAAAGCGCCTATGCCGGCACCAGCGGCGGCTATGCCTTCTGGATGCTGGTCATCGCCGCGCTGTTCACCAGCTTCTACAGCTGGCGGCTGATGTTCATGACCTTCTATGGCAAGGCGCGCGGCGACAAGCATACGCATGAGCACGCCCATGAAAGCCCGATGGTCATGCTGATCCCGCTGGGTGTCCTGGCGCTCGGGTCGATTTTTGCCGGCATGATCTGGTATGGCTCGTTCTTTGGCGACCACCACAAGGTCAATGCGTTCTTCGGCATCGAAGCGCACGCGGAAGCCGGGGATCATGCGGAAGCGACCGGCGACCACGGCGATACCGCCGAGGCCCCGGCGACCGAAGCCCCCGCGCAAGACGATCACGCCACGGACCAGGCGCAAGCCGATACCATGGCCGACCCGGCCGCCCAACATGGGGCAGCCCCGAAAGGCGCGATCTTCATGGGCCCCGACAACCACGTGATCGACGACGCGCACCACGCACCCGCCTGGGTCAAGGTGTCGCCGTTCATCGCGATGCTGATCGGCTTTGTCGTGGCCTTCTGGTTCTACATCGTGAACACGAGCTTGCCGAAGCGCCTGGCCGACACGTTCCCGCATGTCTATCAGTTCCTGCTGAACAAATGGTATTTCGACGAGATTTACGACGTGGTCTTCGTGAAGCCCGCCTTCGCCATCGGGCGTTTCCTGTGGAAGCGCGGCGATGGCAACGTGATTGACGGCTTCCTGAACGGGGTCGCCATGGGCGTTGTGCCGTGGTTCACCAAACAGGCTGGCCGGGCACAGACCGGTTACGTCTTCTCTTACGCCTTCGCGATGGTTCTTGGCATCGTCGCGCTGGTGACAATCATGATCCTTTTCAGCGGTGGAGCGCACTGATGAATAACCTGCTTTCCATCATCACTTTCCTGCCGCTGGTCGCGGCTGTGATCCTTGCGCTTTTCCTGCGCGGCGATGACGACGCGGCCGCCCGCAACGCCAAGTGGCTTGCGCTTGCGGCGACGGTGGCGACCTTCCTGTTCTCGCTGCTTCTGCTGACCGGGTTCGATTCCGCCGACACGGGCTTCCAGTTCGTGGAAGAAGGCAAGTGGATCATGGGTCTGAACTACAAGATGGGCGTTGACGGGATTTCGGTCCTGTTCGTCATGCTCACTACCTTCATGATGCCCCTGACCATCTGGGCCAGCTGGGGTGTCACGTCCCGCGTGAAGGAATACATGATTGCCTTCCTGTTGCTTGAAACCCTGATGCTGGG
>JAUHWP010000127.1 GCA_030424645.1 Alphaproteobacteria bacterium
GGTGTGATCGACACCGACGGCACACGCATGTCGCATGTGGCCAACGGCATTTGCCATTCCCGCACCGGCGATCTGGCCTCGCGCCTGTTATCTTTGCATGACCAGCTATCCGATGTGCTGGCGCAGTTCGCCCCGGACACCGCTGCCGTCGAACAGACCTTCGTGAACAAGGATGCGGTTGCCACGCTGAAACTGGGGCAGGCGCGGGGCATTGCCTTGCTTGTGCCGGCCAAGGCCGGTCTGTCCATCGGGGAATATGCGCCCAACGCCGTCAAGAAGGCCGTGGTGGGGGTGGGACACGCCGACAAGGTGCAGGTGGAGCATATGGTGAAGATGCAGCTTCCCGGTGTGCAGATCAAAGGGGCCGACGCCGCCGACGCGCTGGCCATCGCGATCTGCCACGCATTCCATGCGCAAAATGCAGGACGGCTGGACGCGGCGCTTAGAAAGGCATCGGCATGATCGGGAAAATCGCGGGACGTCTTGACTATCGCGCCGAGGATCACGTGCTGATCGACGTGCGCGGGGTGGGCTATCTGGTCTATGTCTCGGACCGAACCATGGCCAGCCTGCCCGGCCCCGGCGAGGCGGTCGCGCTGTATACCGAGCTTCTGGTGCGCGAGGACAACCTGCAACTGTTCGGCTTCACAACTCTTGTCGAAAAAGAATGGCATCGGTTGTTGACCAGCGTTCAGGGCATCGGCGCGAAAGCCTCGATGTCGATCCTGAGCACGCTTGGCCCGGATGGGGTCAGCCGCGCCATTGCGCTGGGTGATTGGAACGCCGTGAAGGCCGCAAAGGGGCTTGGCCCCAAGACCGCGCAGCGCGTGGTCAACGAATTGAAGGACAAGGCGGCCTCGGTGATGGCGCTGTCGGGGCAAACCAAAGCAGCGTCGGTTGACTCCGTGCCGGATGACGTCGTGATTGAACCGGCCACATCTGCCGCCCCCGCCGCGGCACCCGCCACCACCGGTAACGCCGCGGCGCAATCCGAAGCGCTGTCAGCTCTGACCAACCTTGGCTATGCGCCCGGTGAAGCCGCGTCTGCCGTCGCGCAGGCGCTTGGCGAAGACCCCGCGCTGGACACCACCGGCCTGATCCGAGCCGCGCTGAAACTTCTTGCGCCCAAAGGGTAGGGGGCTAGAAAGAACCCATGACCGCCGCTGATCCCCCAAACACCCCCCTGAACACGCCGGACCCGACCTTGCGCCCCGCGCCGCGCCCCGAAGATGCGGGTGAGGCGGACCGCGCCCTGCGTCCGCAGACGCTGGGCGATTTCATCGGGCAGGCCGAGGCGCGGGCGAACCTGCGCATCTTCATTGAAAGCGCCCGCAAGCGGGGCGAGGCGATGGATCACGTGCTGTTCCACGGCCCGCCCGGACTGGGCAAGACCACGCTGGCACAGATCATGGCGCGCGAGCTTGGTGTGAACTTCCGCATGACCTCTGGCCCTGTTCTGGCCAAGGCGGGTGATCTGGCGGCGATCCTGACCAATCTGGAAGCCAATGATGTGCTGTTCATTGACGAGATTCACAGGCTTAATCCAGTGGTTGAGGAAGTGCTCTATCCCGCGCTGGAAGATTTCGAGCTGGACCTTGTGATTGGCGAAGGCCCGGCGGCGCGCACCGTGCGGATCGAATTGCAGCCCTTCACGCTGGTGGGGGCAACGACCCGGCTGGGCCTTCTGACCACCCCCTTGCGCGACCGGTTCGGCATTCCGGTGCGGCTGCAATTCTACTCGGTCGATGAGTTGCACGAGATTGTCACCCGCAACGCGATCAAGCTGGGCGCCCCGGCGGACGAGGATGGCGCGCGCGAGATTGCGCGCCGCGCCCGTGGCACCCCCCGGATTGCCGGGCGATTGTTGCGTCGGGTGGTCGATTTCGCCGTGGTCGAAGGTGACGGGCGCATCACGCGCGATCTGGCCGACAATGCGCTGACGCGGCTGGGTGTCGACAATCTGGGGCTGGACGGGGCCGACCGGCGCTATCTGGGCCTGATGGCCGAACATTACGGGGGCGGCCCCGTGGGGATCGAAACCCTCTCGGCGGCCCTGTCGGAAAGCCGCGACGCGCTGGAAGAGGTGATCGAGCCGTTCCTGCTGCAACAAGGTCTGATCCAACGCACGCCGCGCGGGCGGATGCTGGGCCAGATTGCGTGGCGTCATCTGGGCCTGACCGCGCCCGCGCCGCGCGGATCGGGGCAGGGGCAACTTTTCGACGGTTAGCCCTTGAAACGCACGTCCATTTGCGGGACATCACCGCAAAGCAGGAGATGCAACATGACTGCCCCGAACACGGCTGCCCCCCTTATGACCCCGGAAGAGGTGACCGCGCATTTCACCCGTGCGGGCGGTGACTTCACCTTCGCCCGTTGGGGTCGCCCCATCGTGCCGGTGGTGTTCGGTGTGGACGACGCGACGCTTGAGGTCGTCAAAGGTGCAATCGAGGCGGTGGTGACGCTGGCCGGTCACAAGATGGCCGAAACCGACCCCGAGCTTGGCGCCAACCTGATGGTGTTCTTTTTCCGCGATTGGGACGAGTTGCTGGAGGTGCCGAAACTGGGCGAGATGATCCCCGATCTGGACCCCCTTGTTGCCCGCCTGAAAGCGGCGGGCGCCACGAACTACCGCGCCTTCCGGTTCGACAATGACAACGCCATTCAGGCCTGTTTCACCTTCGTCTGCATGCAGGGTGCAATGGTGGATCAACCGGCGGAAACCATTGCTTTGACGCAAGCTGTGCAGGCGATTTTGCTGTGGGGGGACGAGGCGTTTTCGACCAGAAGCCCGCTGGCGCTTCTGCCCGAGGGGCAGACCATCCTGCGCCCCGAAATCGCGGGGTTGATCAAAGCGGCCTATGACCCGGTGCTGCCCGTGGCGGCGGATGACCCGACCCACGCGCTCAGGCTTTTTGCGCGGATGCAGGTGCGCAGCACCCCCGACGTGTCACAGGTCTGATGCGCTGTTTCCTGGCCCTTCCGCTGCCGGATGACCTGGCCGCGCAACTTGCCGGGTTTGCCGAGCGGCTCAGGGTCGGGCGCGCGCTGCCCGAAGAGAACATCCACCTGACACTGGCGTTCCTGGACGACCAGCCCATGGACGCGCTGGAGGAGTTGAATGCGGAGCTTGAGATGATGCGCGCCGCACCTGTGGCCGTCGATCTGGCCGGGTTGGAGCCGATGGGTGGGGCGGTGCCGTCTGCCCTTGCGATCCGGGCCGAAGGTGTGGACGGTCTGCACAAAGAGATCGCACAGGCGGTTCGCCGTGCCGGGATCACCCTGCCGCATCGCCGCTTTCGGGGCCATGTGACTCTGGCCCGCCTGCCACGCAACCCGACCGTGGATGACATGTCCGCCCTTGGCCGCGCGCTGCAAACCCACGGTGCGATCCGATATCCGGTTGTCACGCTGGACACCCTGTCGCTCTATCGCTCGGACCTGCGTCCGGAGGGCGCGCGCTATGAACGGTTGGCAGACTATCCCCTTCGCGGCTAGGGTCGGGGCGAGCAGCAGAACGAGGCCCCCATGCACCATTTCCCCATCCGCGTTTATTATGAAGACACCGACATGGCCGGGATCGTCTATTACGCCAATTACCTGCGCTATATCGAACGGGCGCGGTCCGACTGGGTGCGCGAGATCGGGGTTGACCAGAACGCGATGCGTGCGGACGGGCTGGTGTTTGCCGTGCGCCGGGTCGAAGCCGACTATCTGTCGCCCGCCCGGTTTGACGAAGAGTTGCAAGTTGAAACATCTGTTCAGCAGATCACCGGCGCAAGGCTGGTGATGGAGCAGGTGGTGAAACGCGGGCCGGACCGTTTGTTTGAAGCGGTCGTCACCGTTGTTTGCCTGACCGAAACCGGACAACCGGCCCGGCTTCCGGCGAATATCCGCCACTTGGTTCACTGAACCGCAGGCCTTTCACGCCGATGACGCGGTTTTGATGGCATTCCCCGTGGCATTCCGCTATGAATTGTGCAGATAAGCTGCCCAAAGAGGTGGCGGTACAGAGGCAGAGATATGGAAACGGAAACGCTTCAGGCGGCGGCGGAGATCGATTTCTCCTTCCTCGCCCTTTTTCTTCGTGCAACCTTCACGGTCAAGCTGGTGATGCTGCTATTGATTGCGGCCTCGATCTGGTCGTGGGCGATCATCATTACCAAACACATGGCCTTTCGCCGTGCCCGCACTGATGCGGATGCGTTCGATCGCAAGTTCTGGTCGGGCGAACCGCTGGACGAGCTGTTTGACCAGATCGGTCCCAACCCCGGCGGATCGGCCGAGAAGGTGTTTTCGTCCGGCATGCTGGAATGGCGGCGCAGTCACCGGGCCGATGGCGGGCTGATCGCCAATGCGCAATCGCGCATCGACCGGTCGATGGACGTGGCCATCGCCAAGGAAGGCGAAGAGCTGAACAAGGGGCTGAGTTTCCTGGCCACCGTCGCCTCGACCGCACCGTTCGTGGGGCTGTTCGGCACCGTCTGGGGCATCATGCACGCTTTTGTCGAGATTGCGCAGCAACAGAACACCAACCTGGCCGTTGTCGCCCCCGGCATTGCCGAAGCGCTTCTGGCAACCGGTCTTGGCCTGCTGGCGGCGATCCCGGCGGCGGTGTTTTACAACAAGCTGAGCGTGGACAGCGACAATATCCTGGCGAGCTATGAAGCCTTCGCAGACGAGTTCGCCACCATCCTCAGCCGTCAGCTGGACAGCTGATATGGGGGCGGGTGTGCAACAAAGCGGGGGCGCGGATCGGCGTGCCCGGCGCGGGCGTCGTCGCGGCAAGCATCGCCGCGTGATGGCCGAGATCAACATCACGCCCTTCGTCGACGTGATGCTGGTGCTTCTGATCATCTTCATGGTGGCCGCCCCCCTGATGGTGGTCGGTGTGCCGGTTGAGCTGTCCAAGACCGCCGCCAAATCGCTGGACGCGCCCGAGGAAGAGCCGCTGGCGATCACCATCACCGAAGACGGCCAGATTTTCCTGCAAACGACCGAGATTGCGCGCGACGACCTGATCCCCAAGCTGCGCGCCGTGGCGGCAGAACGCACGGATAACAAGGTGTTCCTGCGCGCGGACGGGCAGGTAGCATGGGATGCGATTGCCAAGGTGATGGGCGCGCTGAATGCGGCCGGTTTCACCTCGATCGGGTTTGTGACCGAAGGTGGCGGCCCCAGCCTGACCGGCGCGGACAACTAGGGCAGGGCGTATGCGCAGAGGTCTTTACATCTCGGCATCTGTTCACGGGATCCTGATCCTGTGGGTGCTTTTCGGCGGGGCCTTCACCTGGTCCAGCGACGAAGAGCTTGTGCAGGTGTCCGATGTCTCGATCATTTCGGAAGAGGAGTTTGCCGCGTTGAGCGCCCCGAGGGGCGAGGCCGCGACCGAGGACAATACGCCGCCCGCGCCGCGCCCGACCCCTGCGCCAGAACCAGAGCCAGCCCCCGCGCCGGAGCCGGAACCCGCGCCCGAGCCTGAACCCGCCCCCGCGCCGGAACCTGAGCCTGCCCCCGAACCCGAGCCGGAGCCGGTCGTGGAACCTGAAACCGCGCCGCCCGCGCCAGCGCCGCGCGTGGCCCCAACCCCGGCCCCCGAACCGGAAACCCCGGTCGAGGACGCGCCAGAAGTGGTCGAGGCACCCGAACCCTCGCCCGAGCCAACACCGGAACCGCTGCCTGAAGAGGTGACGCCAACCGCGCCGCCCGAAGCGTCGACCGAAATCGTGACCGAGGCCGAAGAGCCGGTGGAAGACCCCTCGCTGGCCCCTGCGACCTCGGCCCGACCGAAGAACCGCCCGAACCGGCCTGCGCCTGTGCAGACCGCGGAACCGGAAACGCCCGCAGAGGCGCCAACTGAGGCCCCGACCGAGGCACCCGCGCCTGCCAACAACGCCGCCGCCGTCGCGGCAGCGGTGGCCGAACAGGTGGCGGGCGGTGAAACCGAAAGCCCGGCGCAGGATGTGCCCGAAGGCCCGCCGCTGACGCGCGGCGAAAAGGACGGATTGCGGGTTGCGGTCAGCCGCTGTTGGAACCTTGGCTCAAGCTCGACCGACGCGATGTCGACAACCGTTGTCGTGATGGTGTCGATGAGCCGTGATGGCAGGCCCGAAGGTATCCGGCTGGCATCGTGGGATGGCCCGTCGGAAGGGGCCGCCAACACCGCGTTTCAGGCCGCCCGGCGCGCGATCATTCGCTGTGGGGCCAGCGGTTTTGACCTGCCCGCCGAGAAATACGGCCAGTGGCGCGAGATCGAAATGACCTTCAACCCCGAGAATATGAGGATCAAATGACGCCTCGGACGCTCGAAATATGTGTCGACACGGTCGATGGGGCCATCGCGGCACAGGCCGGGGGCGCGGATCGGATCGAGCTGTGCGCGGCGCTGTCCGAAGGCGGGTTGACGCCAAGTGCCGGGCTGATGGTGGCCGCATCACGGCTGGATGTGCCATGCTATGCGATGATCCGCCCCCGTAGCGGCCTGTTTGTCTATTCGGATGCTGAAATTCAGGTAATGCTGGATGACATCGCGGCGGTGAAAGAGGCCGATCTGGCCGGGGTGGTGCTGGGGGCGCAGAAGCCCGATGGCAGTCTGGACACTGCCGTGTTGGGTCGTCTGCTGGCCGCCGCCGAAGGCTTGGGTGCGACGCTTCACGGGGTGATCGACGTGGTGCCGGACCCGCTGGCCGCGGTCGAGCAAGCCATCGCGTTGGGGTTTGAGCGTGTGCTGACCTCGGGTGGGGAGGCGACGGCGATGGGCGGGGCCGGGATGATCCGGGCGATGCAGCGGCAAGCCGCCGGTCGTATCGCGATCATGCCTGGCAGCGGGCTGACAGAAGACAATATATCTGATTTCGTAGCGCAGACAGGTGTTCATGAGGTTCATGCCTCCTGCGCAGCGGTGGTGGCAGGTGAGGAGAGTTTTTCGAATTTCTCCCCTGCCGGTGGTCGCAAAGAAACGTGTAAGAACCGGGTGAAACAAATGAAGAGGGAATTGGTCGCATGAGCACGATACTCAAGAAACTGATCCTCGAACGATCAGTCGGGGCGATGATGATCGCGCTGGTCGCGTTGACATTGGGCCTTCTGGGGCATGTGCATCCTGCGGCGGCCCAGGGGCCGTTGCGGATCGAAATCACCGATGGGGTGATCGAACCGTTGCCCTTCGCGGTGCCGGATTTTCAGGCCGAGAACGGCGCGGCGGGTGAATATGCCCGCTCGATCGCGCGGGTGGTTGCTGCCGACCTTGCAGGCACCGGCCTGTTTCGGGAAATCCCGGCCGAGGCCTTTGTGTCGGGCATCACCAGCTTTGCCAGCCCGGTGGCCTATGCCGACTGGAAGGCGATCAATGCGCAGGCCCTTATCACCGGGGCTGTGTCGGCGTCGGGTGACAGCATCAACGTGAAGTTCCGGGTTTTCGACGTGTTCTCGGGCCAGCCGCTGGGCGAGGGGTTGCAGTTCTCGGGCGCCATCGGATCATGGCGCCGGGTGGCGCATAAGGTGGCGGATATCGTTTACAGCCGCATCACCGGCGAAAGCGGCTATTTCGACAGCCGCGTGGTGTTCGTGGCCGAAACCGGTCCCAAGAATGCCAAGCGCAAGCGGTTGGCGGTCATGGATTACGACGGCGCCAATGTCCAGTATCTGACCGACAGTTCGGCTCTGGTGCTGGCGCCGCGCTTTTCGCCCACCGGCGACAAGGTGCTTTACACCAGCTATGAAACCGGCTTCCCGCAGGTCTATGTGCTGGATGTGGCCACCGTCGGGCGTCAGGCCCTGTCGCAGCAACAGGGCACGATGACCTTTGCGCCGCGCTTTTCGCCCGATGGTCGCACGATTGTCTATTCGCTGTCGG
>JAUHWP010000128.1 GCA_030424645.1 Alphaproteobacteria bacterium
ATCGCGCGGATTATGCCGATCTCACCCTTGGGGGATCTGCACCCGCTGATGCAGACCAAGATGAACGAAACCCTTCAACTGGATGCCGCCGAAGCTCAGGCGGAAAGTCCCGCGCTGATCAGGGATCGCGCAGGCATACCCACGACGGTCTGGGTGGGAGCAGACGAACGCCCCGCCTTTCTGGATCAGGCCCGTGACCTTGCACTGGCCTGGCCCGAAGCCGATCTGGTCATCGCGCCGGACCGCCACCATTTCGACGTGATCGACCCGCTGGCGGACCCGGACAGCGACATGGTGGCCGCGCTGCTGGGCTGAGCCTTAGCGCCCGAAATCTTCCAGCGCGCGGGCGTCGATGGTTTCCAGAACCGGGATCATCACATCGACATCGGCGCCATCGGCCTGGATCAGGATGCGGCCGTCCACGATGCCCGACAGTTCGCCGTCCTGATTGATGTATTTCATCCGCCCGACCCGCTCGAGCTTCATGCCCATCAGGGCGGCGTTTGACAGCATCCCGGACAGGGCGCCGACCATCGGGTTGTTCGCCATGATCGTGATGGTGAATTCGTCCGATCCGTTGGTATATGTCGCCTCGGCCCCCGCGCCGCCGCCCAGCATGGCAAGCCCTGCGTTCATCTCGGTCGACACCTCGCGGGTCCAGCCGTCGGGCGCGTCGGGCAGGAACTTGGCAAGATCGGCGGTTTTCATCGCCTGCAGCAACTGCTTGGCATATTCCAGCTCTTCCAGCGCATAGGTGATATCACCTTCCTCATAGGCTTTCAGGGCGCTTTCCAGCGTATCGGTCACGTCGTCTGCCTGTGCCAGGGTGGGGGCCATCAGCATGGCCAGAGCGGCGGCTTTGAAAATAGGTTTCATTGAATCCTCCTTATGAAAATCTCTCGGCCCATGTGGGCACTGTATCATGCCTGGCAGGTGTCGCCGCATAAACACCGCGTGCAATGGCGCGGGCAAGGCAGGTGGCGGCAGCATGGCCCAGACGCAGCGCGTCGAAACCCGCGTCGGGCAAGGGGCGTGCGCCGGTGGCCAACGCAAAGACCAGATCGCCATCAAAGGGCGTGTGGCTGGGATGAATGGCGCGCGCCATCCCGTCATGGGCGGCGGTCGCCAGCCGGGTGGCCTGGGCTTGGGTCAGGTCGGCATCGGTGGCGATGATCGCGATGGTAGTGTTTTCGCCCATCCGGGCCTCTGGCCGAGGTTCCAGTGTCGGATCGTGCGCGCCCATGCCGCGCCCGCCGAACTCACCGCCCATCTCCCATGGGGCGGCCCAGAAGGCCGGTCCGTCCCCCATGGTCACGGCTCCAAGAGCGTTCACGGCCACCAAGGCACCCACGGTAATGCCGTTGTCCAAGACCAGCGAGGCCGAGCCAAGCCCCCCCTTCAACCCGTCGACCGTGGCCCCGGTGCCGGCCCCCGTGGTGCCAAGCGCGAATGTGTCGCTGGCAGCCTCCAGCGCCGCGCGCCCCAGCGCCTTGTATGGGTTTTCCGCCCAGCCCTTGTCGCCGCCATTCAGAAGGTCGAACAGGATCGCGCCCGGCACGATCGGCACGCGCTGGTCGCCCACCTGAAAGCCGCGCCCCTGCGCGCGCAATCCGTCCGCGACACCCGATGCCGCGTCCAGCCCGAAGGCCGACCCGCCCGACAGCACAAGCGCATCCACCTGTTGCACCAGCTTGTCGGGGGCCAGCAGGTCGGTTTCGCGCGTCCCCGGCGCCCCGCCCATGACGTGGACGCCTGCCGTGAACGGTGCCTCGCCGACCAACACGGTTGCGCCGGTCTTGATCATCGGATCTTCGGCATTGCCGACATAAAGACCGTCAATATCAGTAATCAGGTTCTTTTCGCCGGGCTTCATCGCGTCCTCTTTTTCTTGTTCCAAATATCCCACGGGGGTCCGGGGGTGTGAAACCCCCGGTGGCCGGACGGGCGCTCAAATGCACCGCCCGCCATCGACCTCCATCGCCACGCCCGTCACCATCGACGCCTCGTCCGAGCACAGGAAACAAGCGGCATTGCCCATATCTTCGGGGGTCGAGAACCGGCCCAGCGGGATGGTGGACAGGAACCTGGCGCGCATCTCGGGCGTGTCTTCGCCCATGAAACTGGACAGAAGCGGGGTCTCACCCGCCACCGGGCAGATCGCGTTGACGCGCACGCCATGGGGGGCAAGTTCGACCGCCATTGCCTTGGTGGCGGTGATCATCCAACCCTTTGACGCGTTATACCAGTTCAGGTTCGGGCGTGGGCTGAGGCCTGCGGTCGAGGCGACATTCAGGATTGCGCCAGTCTTCGCGGCCTTCATCGAGGGCACGAAATAGCGCGCCATCAGGTAAACCGACTTGGCGTTCACGGCGAAAACGCGGTCGAACTCGCCTTCGTCCACCTCCTCCATCGGTTTCGGCAGGTGGGTGATGCCCGCATTGTTCACGATGATGTCCACATGGCCCCACAATTCGTGCGCGGCGCGCGCCATCTGGGCGACGCTGTCACCGCTTGAGACATCGACGTGATGAGCCACACCCGCCACCTCGGCGGCTACATCACGGGCCATATCGTCGTTCAGATCGGCAACCATAACGCGGGCGCCTTCGGTTGCGAATTTGCGCACGATGCCCGCGCCGAACCCCGACGCCCCGCCGGTCACGATGGCTGTTTTGCCTTGAAGTCGCATCCCGTTTCCCTTCGTTGTTGCGCCGAGCTTGCGCCGATTTGTGCAGCGGTGCAAGTCAACCCCGTGGGCTGTGCCACACCACCTGTGTCAACCCCACAAATCGGGCAAACCGCTGAAGCTCGGCGTCCAGTTTGGCGTGGCGCGCGGCGGGCCATTGCACGCCCGGCTCGGGCCAGAAGCCCACGACGCTCAGCTCTTTCGACTTGCGGTCCGCCTTCAGCTCGATCCGCCCGACGAACCGGTCGCCTTCCAGCAGGGGATAGACGTAATAGCCCCAGCGCCGCTTGGGTTTCGGCACGAACATCTCGTTGCGATAATCGAAGCCGAACAGCCGCTCCAACCGCGCGCGGTCGCGGATGGCCGGGTCGAACGGGTTCAAAATGCGCAGCCGCGTGGTGGGCGTTGGTAGTGCCGCGAGCCGTGCCTCGATCTCGGGATGGGCCAGAGCAGTGATGGTGCCGCCACCCGCGGTTTCAACATCGACCGACACCAGATCGGCGCTGTCACACCAGTTCTTCGCCTCGCGCGCGCTCATCGCATCCCAAAAGCGTCCCACCTCGCCCGTGGTGCCGAAGCTGAGCCGGTCCATCGCGGCGCGGCACAGCCAGTCAACGGCACGGGCATCCTCGACCGGATCATGGGCCGGGAACACCCGTTCGCCCAGATCATAGAATTTCACGAAGTTTTCGCGGTGACAGGTGGCAAGCTCGCCCGCATACCACATCTGGTCCAGCGCCTTCTTGTGCGGCGGGCGCGCCCACATCTCGCGGCTGGTTGCCTTGGTGTCGAAGGCATGGGTGGACAGCGCGCCTTCGTCTGTGATGCGCCTGCGAATCTCGGCGATCTGCGCCTGACCCAACCCGGATTGATACCAGTCATGGCGCGACGACAACGCGCCCAGACGGTCAAATTGGCGCCGCCAGAAGGGCAGGACGCGCCGGTCAATCAGGCTGGCGTCATGGGTGAAATGTTCAAACACCTCGCGCTGGGCCAGCCGGGCCCAGATCATTCCCTCGCGGACATTCTGATTGCGGCTCCACAGGATGTGGTTATGGGCGCGGGTCACGTTGCGGATCGTGTCGATCTGCACGAAACCCAACCGCCAGATGATCGCATCAAGGTCCAGCGGGCCTGTCGGGGTGTCCGACAGGGCGTTGGTCCACAGCCACAAGTGCCGCGCCTGCCGGTTGGAGAGTTTCAGCGCTGCGCCCATGTCTTACCCGTGCTTCGCCGCGACGGTTTTGAGTTGCGAAAAGCCATAAAGCGCCTCGAACCCTTTTTCGCGCCCGTGACCCGATTTGCCGACCCCGCCGAAGGGCAATTCGACCCCGCCACCGGCGCCATAGTTGTTGATGAACACCTGCCCCGCGCGCAGACGTTTTGCCAGCCGCATCTGGCGGGCGCCGTCAGCGGTCCAGATGCTGGCGACCAGCCCGTAGTCGGTAGCGTTGGCGATCTGCACGGCCTCGTCCTCGGTATCGAAGGGGATGATGACTTGCACCGGGCCGAACACCTCGTCCCGCGCCAACGGGTGATCGGGTGGCACATCGGCAAACAGCATCGGAGCCACGTAATGCCCGCCCTCGGGCACATCGGTGATCTGGCCGCGTCCGGCGACGCGCAGGTCGCTGCCCTTGGTCAAAAACCCCTCGACGATCTGCTTTTGGCGGGCCGAGATCAGCGGGCCGACATTCAGATCGGCGCTGGCTGGCCCAACCTGTAATGCGTCATAGGCGGCGCCCATCCGCGCCACCACCTGATCATAGACCCCGCGCTGCACCAGCACGCGTGAGCTGGCGGAGCAGGTCTGGCCCGCGTTCTGGATGCAGGCCCCGACCAGAAACGGCAAGGCGGCGTCCAGATCGGCATCGTCAAAGACAAGCTGGGGGGATTTGCCGCCAAGCTCCAGCGTCACAGGCACGACGTTTTGCGCCGCGGCGGCCTGCACCAGCCCGCCCACCGGGACGGAACCGGTGAAGCTGATGTGGTGTATGCCGGGATGGGCGGACAGGGCGGCGCCGGCTTCCTCGCCCAGCCCCGTCACCACGTTCAATGCGCCCTTTGGTAATCCGGCTTCTTCGGCCAGACGGGCAAACGCAAGGGCGGTCAGGCAGGCTTCCTCGGCGGGTTTCAAGACGCAGGCATTGCCCATCGCCAGCGCCGCCCCGACCGAGCGCCCGATGATCTGCATCGGGTAATTCCACGGCACGATATGGCCGGTCACCCCGTGCGGTTCGCGCAGGGTATAGACGGTATAGCCGTCCTGATAGGGGATCGTGTCGCCCATCACCTTGTCGGCAGCACCCCCGTAAAACTCCATGTATCGCGCCAGCGCCACGGCGTCGTTTCGCGCCTGGGTCAGCGGTTTACCCACATCACGCGATTCCAGTGCGGCAAGGTCGTCCACGCGGGTTTCGACCAACTGTCCGATCCGGGTCAGGATACGCCCGCGCTCGGTCGCCGTCATGCGGCCCCAGTCCCCCTCCAGCGCAGATTGCGCGGCGGTCACGGCGGCGTCGATGTCTCGTTCCATGCCGCGCCCGATCCGGGCGAACACCTCGCCGGTTGACGGGTCTTCGACAGGGATCATGTTCTCGGTTTTGTGCCACGTTCCGCCGATCAGGATTTCCGTCGGGTCGAACCAGAGTTCTGTCATCTTATGCCTCCTTCCACGCGGGCGGGATGACCGGCGCGGCGGTGATCAGGGTTTGGGTATATGGGTGCCGGGGCGCGGCAAAGACCGCATCTGTCGCGCCTTCCTCGACGATCTTGCCAGCCTTCATTACCAGCACCCGGTCGGTGATTGATCGCACGACGCCAAGGTCGTGACTGATGAACAGATAGGCCAGCCCGTGTTGCGCCTGAAGTTCTGCGAGAAGGTCAAGGATTTCGGCCCGGATCGAAACATCCAGCGCCGATACCGCTTCGTCGAGGATGATGAGTTCGGGGCGCAAAATCAGGGCGCGGGCGATGGCGATGCGCTGGCGCTGACCGCCCGAGAACTCGTGCGGATAGCGCGTCATGGCGCTTGCCTCCAACCCGACCTCGGCCAGCGCCTCGCGCACACGGTCGCGCCAGTTGTGCGGACGCCCGCCCAGCAGGTGGAAAGGTTCGGCCACCAGCCGCTCCACGGTCCAGCGCGGATTGAAGCTGCCGTAGGGGTCTTGAAACACCACTTGCAGCCCCGCGCGGCGGGCGGCCGGCATGTCAGGGGCAATCGGCGTGCCGTTCAGCACGATCTCGCCCCCCTGCAATGGCTCAAGCCCCAGAATGGCGCGGCTGAGGGTGGATTTCCCGCAACCGCTTTCCCCCACCAGCCCAAGGCTTTCGCCCTTCGCCAGCGTGAAGCTGACCCCGTCCACCGCGCGAAACTGTGGGATCGGTCCGAAGAGGTTTACGCGGGGCAGGGCATAGTCCCGCACGGCGCCGCGCACTTCAAGCAGTGGGGCGTCTTGCGGGGTGGCTTGCCCATCCGGCACATGGCCCGAGGCCGCCAGCAACTGCCGCGTATAGGGGTGCGACATGGTGCGAAACAGGGTTTCCGTTTCGCCCTGTTCGACGATCGCGCCCTTGCGCATGACGGCCACATGATCAGCCATGCCCGCCACCACGGCAAGGTCATGGGTGATCAACAGAAGCCCCATGCCCTCTTCGGCGACCAGCCCTTTCAGCAGGTCGAGGATTTGCGCCTGTGTGGTCACATCCAGTGCCGTGGTCGGCTCGTCCGCGATCAGAAGGTCGGGATGAAGGGCGATGGCCATGGCGATGCAGACCCGCTGCCGCTGCCCGCCTGACAGTTCGTGCGGATAGCGATCCAGCGGAAACCGGTCTTGCGGCAGACCCACGCGGGCCAGTTTCTCGGCGGCGATGCCGCGGGCGGTGTCGCGGCTGGCGCGACCGTGGATCAGCAGGGTTTCCGCCACCTGATCGCCGATGGTCTTGACCGGGTTCAAGGCCGTCATCGGTTCCTGAAAAATCATCGAGATGCGGCGCCCGCGAATGTCGCACATCGCCGCTTCGTTCAGTGTCGCAAGGTCGGTCTCGTCCAGCCAGATCCGGCCCGAAGCCTCTGCCCCGCGCGGCAAAAGCCCCATCAGGGACAGCGCCGTCATCGACTTGCCCGACCCGCTTTCGCCCACCAGCCCGACCACCTGACCGGGGGCGATGGACAAGTCGACATCGCGCAGGATCGGCATGTCGTGGATGGACAGCGAAAGGTTCTCGACCCGGATCATAGGCGCGCCCGCCTGAGCCTTGGATCCAGAAGGTCGCGCAGCCCGTCTCCCATGAGGTTCAGGCCCAGCACCATCGCGACGATGGCCAGCCCCGGCGCGATGGCCAGGCGTGGGTGGGAATAGATCATGGTCTGCGCATCCGCCAGCATCCGACCCCAGCTTGCGGTCGGGGGCTGCGCGCCAAGCCCCACATAGCTCAGCCCGGCTTCAGCCAGAATGCCCAGCGAGAACTGGATGGTGCCCTGCACGATCAGAAGGTTTGCGATGTTGGGCAGGATGTGTTCCACGCTGATCCGTGCCTTGCCCTTGCCTGCCACCCGCGCGGCCATGATGAATTCCTGCGTCCAGATCGTCAGCGCGCCTCCCCGTGCCACGCGGGCAAAAACCGGGATGTTGAAAATGCCGATGGCGATGATCGCGTTGGTGGCCGAGGGGCCGAAGGTTGCGGTGATCAGGATGGCGATGACCAGCGACGGGAAGGCAAAGATCAGGTCGTTGCCGCGCATCGTCACCTCGTCCAGCCAGCCGCCACGATTGGCGGCGGCCAGAAGGCCAAGTGGCACACCGATGACCATGCCGATGCCCACGGCCAGCACGGCCACGGCGATCGAGATACGCCCGCCTTCCATCAACATCGACAGAAGGTCGCGCCCGAAATGGTCGGTGCCCAGAAGGTATTCTGCAGACGGGGAACGCAGCTTCGCCCCGATATTCAGGGTGGTCACGTCATAAGGCGTCCAGAGGAAGGACAGAAGGGCGGCGGTCAGCAGGATCGCGCTGAGCACTGCGCCGATCCAAAGCTGGGCGGGCAGGCGGGTCATGGGCGCCTCCTCAACCGGGGATCGACCAGCGCATAGGCCACATCGACCAGGAAGGTCACAAGGATCACCGCAAAGAC
>JAUHWP010000129.1 GCA_030424645.1 Alphaproteobacteria bacterium
GGACAACCCGATGGTCAGGGTTTCTGCCGCCTGTTTGAATTTCGGCTGATCGCCGGAAATCAGGGCCGCTGCACGATAGGCCACGCTGTCGGCAATCGGTGCCCCTGACCCGGTTTCAACCTGTGCGGCGATGGTGGCAAGCTCTTCCTGAAGCTGGGATACCTCGCCGGCATCCGGTGCACTGTCTGACCATGCGGCAAGCTGGTCGCGGAAGGCTTTCAGCTTGTCCTCGAACTCGTCCAGCGCACCGTCATCGGGCCGGGCCTCGATATAGGTGCGGATGGCCCAGGCGGCTTTCTGGCCCAGAAGCTCGCCAAACGCGGGCATCTTGGTAATCCCGTTCTGGGTCATGCCGTGCTGGAACCGTTCGACATACCATTCATCGCCATATTCCGCCGCTTCCAGATAGCGCAGATCGGGGGCCAGCCCGCCCGACACCACGCCCAGCCCATGACAGCGTGCGCAGTTCTGGGTATAGCCGCTGTTGCCGATATCGACGGCCAGTTGCCAGACTTCTGGCCCGGCATCGCGATACGGGTTTTCGATCAGCCATTCCTCGCCCACATCGGGCAGGGCGTCCGTGTCGACAGGTTGCGGTGCAACGTCGCCATGCGCATAGGCCAGACCCGCCACAGCGACAAAACCGATGGTAAGCAAATGCCGGTTCAGCATCTTCTTGTCCTCCCAATTTTCGTTCGTTCGGGATTGTTTTACCGCTGGCGATGCCACCCCGGTATTCGACCTTGGTTTTAGTCGGGCGAAGCGCCGCGCAGACATGGGACCTTGGTCGTATGTCGGGCGGAAATGGCGGCTGCTAACGTGGTTTTCATACGCTTTCTTCGGGATCGAACTCATGCGGCTGATTGCCTGGACATGCACCCTGTTTTACGTGTTCGTTGCCTCGGCCCAGGCCGAGGTGGCGGTCAAGATCGGTTATCTGCGCCAGATGGTGGAACGCCCGCCGGTCTTGTCGAATCTCGACCCGGTTCCCGATGATCTGGGAATTGCGGGCGCGCAGGTGGGGTTGGCCGATAACCAGACCACCGGCGGGTTTCTGGGTCACGATTATACGTTCGAAATCGTGGATGTGCCGGTGGGCGATGACGTGCTTGCCGCCGCCCGGGATGTGCTGTCGGGAACGCGGTTGATGATCGTGGATGCGCCCGCAACTGACCTGCTGCGCATCGCCGACCTGCCCGAGGCACAGGGCGCGATCCTGTTCAACGTGGCGGCGGCGGAAACGGTGCTGCGCGATGCCGATTGCCGCGCGAATGTCCTGCACACCCTGCCGTCCGATGCGATGCGTGCCGATGCCCTGATGCAGTTTCTTGTGAAGAAGCGGTGGACCCGGCTGGCGATGATTTCTGGGGCACATGAAGAAGACACGGCGCTTGCCGATACATTTCGTGCCTCGGCCGAGAAATACGGCCTGAATATCGCTGCGGAAAAGGCGTGGAACTTCGACGCCGATATGCGCCGCAATGCCGCGCAAGAGGTGCCCGCTTTCACCCAGGATCTTGGCGATCATGATGTGTTGCTGGTCGCGGATGCGCGCGACGATTACGGGCGATACATTCCCTATAACACATGGCTGGCCCGCCCGGTTGCGGGGACCGAAGGGATCGTGCCTGCGGCGTGGTCCCCGGTGGTCGAGCAATGGGGCGCAGCGCAGTTGCAAAGCCGGTTCGCAGATCACGCGCACCGTGCCATGCGTCCGCGGGATTACGCGGCCTGGGCCGCCATGCGCACCCTCGGCGAAGCCGTGACCCGGACCGGAGCCGCCGCGCCGGATATCCTGCGCAATTACATCCTGTCGGATGCGTTCGAACTGGCCGGGTTCAAAGGTCGGGCGATGAGCTTCCGGGCGTGGAATGGCCAGCTGCGCCAGCCCATCCCGTTGTCGACCCCGCGCGCGCTGGTCGCACAAGCGCCGCTTGAAGGGTTCCTGCATCAACGAAACGAGCTGGACAGCCTGGGTCTGGACCAGCCTGAAAGCCAATGCGCGGCATATGGGGGATAATATGAAAACGTCACTAATCCTGCTGAACTTGCTTCTGGCGACACCTGTCGTTGCCGAAGAAATCTGGGTCACGAACGAAAAGGATGACACGATCAGCGTGATCGACGTGGCAACGCTTGAGGTCACGCGCACCATCCCAACTGGGGAACGCCCGCGCGGCATCACGTTTTCGCATGATTTCAGCCGGGTCTATATCTGCGCGTCCGACAGCGATGCGGTGCAGGTGATGGACCCGAATACCGGCGAGATTCTGAATGACCTGCCGTCGGGCGAAGACCCCGAACAATTCGTGCTGCACCCCGACGACCGGCATCTTTACATCGCCAACGAAGACGACGCCGTCACAACCGTGGTGGATGTCGAGACCCGCCAGGTCGTGGCGCAGATCAATGTGGGGATCGAACCGGAAGGGATGGCGGTATCGCCGGATGGAAGCACGGTGATCGCGACCTCGGAAACCACCAACATGGCGCATTGGATCAACACCGAAACGAATGAAATCTTTGCAAATACGCTGGTCGAAAGCCGCCCGCGCCATGCGGAGTTCACGCATGACGGCGCGGCGCTTTGGGTCAGCTCGGAAATCGGCGGCACGATATCGGTCTTCGACACGCAAACGCAGGCCGAACTGGCCGATATCACGTTCGAGGTGCAGGGCGTGCATCCTGATCGCGTGCAACCCGTCGGGTTCGAGTTTACCGAGGACGGCAAGACCGTTTTTGTCGCCCTTGGCCCGTCAAACCACGTCGCCGTGGTCAATGCTGAAACCTATGAGGTCGAGGATTACATCCTGGTGGGCCGCCGGGTCTGGCACATGGCCTTTTCCGCCGACAAGTCGCTTCTGTTCACCACCAACGGCGTGTCGGGTGACGTCACCGTCATCGACGTGGCCCGCCGTGAAGCTGTCAAATCCATCAAGGTCGGGCGCTTCCCTTGGGGGGCCGCCCTTCGTCCGTGACTTAAACTGAAAGGAACTCATCATGCGTATTTCATCATTCTTGCTGTCCGCGTGCCTCGCCGCCTCCCTCGGCGGGGCACAGGCGTGGGCAGATCAAGACGACTCGTTCGGGTTGGCCGGTGTGCTGTCCGCCGGCAACAAGGAAGACCTGCCGCCGATTACCCTGTCTTCTGGTATGCCTTTGGCCGATGCGCCCCTGGTGCTGAAATCCGGCACCTATTACGAGATCGAGATCGAAGCGGATGGCAGCCAGGAACTGGCCCTTGAAGGGGCTGGGTTCTTTCGCGCGATCTGGATCGACGAGATCGTGATCGAAGGGCTGGAAATCCGCCCATTGGGCCTTGATAGTGTCGAATTTGATGAAGCCGGCACCATGGAAATCGGGTTTCTTGCCATCAAGCCGGGGCGCTATGCCTTGTCGGTGCCGGGGTCGACCGGCGACACCCAGCGGTTGGATATCACCATCGAATGACGGGTCTCAGGATCCATAACCTGAGCTACAGTTATGGCCGGAAGCAGGCGTTGAAGAACGTCTGCTTTTCGGTTGCGCCGGGTGCGTTCTGCGCCCTTCTGGGGCCGAACGGCGCCGGGAAATCCACCTTGTTCGGGTTGATGAGCCGCCTGTTCACCACCGATCAGGGGCAGATCGAGATTGCGGGGCATGATCTGCGAACGGCCCCGCGGGCCGCGCTTGCCCGGATCGGGATCGTGTTCCAGCAACAGACGCTGGATCTTGACCTGACGGTGCGCCGCAACCTTCACTATTTCGCCGCCTTACACGGGATTGGCGGGCGCGACGCCGCCCGGCGCACCGATGCCGCGCTTGACCGTCTGGGCATGGCTGAACGGGCCGGGGAACGTGCCCGCGACCTGAATGGTGGCCACCGCCGCCGGGCCGAGATTGCCCGTGCGCTGTTGCATGATCCCTCCGTGTTGCTGCTGGACGAACCCACGGTGGGGCTGGATGCAGCGTCGCGTGCGGGGATCGTGGCGCATGTGCATGAACTGGCGACAGATAACGACCTGACCGTCCTCTGGGCCACCCACCTGACGGATGAGGTGTGGGCGCAAGACCGTTTGGTCATCCTTGATCAGGGCCGGGTGCGGGCGGATGGGCATGTGTCAGACGTAACGGGCGGTCAGCCGTTGAAGGATGTGTTCCTTCAGATCACTGGTGAGGCCGCGATATGACCCCCGCCCTGATCGCCCTGCGCGCCATCGTGATCCGTGAAGCCTTGCGCTTCGTGCGGCAGCGGGGGCGCTTCATTTCGGCGCTTGTGCGTCCGCTGATCTGGCTTCTGGTCTTCGCCGCCGGGTTTCGTGCGGCGCTGGGCCTGTCGATCAGCCCGCCATACCAGACCTATATCACCTACGAGGTCTATATCCTGCCCGGCCTGTGCGGCATGATCCTGTTGTTCAACGGGATGCAATCGTCTCTATCATTGGTCTATGACCGCGAAATGGGGTCGATGCGGCTGTTGCTGACATCCCCGTTGCCGCGCTGGTGGCTTCTGACCTGTCGGTTGATCGCCAGCACCGTTATTTCGATTCTTCAGGTCTATTGTTTTCTGGCGATTGCCGCGCTGTTCGGCATTCACCTGCCGCTGGCCGGATACATCCTTGTCCTGCCTGCGCTTGTCGTCGCCGGGCTGATGCTGGGCGCGCTGGGGCTGGCGTTGTCATCCCTGATCAAACAGTTGGAGAACTTCGCGGGCGTTATGAACTTCGTCATCTTCCCGATGTTCTTCCTGTCTTCGGCGCTTTACCCGCTGTGGAAAATGGCGGAAAGCTCGCGGGTGTTGCATGACATTTGCGCGGTGAACCCGTTCACCCATGCGGTCGAGCTGATCCGCTTTGCACTCTATACGCAGTTCAACCCGATGGCGGCGCTTTGGACGATCCTTGCGGGCGGTGTTTTTCTGATGCTTGCCTTGTGGGGCTATGACCCCGCGCGGGGGATGATCCGGCGCAAGGCTTAACCGACCGGCATCAGGGATGCCGGCGTGCCGCGCAAGGTCATGACCCGATCCGCC
Organism: Alphaproteobacteria bacterium; assembly: GCA_030424645.1. Taxonomy (GTDB): domain Bacteria; phylum Pseudomonadota; class Alphaproteobacteria; order Rhodobacterales; family Rhodobacteraceae; genus Aliiroseovarius. The sequence continues at coordinate 5,012 of JAUHWP010000129.1, forward strand.
AGCCTGTGCGCTTCGTCACTGGCATGTGTGACCAGCACGGTGGCTACGTCCGACCGGGCGCGGAGCCGTTCGAACACCTGCATCATCTCGTCACAAAGGTCGGGATCGAGCGACACGAACGGTTCATCGAGCAAGAGCAGCTGTGGCTCTACCGCAAAGGCGCGGGCCAGCGCGACGCGGCGCTGCTGGCCCAGGGACAGCTGATCGGGGCGCCGGTCGGCGCAATGTGACAATCCCACATCGGCCAGCGCCGCGTCGGCCTTGTCAGGGCTGATCTGTGCAGCCAGCACGATGTTATCGCGCGCCGATCGCCACGGCAGAAGCGTGGGTTCCTGAAAGACGAAAGCCACGCGGTCGGGTGTTGCAAGAGATCCACAGAAATTAGTCTCTAACCCGCCCAGAATACGCAGAAGTGTGGATTTTCCGATGCCGGATGGTCCACAGATCGCAACCGTTTCGCCGGGATCAAGCCGCAAGCGGACTGCGCCCAGAACCTGCGTGTTGCCATAGCTGGCAGAGGTCAGATCCACGGACATAGCGGCGGCGCGGGTGGGGGGCTGTGCCCCATCCGCGCCACCGAAAACCGCGTGCTCCGCCGCGTTCATGGTCAACTGCCCGGTGTCAGGAAGACGCCTGCGGGCAGCGCATCGACATCGCCCAGAAGATCCTGCCCCCCAAGCTCGGCCATCAGGCGCAGCATCTTGTCGGCCGCTTCTTCATCCACCGGACCGGGTGAGGGGATACCCGCGCGAAACCCGGCGATCAGGGCGTTGAATTCCGCATCCGACTTGGCCCGCATCCGCTCGCGCAGCGGCTCCCACGCGGCGTCCTGCAGCAAAAGCTCTTTCGCGGTGCGCGATGCCGCTGACAGGCCCGCGACCAGGTTCGGGTTTTCACGCGCCAGTTCGCCGCGCAGGACATATCCCAACAAGGGCGTATCAGGGTCTAATCCAAGCGCTTTTGCGGCATCGGTGACGGAAATCAACTGGCGCATACCACCGGCTTCCATCTTGGCCATGAAATGCCAGAAGTTGATCGCCCCGTCATAATCGCCGGACGTGGCCGTCTTGAAAATAAGTGGGGGCGCGCCGAACACTTGTTGGGTTTCGTCCATCAGGTCGAAACCGAATTGCTGGTCGGCATAGGCGCGCAGGATCAGCCAGCTTTTGTCAAGCGGGCCACCGGCAATGCCGATGCTGCCGCCCCTGAGATCGGCCAGCGATTGCGCGGTGCTGTCTGCGGGAACCATCAGGCCGCCGACGGCCTTGGAATAGGGCAGGAAAACATAGTCACGCCCGGCGGCCCGTTGTCGGGCCACCCACAGCCAGTCGGATACGATCACGTCGGTTTCGCCTGCTTCGAACGCGACCTGGGCTGCTGCGCTTCCGGCAACGCCGGTCACATCCAGCGTGAAGCCGTTCGCGGTGTCCAGCCCGTTCGATTTGATCGTGTCCAGCTCCCAGTTCACGGTGCCAAATTCCAGAACCGATGCCCGAAGCACGTCGGGTTCGGCAAAGGCGGGTGACAGCGCGGTGGTCAGGGCAACCCCGATCATCGCAGTTATCCTGTGCAAGAGTGTTTTCATGGAATCCTCCCATTTGCAGGCAAGGATACCGACTTCCTGCGCGGCACAAATACGACCAAAGCACGATATGCAAGCTGCCCCTGTTCCTGCTCTACATCCCATGCAAGCGCGAATGACAAATCCGGCGCTGCCGGGTGAAGCATATTGGAGATTGATATGAAGCAGATCCTCACCTCACTGTTCTTCGGCGCGGCATTCGTGGGTGTGTTGCCTGTCGGCGCGACCGCCGAATCGGCTTTTGATGACATCAAGATTGAGGCAGGTGAGAAGCTGTTCGTAGCAGAATGCAGGCGGTGTCATGCCCCGGATGCAAAGCACGAAAGCTATGGCCCGCCCCTGGAGAATATCCTGGATCGTGCGGCGGGCAGCTATGCCGATTACGATTACTCCGTGGCGCTTGAGGCATCGGGCATTGTCTGGACCCAGGCCGCGTTGCGCGCGTGGATCGAAGATAATGACGGGTTCATGCCCGGCACCAAGATGCGCCATGTGGGGATCGAGGACAGAACGGTGCAGGATTTCATCCTGGCCTATCTGGAAAGCATTTCGACGCGCGACGGGACGGCGATCACCGAGTGATCCTTCAGCAGGGATAACGAGTGCGGAACTAGTGACTATTCTGGCGGGAATCGGGATCTTTCCCGGTTCCCTTGCCCTGTGCTGACGATGCTTTTCGGTGCGATTTTCAGTCTACGACCTTTGTGCAATTTCGCTGTCGTGACGCTCTTCCAATAATGCAGTCAAGCCGAAAGCCGTGCATTCGCAAGGTGGATCCGGCTGGCTTGGAATGGACCGGGAGGAAAGACATGAACAAGTTTCTGACAACCGTCACGGTTGGCCTGATCGCGGCAGGGATCGCACAGGCCGAAGTGACCGAGGACGATCTGCGAAACGATCAGACGATCACCAACCAGATCGTGACAAACGGCATGGGGCGGCATCTGCAACGCTATAGCCCGCTTGAAATTCTGAACAAGGACAACATCGACAATCTTGTCCCCGCATGGGCGTTTTCGCTGGGTGGCGAAAAGCAGCGCGGTCAGGAAACGCAGCCGCTGATTTATGACGGGGTGATGTATATCACCGGGTCGTATTCGCGGCTGTTCGCCATCGACCTTCTGACCGGCAAAGAGCTTTGGCAATACGATGCCCGCCTGCCTGAAGGGATCTTGCCATGCTGTGACGTGGTGAACCGTGGTGGTGCCATTTATGGCGACAAG
>JAUHWP010000130.1 GCA_030424645.1 Alphaproteobacteria bacterium
GATGGCGAAGAAGAAGCTCAGCCGCCCGGCGAACTTGTCCACGTCCATCCCGGCGGCGATGGCGGTGCGCACGTATTCGCGCCCGTCGGCCAGGGTGAAGGCCAGCTCCTGCACCAGGTTCGCGCCCGCTTCCTGCATGTGGTAGCCGGAGATCGAGATCGAGTTGAATTTCGGCATCTCGTTCGACGTATATTCGATGATGTCCGAGATGATCCGCATCGACGGTTCCGGCGGATAGATATAGGTGTTGCGGACCATGAACTCTTTCAGAATGTCGTTCTGAATGGTGCCCGATAGCAATGCCTTGTCATGCCCCTGCTCTTCCCCGGCGACGATGAAGTTCGCAAGGATCGGGATGACAGCCCCGTTCATGGTCATCGAGACCGAAACCTTATCAAGCGGAATGCCATCGAACAGGATCTTCATATCCTCGATCGAGTCGATGGCCACACCGGCCTTGCCGACATCGCCCACCACGCGGGGGTGGTCGCTGTCATACCCCCTGTGCGTTGCCAGGTCGAACGCCACCGACACCCCTTGCTGACCGGCCGCAAGATTGCGGCGATAGAAGGCGTTCGATTCCTCGGCCGTCGAGAAGCCTGCGTATTGCCGGATGGTCCAGGGACGGCCCGCATACATCGTTGCCTTCACCCCACGGGTGAACGGCCCGAAACCGGGCAGTGTGCCCATATGGTCCAGACCGTCCGTGTCTTCGGCGGTGTAAAGCGGTTTGACCTCGATGCCTTCCAGCGTGTGCCACGTCAGGTCATCCAGGGCGCGGCCGCGAAGTTCCTTTTCGGCCAGTTCTTTCCACTCGGCTGTATCGCTCATCCCATCATCCTTTTCATCTTTCTGTGTCCGCCCCGTCATGGCGCATCTTCGACCCGCAGGTCCGCGGCGCCGACGACGCGCGGGGCGAAGTCTGCAATCTGTTGTCGCAATTCGGGGGCGGCTTCGGGGGTGGTGGCATAAAAGCTGACGACCTGCCCGCCAAGAAAGGCGCGGACGCCGGTATAGCGCAACGTGCCGACCTTGACCCAATCGGCGCCGATGCCGGTATCAATCCAGCGCTCATAGATCATCGCCAGTTCGACGCCCGCATCCTTGACGATCTCGTCCGCCCAGCCCTCATGCGGGTTATCCAATCGGGTCGACAGTGCGCGGTAGGACGCCAGCCCCCATAAATCCAGAACGTAGTTCGGATTGTTCCACGCAACATATCCCAGATCGTTCACCGCGACGGGTTTCCGATAGACCTCTTTCACGAAGGTGCTCATGTTGCGTTGTTGCGAATAGATGCCCAGCGCACCGTATTTGCCGTTCTGCAAAAGCCAGCTGCCATAGGAAAACGCCAGATAGGCAAAGCCGACCAACAACAGCGCACGGGCCGATTTCATGTCGTCCGCGCGAAAAAGCGCCAGCATCACCATGCCGAATACGAAGCTGAGGGCGTAAAGCTCGTACCGGTTGAACCAGCCGAACTGTCCCAGCAGCAGGTGCCCCGCACCGGCAAACACCGCGCCCGCCAGAAGCGCCCGCGCAGGACCGGTCACCCGCGGAATGGCCACGGCAGCGATCACCACCGCGACCAGCATCACCATGGCCTTGTCCGACAAAAGCACCTGCGCCGCCAGTTTCATCGGCAACTCAAGCAGGCTGAAGCGGCTGTCCTGATCGCCACCAGCCAATTTTGCCATGACGGAATTGGGAAGCGGTTCAAGACCAAGCGAGGTCAGGAAAGCCATGAACGCAGCAACCAGGGCCAAGGCAATCGCGAACAACGATGCCCCCGCTTTCCACCGCCCGGTCATTGCCAGCGCAAGGGCCGCGCCGCCGGTTACGGCCAGCCCTTCGAACCGGACAAGTGGCCCCAGCACCATCCCCGCGATCAGAAGCCAGTGCAGCCGGTCGTCATCAAACTGATGTTGCAACCCCCGCAGCACGGCCAGCCCCGCCAGCACATGCAGTGTATGTTCCATCCCCACCTGCGCAATGCCTGCAAGGTTGAACGCCAGGGGGCCAAGCACCGCCAAGGCAAGCGCCACACGCCTGTCCTGAACCGCGTTCTGGACAATGCGCCCCCACAGAACCGCACAAAGGATCAACGCCACCACGTTCCAGACCAGCGGCACATAGGCGTGCAAGGCCGCGCCTGCGAACGGCACCAGCAGGAATGGATAGATCGGAGAGGACGCGGCCGAGGTATATTCACCGGGGTTCACCCCATAGCCACCCGCCGAGATCTGTTCGGCCACCGCCAGGTGGATATAGACATCGTCCAGCGGGTATTCGAACGCGCCCACGAGAGTGTAGGCCGTGACCTGTACCAGCAGGAATACCGCCAAGCCGACCGCAACCGCCACCGCGGGTTCCAAGCGTCGTTCCCCTGTCATCGTGGCGGCCATGCTCATCCTTATTCGAACTCCATGATGATTTCATCAACAGCCAGACTGTCGCCTGCGCTTGCGTTGATCTTGGTCACGATGCCCTTCTTCTCGGCGCGCAGGATGTTTTCCATCTTCATTGCCTCGATGGTGCATAGGGCCTGGCCTTCCTGCACTTCCTGACCGGCTTCCACATCGACCTTCACCATCAGCCCCGGCATCGGGCAGAGCAGCATTTTCGAGGTATCCGGCGGCAGTTTTTCGGGCATCAGACGGGCCAGTTCGGCCTGACGCGGGGTGCGCACATGGACTTTCAGATCCGCACCACGCGACCGCAGGCGGAAACCGGCGGTGATCTTGTCCACCTTCATCACAAGCGGTTCGCCGCCGACCTCCAGAACGGCCAGACTGTCGCCCGGCGTCCAGTCGGATTTGACGCGCAGCTTCGATCCGTCGTCGAACTTGACCGTCGAACCTTTCTTGTCGGCCTTGATCTTGACGGCAAATTCCTCACCTTGCAGCGTGACGACCCAGTGCTTGCCGACCTTGCGTTCGTGATTGTCCATCCGGCCCGATATGCGGGCGCGGCGGATTTCAGCCACACGGTGCATGGCGGCAGCTGAAGCAGCGATCCGTTTCAACACGTCCTGCCCCAGTTCGACCCCTTCGAACCCCTCCGGGTATTGTTCTTCGATAAATGCAGTCGTCATTTCGCCTTTGATAAATATCTGATGGTCCATGACGGCGGACAGGAAGGGCAGGTTGTGCCCGATGCCTTCGACCTCGAAGCTGTCCAGCGCAACCCGCATCGCCTCGATCGCGTCATCGCGCGTCGGCGCCCATGTGCAGAGCTTGGCGATCATCGGATCGTAATACATCGAGATCTCGCCACCTTCGTAGACGCCGGTATCGTTGCGCACCGCAGCGTCACCTTCCGGTGCATCACCCTGCCACTTACCGTAGGCCAGCAAGGGACCGGCCGCGGTTTCCGCGGGCGGGCGATAACGTGTCAGACGACCGATGGACGGCAGGAAGTTTCGATACGGGTCTTCGGCATAAAGCCGGTTTTCAATCGCCCAACCGTTCAGCTTCACATCCTTCTGGCTGATCGACAGCTTTTCACCTGCGGCCACACGGATCATCTGTTCCACAAGGTCCACGCCAGTGATCAGCTCGGTTACGGGATGTTCCACCTGAAGGCGGGTGTTCATCTCAAGGAAATAGAAGTTCTTGTCACCGTCGACGATAAACTCGACCGTGCCGGCACTGGCATAATCCACTGCCTGCGCCAGTGCGACGGCTTGTTCGCCCATCGCCTTGCGGGTCTTTTCGTCAAGGAAGGGGCTTGGTGCTTCTTCCACGACTTTCTGGTTGCGGCGCTGAATCGAGCATTCCCGCTCGCCCAGGTAAACGCCATTGCCATGGCTGTCGCACAGAACCTGGATTTCGATGTGGCGGGGTTGGGTCACGAATTTCTCGATGAAGATGCGGTCATCTCCAAACGAACTGGCCGCCTCGTTCTTCGATGACTGGAACCCCTCGCGGGCCTCGTCGTCATTCCACGCGATCCGCATGCCCTTGCCGCCACCACCGGCGGAGGCTTTGATCATCACCGGATAGCCGATCTCGTTCGAGATCTTCACGGCCTCATCGGCGTCCTCGATCAGCCCCATGTAACCGGGAACGGTCGATACCTCGGCATCTTGCGCGATCTTCTTCGAAGTGATCTTGTCACCCATGGCTTCGATCGCCCCAACAGGCGGCCCTATAAAGGCGACACCTGCCGCAGCCAAGGCCTCGGCGAATTTCGAGTTCTCCGACAGGAACCCATATCCCGGATGCACCGCTTCGGCGCCGGTTTCCTTGATGGCCTTCATCACCTTGTCGATGACGATATAGGACTGGTTGGCCGGCGGCGGGCCGATATGGACAGCCTCGTCCGCCATCTTCACATGAAGCGCGTTCTTGTCCGCATCCGAATATATGGCCACCGTCTGGATACCCATCTTGCGGGCGGTCTTGATCACGCGGCAGGCGATCTCGCCCCGGTTTGCAATCAGGATCTTCTTGAACATGTCCTGTCCCTTCCGTTCATGTATGGGCGCGACGGGCGGACCCATCGCGCGATGTGGCATAGAAAAGCCCACCGGAATCTCTTCCGGCGGGCTGAAAAAAGGATATGGTGCCGCGCGCGGCGGCGGTCGCGTCAGTTACAGATGCGCATTCCGACATCATCGCACAACGCACCCGCGCCCGCGCCGATGACCGCGCCCGTAAGAAGGTTGCCGCTGGCCGCTTTCGCGACCACCGCGCCCGTGGCCGCGCCGACACCGGCGCGTTGAAGATCGTTCCACTGGCATCCTGCCAGCACGACAAGGGTTGCCACCCCCACCAATAATTTGCTGATCTGCATCGTTGACTGCCTCTGGTTGTATTTCTTATTACATCCAGTTTGCCTTGATTTGCGCAATTTCCAAAGCAGAATTTTGACGATCGCCCGGCAAACACCATGCTATCGGCAAAAAAGAGGCCCGGTTCAGTTGCTTTCGCAAAGAACCGGGCTGAAGAAGGGGAAGGGTAATGGTTTCGACAAACCATGGCGGAAAACGGGGATATGCTTTCCGCTTGAGATACAGATTGGCACGGTTTTCCCGCGTTACAAGAATGCATTGCAGCCACACCCGCCATTTGGGCTGGAATCTGCCGGTTCGATATGCACGCGGGCGATTTCATGCCGATCATACCTCGAAAACGTCCGGAAATGCGGCAGTTGCACGGTTCACATCAATCACCAGCAGGGCTTCATAGCTTTCGGGGTCGAACGGATCTTCTGCGGCGACGACCTCGCGGCCGAACAGCCACGACAAGCGTCCGGCATCCAGATTTCCGCGTTCGAACGGCTGATCACCGAAATAATCCCACAGGGCCTCCATGAAGCCGGCATCGGCGCGGCGATCGGCAGGTTTGCGGTCGGCAAAGCGTTCCCGCGCGATCAGGGGGGTTGCACCCGACTTGTTGGGGCGCCGGATCGTGAACTGAAAATCCGTCCCCGGAAGGCGGCCGGGAAATCCCTTATGCTTGGTCATATACGGCAAGGCCATCAAAACCCCTCCCACACACAGGTGCCGCCTTCAGGGCGGTAGGCTTCGAAAAACTGCGTCGCCTCCGGGTCCGCCACGCCGTATTCGACGACACGGTCGGACAGAACGATGATGATCTGCGCAGGCAGATCGGCCCCGGCCCCGACGATCCGGGGCAACACATAATCCTGACACAGCGCCGCCATATCCCCTTCCGCCTGCAAGAACGCGACATCCCCGCTGTCACGGGCGATGCGCGGGGCGATGAACCGAAACCGGATCGCGGGGCCAACCGGCCCGTCTTCACCTTCGATCACATCCAGAAACGTCACGTCCTGACCCGAGGGCAGCGTCAGCCGCGCGCCCGGTTCGAACCCGGCACTGGCGGCCCCCGCGAATGCGGGTGCGCTCAGACCCAGTGCAACGGCACATACCGCCGCCAGCCCGAACAGACCGTTATGAGTGCAAAGCGATCTCATGCTTACAGCGGGATATTGTCGTGTTTTTTCCACGGGTTCTGAAGCTTCTTATTGCGCAGGGACGCGAAAGCCCGGCAAATCCGCACCCGCGACGACCGCGGCTGGATCACCTCGTCGATGAACCCCCGCTCGGCGGCCACGAAGGGATTGGCGAACCGCTCTTCGTAATCCTGTGTGCGCTGCGCGATCTTCTCGGCATCGCCCAGTTCCGAGCGATAGAGGATTTCCGTTGCCCCCTTGGCCCCCATCACCGCGATTTCGGCGGTTGGCCAGGCATAGTTGAAATCACCCCGCAGGTGTTTCGAGGCCATAACGTCATAGGCGCCGCCATAGGCTTTGCGGGTGATCAGCGTGACCTTGGGCACCGTGGCTTCGCCATAGGCGAACAGAAGCTTCGCGCCATGCTTGATCACGCCCCCGTATTCCTGGCTTGTTCCCGGCAGAAAGCCCGGCACATCGACCAGCGTCAGGATCGGAATTTCGAACGCGTCGCAGAAGCGCACGAACCGGGCCGCCTTGCGCGAGCTGTCGATATCCAGACATCCCGCCAACACCATGGGCTGGTTGGCGACCACACCGACGGTCTGCCCTTCAAGTCGCACGAACCCGGTGATGATGTTCTTGGCAAAATCCTCCTGGATCTCATAGAAGTCGCCTTCATCGGCAAGCTTTGCGATCAGCTCTTTCATGTCATAAGGCGCGTTGGCATTGTCCGGCACCAGCGTATCAAGGCTTTCATCGACCCGCGCCGGATCGTCAAAAAACGGGCGCGTCGGGGCCTTGTCGCGATTGTTCAACGGCAGGAAATCGACCAACCGGCGCACTTCGGACAACGCTTCGACATCGTTTTCGAACGCGCCATCTGCGACCGACGACTTCCTGGTATGAGTCGACGCACCACCAAGCTCTTCGGCGGTGACGACCTCGTTCGTCACGGTTTTCACGACATCCGGGCCGGTCACGAACATGTAGGAGCTGTCCTTCACCATGAAGATGAAGTCGGTCATCGCAGGCGAATAGACCGCCCCGCCTGCACACGGCCCCATGATGACCGAGATCTGCGGCACCACGCCGGAGGCCATGATGTTGCGCTGGAACACCTCGGCATAGCCTGCAAGCGAGGCAACACCTTCCTGGATGCGCGCCCCGCCGGAATCGTTGATGCCGATCACCGGTGCCCCGTTCTGCATTGCCATGTCCATGATCTTGCAGATTTTTTCCGCGTGAGTTTCGGACAGCGAACCGCCAAAAACGGTGAAGTCCTGACTGAACACATAAACCAGACGTCCGTTGATCGTGCCCCAGCCGGTGATCACACCGTCCCCCGCGGGCCTGTCCGCTTCCATGCCGAATTCCGTGCAGCGATGCGCCTTGAACATATCGAATTCTTCGAACGACCCTTCGTCCAACAAAAGCTCGACCCGCTCGCGGGCGGTCAGCTTTCCCTTTTGATGCTGACTGTCGATCCGGCGTTGGCCGCCCCCCAGCCGGGCTGTCTTGCGGCGATCTTCAAGCTCCTGAAGGATATCTTTCATCTGGCGGCACTCCTTGATTTCAGGGCAAAGTAACGCTTAACCGCCTTTCCCGAAAGGAAAATCGGGCGAATTTGCAAACTTATTGCAATGTAAATATTGCAAATTGAATAATTGCAAATTCAGCCTTTGCAGGATGGACAGTCCAAACAGGCGGGCCTAGCCATGACACATGCCGTCAAAACCCGCATCCCGCTTCATGGACTCGTCCACGCCGCCGCATGTCTTCACCCTGACATTCGTCGCCGCGGCGGCAACGCTGTCGATGAATGTCTTCCTGCCTTCGCTGCCCGGGATGGCGCAATATTTCGACACCGATTATCGCAT
>JAUHWP010000131.1 GCA_030424645.1 Alphaproteobacteria bacterium
AACGGCATGATGTGCATTACGGGATGACGGACAAGGCTGTCGATTTCTATGTCGATTATCATGCCCGCATCACCTATCACGTCGTGCGACAAGATATTGTGATCAGCCCGCAGGTCGCCGAAATGGCGATCCGCGCGGTGGAACGCTATGGTGCCGTCCCCAAGGCCCAATGCGCAACTGCGGTCGGGGCCATCCTGCGCAGCCTTCCGGGGTTCCAATCCATCTCGCCCTCGATGTTTCCGAAGAAGATCATGGAACAGTTTGGCGCCTTTCCGGGCGTGAGCGAACGCAAGTTCTATGACAACGACCCGGAAGAGAACGGCGAGATCCTGACGCGCGGTATCTGAGCCGCGCCTCTATCCCAGCAGATACAGCAAACCATACAACGTCGCGGCCCCGGACAGGATCGCGGCAAGAACGTTGCGGCTGAAATATCCGACGGACAAGGTCATCAGGGCAGCCCCCAACCGGGCCGGATCCGTCATTCCGCCGGTCGCCGCAGGCCACAAGACCAGCGGCGCGACCAGCCCCGGCAACACAGCGACAGGCGTGTAGCGCAGATGGCGCAACAGCCATTCCGGCATCGGGCGTTCCCCGACAATCCCAAGAAAGCTGAACCGGATCAGGAAGCTGCCAATCGCCAAGGCAATGATGACAATCCAGACGGTGGTGTGATCAATCATCATGGCAGAGCCTTCCGTGACATCAGAAGTTCGACTTGTGCGCCAACGATCATCGCGCCGATGGCGGCCACCAGCAGACCCGACCCATAGGGCATCCATGCCAGCACAAGCGCCAGGATGACCGATGTTGTTGCCGCGGCGACGTGCGCAAGCGTCCGCAAGGCCGGGGCAATCATTGCCAAAAAAGTGATCGGCAAGGCGAAATCAAGCGCAAGGGCAGGCGGCACCTGTGTGCCTGCCACGGCCCCCACATAGCTGGCCCCATACCAAAGCGGCGCCAGTGGCACGACGGTGCCAAGATAGTAGGCAAACCGCTCGGACACGGTCAGTTCCCGCTCCATCTCGAACTTGATCTGAGACAGGGCATAGGCCTGATCCACCATGAAATAGGCGACCAGTGCGCGCTTCCATATCGGTGCCTGCCCCAGATAGGGGGTCAATGACGCACTATACATTGCCATCCGCATGTTCACAGCCAACGAGGTCAGGATCACGATGAGCGTCGGCGCGTTTTCGGTCATCAACTGCACCGCCGTGAACTGCGCGGCGCCAGCAATGACCAGAACCGAGAAGCTCATCACCTCGACCACGTTCAAGCCGGCTTCGACAGCCACCACGCCGAACAGTGCGCCAAACGGGACAATCACCAGGATGAAGGGCAGGGCGTCGCGCACGCCGCGCAGGAAGTGTCTTTTGGGGTTGGACGAAGTCATAATCGGGTCCTAAGTTGCGCATTACGCTTACGGTGTCACGGCAGGAGTTGCAATTGGCCACCAAAGACAATCTTTCCGACTATCTGATCGCACCCGACCCTGCTGCGGTCCGGCTGACGCGGGCTGTGGATGGCTATGATGAAACAGGTGCCCCGGTTCGCGTATCAGTGGTCGAAGAACGCCCGCTCACGATTTTCCTGAACAAGCGCGAGATCGTCACCGCAATGACCATCGGCGATTATCCCGACTATCTGGCGCTCGGCTTTCTGCGCAACCAGGGCATGTTGTCGGATGACGACCAGATCACCGGCGTGGAGTATGATGCCGACATCGACACGGTGGTTGTGCGCACCGCGCATGAAACCGATTACGAGGATAAGCTGGCGCGCAAGACCCGCACCTCGGGCTGCGCCGTCGGCACTGTTTTCGGTGATATGATGGAGGGGCTGGAGGACCTGACCCTGCCGCACGCACCCCTGAAAACCTCGTGGCTCTATGCCCTGGCGCAGAAGATCAACCGCACCCCGTCGCTGTATCTGGAAGCCGGCGCCATCCACGGCACCGTCCTGTGCGCGGAAGATCGTCCGCTGGTCTATATGGAAGATGTGGGCCGCCACAACGCCGTCGACAAGGTGGCGGGCTGGATGCTGTCCGAACGCGTCACCGGGGCGGACAAGATCCTGTACACCACCGGGCGCCTGACCTCGGAGATGGTGATCAAGACCGCGCAGATGGGCATCCCGATCCTTGTGTCCCGGTCCGGTTTCACGGCATGGGGGGTCGAGATCGCGCGCGATGTCGGCCTGACCCTGATCGGGCGTATGCGCGGCCAGCGCTTCACCTGCCTGTCCGGCGAGGATCGCCTGATCCGCGACACCGATCCCGCCCATGTTGCCCATGAAGACCGCAAGCACCGTCGCAAAGGGGCAGACAAATGACGAAACCGGTCGGGATCATTATCGCCGGTGGGCTGGCCACGCGGATGGGCGGCGGCGACAAAGGTTTGCTGCCGCTGGGTGACGGAACACTTTTGTCCCAGGTGATCGGACGCCTGACGCCACAAGTGGCTGCATTGGCCCTGAACGCCAATGGTGATCCGTCCCGTTTCACCGACCTCGGACTGCCAGTCCTGCCCGATACGGTCGACGGGTTTGTCGGGCCGCTGGCAGGGGTTCTGGCCGGGCTGGACTGGGCCGCATCGCTGGGGGCCGATCAGGTGGTTTCGGTGGCGGCCGACACGCCGTTTTTCCCGCATGATCTGGTCGACCGATTGCAAGACGCGGCAAAAATCGAGGATGCCCCCATCGCCCTTGCCGCCACCCAGGATCCCGAACGCGGCCCTATGCGCCAACCGACATTCGGGTTGTGGAACGTCGCCCTGCGTGACGACTTGCGCGCCGCCTTGCAGGACGGGGTGCGCAAGGTTGTCCAATGGACAGACAGGCACGGGGCAGCCATGGCCATTTTCGACCCGGATCCTTTCGATCCGTTCTTCAACGTCAACACCCCCGAAGACCTGGCCCGCGCCCAAACCCTGCTGGAGACCGCCCCATGAAAATCTTTGGCGTCACGGGCTGGAAGAACTCGGGCAAGACCGGGCTGATGGAGCGCCTGATCGCTCATTTCACGGCAAAGGGCCTGCGGGTGTCGACCCTGAAGCACACCCATCATGGGGTCGATCTGGAACGTCCCGGCACCGACACTCACCGCCACCGCGCCGCAGGCGCGCAGGAGGTGGTGCTGGTCTCCTCTGCGCGCGTGGCGATCCTGCATGAATTGCGCGGCGATAACGAACCCCGCCTTGCCGACCTGATCGCCCGCCTGACCCCCTGCGACCTGGTGCTGGTCGAAGGGTTCAAGTCCGCCCCTCACCCCAAGATCGAAGCGCACCGCGCCGCCACCGGCGAGGCACTGCTGGCCCCGGAAAATGAAACCATCCGTGCGGTGGCCAGTGACGTATCCCTGCCAGACATTGATCTGCCGGTCTTCGATCTGGATGACACAGGGGCCATCGCCTCATTCATCGAAACCACCACCGGCCTTACCCCGCGCCGCGCGCCGAAACTGGCCAATGACTGTTTCGCCCTGCCCCCGGGGGTGAACTGGACGCCTGTTGACGACGCCCTTGCCACGCTCAGGGCTCGTCTGCACCCGGTGACCGGGACCGAACGCATCAAGGTGGCCAATGCCCGGGGCCGCATCCTTGCCACCGATCATGTGGCCATCCGATCGAACCCGCCGGGCGCGAATGCGGCGGTCGATGGATATGGCTTCGCCTATGCGGGTCTTCCGCAGGGCGATACGATCCAGATGCCCCTTGTCGATGGCCGCGCCGCCGCCGGGGTGCCGTTCACGGGCACGGTGCCCATGGGCCACGCCATCCGCATCTTGACCGGCGCCCTGCTGCCCGAAGGCGTCGACACCGTGGTGATGCAGGAAGACGTGCAGGTCGACGGCGCCACCCTTGGCTTTCCGGCCGGGGTCAAACCGGGCGCCAATGCCCGTGCGGCGGGCGAAGACGTGGCTGCGGGAAAACCAGCCCTGCCCGCGGGTCACAAACTGCGCACACCGGATATCGCGCTTCTGTCCGCGCTTGGCCTGCCAGTTGCAGATGTCCACACCCGCCTGCGGGTGGGCGTTCTGTCAACGGGCGACGAACTGGCGGAACCCGGCACGACATTGGACGTTGCCCGCACCTTTGACGCAAACCGCCCGATGTTGCTGTCGCTGGCCGAAGGCTGGGGCTACGCCCCGGTCGATCTGGGGCATATCGCGGATGATCGCGATACGCTGCGCGACGCGCTGGATGACGCTGCAACACGGGCCGATGTCATCCTGACCTCGGGCGGGGCCTCAGCCGGGGACGAAGACCATGTCTCGGCCCTGCTGGATGAAACCGGATCGCTGCACCACTGGCGCATCGCGATCAAACCGGGCCGCCCGCTGGCGCTGGCCCAATGGAACGGCACGCCTGTCTTCGGCCTGCCCGGCAACCCGGTCGCCGCCCTTGTCACCACATTGCTCTTCGCCCGCCCCGCCCTGTCCGTCCTGGCGGGCGGCCCCTGGCTGGACCCGCAAGCCTTCCTGCTGCCCGCCGCCTTCTCGAAGTCCAAAAAGGCGGGCCGCCGCGAATACCTGCGCGCGCGCCTGAACGATGATGGGCAGGTTGAGGTGTTCAAATCCGAAGGCTCGGGCCGCATCTCGGGCCTGAGCTGGGCCACCGGCCTGGTCGAGTTGGCCGACGAGGCACAAGACATCACGCCCGGAACCCCCGTGCGCTTCCTGCCCTATTCAGGCTTCGGCCTGACCTGACCTGCGCTTCTTCTGGCTACAAATATCCTGGGGTGAATGCGCATCGCGCAGAGGGGCAACGCCCCTTCTTAGTCCCCGTGCCTCAACAACCGCTGCTTCTGGCGACCCCAATCGCGCTTGGCTTCAGTCGCCCGCTTGTCATGCGCCTTCTTACCCTTGGCAATGCCGATCTTGATCTTCACCAGACCCTTGTGGTTGAAATACATGACCATGGGCACAAGGGTCATACCCTTGCGCTGGGTCGCATTCCACATCTTCGAAATCTCGCGTTTCGACGCCAGAAGCTTGCGCTTGCGCCGTTCCAGATGCCCCCAGGTCACCGCCTGTTTATAAGGTGCGATATAGGCGTTGGTCAGCATAAGCTCGCCATCCTCGACCGCCGCATAGCTTTCGGCAATATTGGCACTGCCCTCACGCAGGGATTTCACCTCGGACCCCATCAGGACGATGCCACATTCGATATCTTCGTCGATCGCGTAATCATACCGCGCCCGCCGGTTTTCGGCGATCACCTTGTAGTTGGGGTCGTCTTTCGTCTTGGCCATGACGCGGATGTAGGGGTTCGCTGGGGCACTGTCCAGCCCGGTCCTCTGCAATTCACCAAGGGCCGGGCCGTTTTGGTCAGTTCAGCAAACCGGCGTGGCGCAGGGCCGCGTCGATCTGCCCTTTGGTGCCGTCCGTTACCTCGACCATCGGCAGGCGCAATTCGCCATCGCACAGGCCAAGCCGCGACATGGCGTATTTCGCCCCGGCAACACCCGGCTCAAGGAAGATGGCGCGGTGCAGCGGCATCACCTTGTCCGACAGTTCCAGCGCGGTGGCATAGTCGCCGGCCAATGTCGCCTCCTGCACCTCGCTGCACAGTTTCGGCGCCACGTTCGCGGTGACGGAAATGCACCCGACCCCACCCATGGCGTTGTATCCGACCGCTGCCGGGTCTTCAGCGCAGAGCTGGATGAAATCCTTGCCGCAGGTCATGCGTTGCATCGCCACCCGGCCCGGATCGGCCGAGGAATCCTTGACCCCGACGATCATATCCAGCTTCGCCAGCTCGCCCATCGTCGCAGGTGACATATCCACCACCGAGCGCGGCGGGATGTTGTAGATGATGATCGGGATGCCGACCTCGGCCAGCACCGCGTAATGGGCGATCATCCCGGCCTGTGTGGGCTTGTTGTAATAGGGGGTCACAACCAGCGCGGCATCCGCCCCGACCGCCTTGGCGTGTTTGACCAGGCGCAGGCTTTCGGCGGTGCTGTTCGACCCGGCCCCGGCAATCACCGGCACGCGGCCTGCGACAGCGGTCACCACGGCCTCGACCACCTGCTCGTGCTCCTTATGGCTGAGCGTCGGGCTTTCCCCGGTTGTGCCCACCGGCACCAGGCCGTGCGACCCTTCGGAAATATGCCATTCAACCAAGCGTTTAAGCGTGTCGAAATCCACTGCGCCGTCCTTGAACGGCGTGACCAGGGCAGGAAGAGATCCTTTGAACATGACACGCTCCATCGTTTTTGTTTCAGGTTCCGTGGGTCGCGCACTGACTCGCGACCGCAAACGCGGCGGAAACTAGCCGGGTTCAACACAAATGCCAAGTTTGTGTGTTGCGTATTCGGCGGCCATTACTAGTTTTTCCACATGAGCAGGTTATTGAAACACACAATCGGGGCCGTGTCCCTGTCGTTGCTGCCCTTTCTCGCCTTGCAGAAAGAGGCATCGGCGCAAGAATCAAGTGCTGTCAGCGCATTGAAACAGGCGGTCCAGCACGCGCGATCCGACAACTGGTCCTCGGCGATGGCGCAAGCCCAGTCGGGCGGGCCTTTGGTGCGCGATATTCTGGAATGGCACCGGTTGCGCCGGGGCGAAGGCAGTTTCGAGGATACGCGGGCCTTTCTGGCCAAGCGCCCCGACTGGCCGGGGTTGAAATACCTGCGCGAACAGTCCGAGGATACCATCCCGCATCGCTATGATCCCGAGAAGGTGCTGGCCTTTTTCAAGCCGGAACCACCGCAGACCGGGCGCGGGGCCTTGCGTCTGGCCGAAGCCCTGACCGCAACCGGCGCCGCCGAGGAAGCGCGCGCCCAGATCGTTCTGGCATGGACCACCCTGTCGCTGGACGAGGAAGAACACGAGGCCTTTGTCACCCGCTTCGGCGACACGCTGAAACCTTATCACTGGGACCGGCTCGATGCCCTGCTGTGGCGGGGCGACGTAAACGAGGCGACCCGGATGCTGCCCCTGGTCGGCAAGGATCACCAAACCCTTGCCAAGGCCCGTCTGGCCCTGCGCAAGAAGGACAATGGCGTCGATGCCCTGATCGCCGCGGTCCCGTCCGCGCTGGCAGACGATCCCGGGCTGGCTTACGAGCGCTTCCTGTGGCGGGCGTCGAAAGGGCGCAACCAGGACGCCATTGACCTGATCCTTGCCCGATCGAACAGCGCCGCATCATTGGGACAACCCCAACGCTGGGCCAGCTGGCGCCGGGTTCTGGCGCGCTGGTCGATGCGCGAAGGCAAGACACAACAGGCTTATCAGCTTGCCGCCTTTCATCACCTGACCGGCGGTGCGGACCAGAATGACCTTGAGTGGATCGCCGGCTATGTCGCCCTGCGCAAGCTGAACGACCCTGTCACGGCGCTTGAGCATTTTCAGGCTTTCCGGGTTGCGGTGGATACACCGATCAGCATGGGGCGGGCAGGCTATTGGCTGGGTCGTGCGCATGAGGCCGCAGGCGACGCGGTCGCCGCCAAGGCGGCTTACGAGTTGGGCGGCGAATATCAGACCAGCTTCTATGGCCTTCTGGCCGCCGAGAAGGCTGGCATGCCCATGGATCCGACCCTGACCGGCAACGAACCGTTCCCGCCGTTCGATCAGGCACGGTTCTGGGGCGGGTCGGTGATGGAAGCCGCGCGCCTTCTGCAAGCCGCTGGCGAACGCTATTGGGCC
>JAUHWP010000132.1 GCA_030424645.1 Alphaproteobacteria bacterium
CAACCAGCCGAAATGCCCGGTGACATTGGCCGCCAGCAGAACGCCCCACCAACAAGGCAACAGCAAAAGCCAGGTGCCGATGGGCCGGTCCGCACGGCTCAGGCGCAGATAGGGGCGGCTCCAGCCCGGGGCCAGGTGATCCACCCAATTGCCGCGATAGGCATCGGATACCTGACCGTTCGGCCCGGTTCCTTTTGGCTCTGGCATATCGGCGTTTTGGGCCATAGGTTTCCCTCATGAAACAGGCGAAAGTCAGGCTCTATGTAGATCACCCCTTGGCCGAGGGGCAAACCGTTTCGCTTGAGCGGGACCAGGCGCATTACCTTTTCGGCGTGATGCGGCTGGGCGAAGGCGATCTTGTGGCGCTGTTCAATGGCCGGGATGGCGAGTTTCCGGCCCGGATCGTCGAGGCGGGCAAGCGTGGGGGTGTTCTGGAATGCCGGGCGATGTCACGCCCGTTGCACATGCCGCCTGACCTGTGGCTGTGTTTCGCGCCGATCAAGAAGGCGCGCACCGATTTCATCGTCGAGAAGGCCGCGGAAATGGGGGCGGCGCTGATCCAGCCTATGCAGACCGAGTTTACCAATTCCGAACGGATCCGACGCGACCGCCTGCAAGCCCATGCCGTCGAAGCTGCCGAGCAATGCGGCGGCACCTATGTGCCCGAGGTGGTGGAGCTTATGCGCATGGACAAGCTTCTGGACGCATGGCCCGATGACCGGCAGATCATGTTCTGTGACGAGGCGCTGGTGGGCGCCGCCGAAACCCTGAGTGCGGCCAGCGGCCATCGCTGGGCGATCTTCATCGGGCCGGAAGGTGGATTTTCCGACCGTGAGCGGGAACGTCTGCACGGGATGGAGATTGCCCACCCGGTCAGTCTTGGCCCGCGTATCCTGCGCGCCGATACCGCCGCCGTGGCTGCGATGACGCTGTGGCAGCAAACGCTGGGGGACTGGACGTGATACGAATGGCCCGGCCGGATGATGCGGCACGGATCGACGCGTTTCTTGAGCCGTATTCCGAAAGCTCGATGTTCTTGCGGTCCAATCTGGCGCAGCACGGCCTTGGCCCTAACCGATCCGACGATCCGCGCGCCACGACCTTCTGGCTGGTCGAAGATGGCCCGATCCGCGCGGTGTTCGGGCTGAGCAGGGCCGGGTTCCTGATGGGGCAGGCCCCTGACAACCGCCGCGAAGATTGGGAGGCGTTTCGCGATGTCCTGCGCGGGGCAAAGATTGCCGGTATCACGGGGGAGACGGGTCAGATCAAGACAGCCCTGGACGTGCTCGGGTTGCAGGACGCATCGTTTTCCGCGCTGCGGGATGAACCGCATTACAGGCTGGATCTCGATGATCTTGAATACCCCGCTGGGACCGCGCGGCTTCGCCCGGCCACACCGGATGACTATGGGATGCTGGTCGAATGGTCTTTGGACTATGATACAAGCGTTTTCGGCGCCAGACCTGAGGGCGCAGCGCAAAGTAGCGCGAAGGCGATCGCAAGCGCCTATATGAACTCTCCCGATCACCGTATTCTGGAGCACGACGGCCGCCCGGTTGCCAGGACCGCCTTCAATGCCACCCTGCCTGATATCGTGCAGATCGGTGGGGTCTATGCGCCGCCCGCGATGCGATCGAAGGGCTATGCGCGCCTGGCGGTGGCACTGCACCTTCGGGAAGCCCGTGACCGGGGCGTGAAGACTGCGATCCTGTTTGCCAGCGGCCCGGCGGCCTGTCGCGCCTACGAGGCCATCGGTTTTCGGCGGATCGGCACATATACCCTTGCCATCCTGGCCGACCCGCAGGTGATGGGGCCAACGCCATGAGCTTTGTGCGCCCCGACGCGGGAAAGACCCTGATGCGCTATCGTGAAGCGATCATCGGTGCCGTGGTGATCCTGCTGGCGTTGTGGTGGGCGTGGGGATCGCTGGGTGCGATCAAGTGGATCGGGCTGACGCTTGCGCTGCTCGGCGCTGCGATCCTGTGGTCCGGCCTGCGCCACGCGCGTATTCGCGCGGGTCACGGTGGGGTCGGGGTCGTGCAGATCGACGAACGTCAAATCACCTATCTGGCACCTGTCGGGGGCGGCTTTGCCTCGCTGGATGACGTGGGGCGCATCGACATCGCCACGGACCGCGCCGGAATGGCCGTCTGGCGATTTCGCACGGGCAACGAGATCCTGTTCATTCCGGCGCGTGCCGAAGGGGCCGAAGCATTGTTCGATGCACTGACCGCGCTGTCAGGCGCCGATATCAACGCGGCCATTCGCGCGGCGAACACGCCGCCGCATGACGCGGTCGTGATCTGGCAGCGTCCCGTCGCATCGTTGCATTGACAGTCCCGGTCGGTTAGCTCACCACTGAAAGGCCCTGCAAGGCGCGCATATCCAGGAGACGCCCATGTCCATCCCTCAGTCCGGCGGCGGACCGATCACCCATCACGACCAGCTGGCCCAGTTTCTGGAAGATGGCTGCAAACCACACGATGCGTGGAAAATCGGCACCGAGCACGAGAAGTTCGGCTATTGCAAGGATACGCTGAAACCCTTGCCCTATGACGGCCCGCGATCCATCCTGGCGATGCTCGAGGGGTTGCGCGACAGTTTCGGCTGGGACGAGGTGCGGGAAGCCGGAAAGCTGATCGGCCTGAAGCGCGACGGGGCCAATATCAGCCTTGAGCCGGGCGGCCAGTTCGAGCTGTCGGGCGCACCGCTTTACAACATTCACCAAACCTGTGACGAGGTGAACGAACACCTGCGCGAAGTGCAACAGGTGGCCGACAGGATCGGTGCACGGTTCATCGGTCTGGGGGCCGCCCCCGAATGGACCCATGAACAGATGCCGGTGATGCCCAAGGGGCGCTATAAGCTCATGACCGATTACATGGACAAGGTCGGCACCCACGGCAAACAGATGATGTATCGCACCTGCACGGTTCAGGTGAACCTCGACTTCGCGGACGAGGCCGACATGGTGCAGAAGTTCCGCGTGGCGCTGGCGTTGCAGCCGGTGGCGACGGCGCTGTTTGCCAACTCACCCTTCTTCGAGGGCAAGCCCAACGGGCACAAATCGTGGCGCTCGCGCATCTGGCGCGATCTGGACCCGGCGCGCACGGGGATGTTGCCGTTCGTGTTCGAGGACGGGATGGGGTTCGAACGCTATGTGCAATACGCGTTGGATGTGCCGATGTATTTCGTCTATCGCGATGGCGAATATATCGACGCGCTTGGCCAGTCCTTTCGCGACTTCATGCAAGGCAAGCTGCCTGCGCTGCCCGGTGAAACCCCGACCCTGTCCGATTGGGCCGACCACCTGACCACCATCTTTCCCGAGGTGCGGATCAAGCAATACATGGAAATGCGGGGCGCCGACGGTGGCCCATGGCGTCGCCTTTGCGCCTTGCCCGCCTTCTGGGTCGGGCTGATGTATGACACGGGCAGCCTTGATGCAGCATGGGATCTGGTCAAGGGCCTTGATGCGGAAACGCGCGAAGGGTTGCGGGTTGCGGCCTCGGTCAAGGGATTGCAGGGCGAGGCCGGCGGCGTGAAGCTGCACGATCTGGCGCGCGAGGCGCTGACGATTGCCGAGTCGGGCCTGAAAGCGCGTGGCCGCGTGGGCAATGCGGGACTTGTCCCGGATGAAACCCATTTCCTGAATGCCCTTCAGGAAAGCGTTGAAGAAGGACGCTCGCCCGCGTGTGAGTTGCTGGCGAAGTATAACGGCGAATGGGAAGGCGACCTGAGCCGGATCTATGCCGAGTATAGCTACTGACCGCAGAAAGGGGCGCTGCCCCCGCCCGACGCTCCGTTGGAGCGTCGGGCTCCCCCGGGATATTTGGCACAAGAAAAGGCGCAACGATTTGTTAACCATCGCGCCCTATGCTCAAGGGGCGGTACAGGCGGGGACGCCGATGACCGCACAAGGAAAAGCGCAAGCTTGGAAGAGAGGGTGATCCCCTCTCTTTTTCTTGTGTCAAATATCCCCGCCGGAGGCTCCTCACCTGGCCGCTTGCCCGAGGGTGGCGGTGATGCGTTCGCGGGACAATGGGACGTGACAGGGCCAGCCTGGGGTGCTAGCGATTCCCATCAGATGTGACGGGAGGCCAGCATGACCCATATCCTTGCCATTGATCAGGGCACCACCTCGTCGCGCGCGATCCTGTTTGACGAAGACATGCGCCCCATACGCACCGCGCAGCAGGAATTTCGGCAGCATTTTCCGGCGTCGGGCTGGGTCGAACACGACCCGGAAGAGATCTGGAAAACCGTGTCCGATACCTGTCGCGAGGTGGCGGACGGGGTCGAGATTGCCGCGATCGGGATCACCAACCAGCGTGAAACGACCCTGGTGTGGGACCGTGCGACGGGCAAGCCTGTTTGCAATGCCATCGTATGGCAGGATCGCCGCACCGCCGACACCTGCGCCGCGTTGAAAAAGGCGGGGCACGAAGACTTGGTGACGGATCGCACCGGGTTGCTGCTCGATCCTTACTTCTCGGCCACCAAGCTTTCGTGGATACTGGATAATGTCGAGGGTGCCCGGGCCCGCGCCGAGGCCGGAGAACTGGCCTTCGGCACGGTGGATACGTTCCTGATCTGGCGGCTGACCAGCGGCGCGCGCCATGTCACCGATGCCACCAATGCCGCGCGCACCATGCTTTACGACATCCACGCAGGCGCGTGGGACGCCGGGATTTGCGCTCTTCTGAACATTCCCATGTCGATGCTGCCCGAGGTTCTGGACTGCGCCGCCGATTTCGGGACCACCGATCTGCTTGGAGGGCGGGTTCCGATTCTGGGCGTGGCGGGCGACCAGCAAGCTGCCACCATCGGGCAGGCCTGTTTCAAGCCCGGCATGATGAAATCGACCTATGGCACTGGCTGTTTTGCGCTTCTGAACACGGGCGAGGTGCCGGTCGCATCCAGCAACCGATTGCTGACCACCATTGCCTATCAACTGGACGGCAAGACGACCTATGCGCTGGAAGGGTCGATCTTCATCGCGGGGGCTGCGGTGCAGTGGCTGCGTGACGGGTTGGGCATCATCAAAGACGCTGCGCAAACGGGTGATATGGCCGCCAGTGCCGATCCCGCGCAAGAGGTGATCCTCGTTCCTGCCTTCACCGGGCTTGGGGCGCCCTACTGGGATGCCGACTGCCGGGGGGCGGTGTTCGGGCTGACACGCGGGTCAGGCCCGAAAGAGTTCGCCCGCGCGGCGCTTGAAAGCGTCGGGTTCCAGACGCGGGACCTGCTGGAGGCGATGCAGGCGGATATGGGCGGCGGGGCGGATGCCGTGTTGCGTGTCGATGGCGGCATGGCGGCGTCGGACTGGACCATGCAGTTTCTGGCCGACATCACCGGTGCGGCGGTGGATCGCCCGACCGTGCTGGAAACGACCGCGCTGGGCGTGGCGTGGCTGGCCGGGATGACGGCGGGGGTATATCCCGATCAGGACGGGTTTGCCCGTCGCTGGGCGTTGGATCGAAGGTTTGAGGTCAGGATGGACGGCACGACCCGCGACCGCCGCTATGCAGCCTGGCAGGATGCGGTGCACCGAACGCTTAGTCGTCCTTGACCTTTGCCGAACGATAAATGCCTTCGGGCAGGTTCAGCGCCGCCGTCAGATCCCGCAACTGCGCCAGCGACAGGGTAATCCTGTGCACCAGATCGGTGCGCGGATCCCATTGTTCAAGGGTAACGCAATCCTCGAACGCGTTGATCGTGACGTCCTCGTTCAAATGCTCGTTGCCTTCATCCACAAGGGTGACGACAGTGGCATCAAATTCGTGCTCAATGGTAAACATGGGTGGAGTTTACGCGTTCACGCGGCAAAGGCCAGAGCCTCGTTTGATCGCGGGCGTCGGTGTTGGAGGGATCGGGGCGAATGCAACAGTTCAGCGGGTTTCTGACCGACCGAGGGTCCAAATACGCCGTTTCGGGTGGGCCGGTTGCCTCGCGCGCAGATGTAAAGGCGTTTCTGAAAAGCCTGACCCGCAACAAGCGATTTGCCAAGGCTACCCATAATACATGGGCGGCCATCCTGCCGGATGACGGCCCGGTCAAGGGGGATGACGGCGAGGCCGGGGCGGGGCTTGTCATCTTGCGGATGCTGGAGCGTGAGCGGGTGCACGGGCATGTCGTCGTTGTCACCCGATGGTTCGGGGGCACCAAGCTGGGCGGCGACCGGTTTCGACGGGTGCAGGATTGCGTGGATCACTATGTCGCCAATGCCGATCTGGGGGCGCGGGAATGATAAGATCGGAACTGAAGCGCTTCTGGAATACCTGTGTCTGGTCCTGGGCCGGATGGCGCACGGCATGGCGGACCGAAAAATCCCTGCGCCAGTGGACCGTCGTCTGCATCCTGTCCTGCGGACTGGCGTTGTGGCTTGATCTCAGCCGGGGTGAACGCGCCCTGATGATGGCCCTGTCGGTGCTGGTCGTGGCGTCGGAACTGATCAACACGGCCATCGAACGGGCGGTCGATCTTGTGACCAAGGATATTCACCCGCTTGCGGAACAGGCCAAGGATGCGGGCAGTGCCTTCGTGGCGTTGACCGCCATCGCGGGCGGGGTGGCGTGGATGGCGATCTTGCTGGGCTGAAAGGATCAGCTGCCGCTTTCCGCTTCCAGATGCAGTTTCATGTCGATCAGCACATGTTGCAGCGCCAGTGTTTCACGCAGCAGGCGTTTCGCTTCGTTTATGGTGATCACGCCGTCCTCGATAGATTGCTGATACTCGCCCATCAACATGGCAAACCGCTGCGACAGGGCGATGACATCTGCATTGACGCCGCCGCCCTCTGTATTCTTGCGATCAGCGTCATAGGACATCGTGATCCCGCGCAATTCGGCCAAGGCACCGGTGACATGCGGATAGCGTGCAGCCTTTTCCAACGCTGCCACGGCGTCGACAGGCATGAACCGGTCGACATGTTCGTCGCTGTCGGAATAATACCGGCCCAATGTCGCCTTGGATTTTCCGGTAAGCTCACACGCCGCTTCAAGCCCCACATCCTTGACCAATGCCTCGGTGTGTTTCTTCAAGTAGCTGCCAATACTGTCCATATTCGTAACCTCATCACGTCCGCGCTGCCTTTGCGGGGAAATCAGAGTATCTTTTCCCATTAATCGGAGCGCAAGGGAATGGCTTATTTATTCTGTGGCAAGTTGGTGAGTTTATCGAGTGCTTGGCGCAGGTTGCGTCAGCGCGCGGAAAGGGCCCGTCATGTGTATTATGGCGGGAGATCCGGGCAGGTGCCCGGATCGGTGTCGGCAGGACACGTGTAGTGAGTTTGAGGTCCGTTCCATCCCCAGGGTTTCGACCCGCAGACCTCGGTAACGAATTTGGTTCTGCCGCCCCCTTTTCGTCCGTGCACCGGGGGTGAATGACGCTCTTGATCACGGCGCCCGTGCGGCGTAATCCCTCTGCATGGCAAAACTCTATTTTCAGTATTCGACGATGAATGCGGGCAAATCGACCTTGCTTCTGCAAGCCAGCCATAACTATGGCGAACGCGGGATGCAGACCTATCTGATCACCGCAAAGCTGGACAGTCGGGCGGGCGCGGCCCGGATCGGCAGCCGGATCGGCATCGGGTCGGATGCGGATACGTTTTGCGCAGGTGAA
>JAUHWP010000011.1 GCA_030424645.1 Alphaproteobacteria bacterium
CGAGGGCGCCGAGCTGACATTCTATGTGACCGAAGGCGGATCGGGTATGCTGGACCCCATTCCCATGGGCACCGCCATTCAGGCCGATCTTGAAGCCGTGGGGTTCGACGTGAAGATCGAGACCTACGAGTGGAACACCTTCCTGGGCGAGGTGAACCCCGGCCTGGAAGGCAAGGCCGACATGGCCGAAATGGCGTGGATGACCAACGACCCCGACACGCTTCCCTATCTGGCACTGCGCTCGGACGCCTGGCCCGACAAGGGCGGGTTCAACTCGGGCTATTATGCCAACCCGCAGGTCGACGAGCTTTTGGAAACCGCCCGCACCGCCACAGATCAGGACGAGCGCGCCCGGCTGTATCGCGAGATGCAGGCCATCGTGCAGGACGACGCACCGTGGGTCTTCGTCGCGAACTGGAAACAGAACGCCGTGACCAGCGCCCAGGTCGAGAATTTCGGGCTGGAACCGTCGTTCCTGCTGCACCTGCAAAACGTGGTGAAAAACTGAACCTGAACGCTCCGGGGCCGATCTGGTCGGCCCCGGACCCAGCGACACCGGGGGCAAGATGGGCGGATATATCCTGAAACGACTGATTTCGGCGATCCCGGTCCTGTTCGGGATAACGATCATCGTCTTCCTGATCATGTCGCTTATTCCGGGCGATCCGGCAACCGCGATCCTCGGCTCCTATGCCACGCCGGAAAATGTCGAGAAGCTGAACCGTGACCTCGGTCTCGACAAACCCATGGTGCAACGATACTTCATCTGGCTCGGCAACATGCTGACCGGAGATTTCGGGCGGTCGTTCTCGCTTAACCGCCCGGTCATCGACGAGGTGCTGGAGCGGTTCAATGCGACGCTGATTCTTGCCGGCACCAGCTTCCTGCTCTGCTCGGTCCTTGGTATCCTTGCCGGTGTGGTCTCGGCCGCGCGGCAATACGGTTTTGCCGACAAGGCCATCACCTTCGTGGTGCTGATCGGCATTTCCGTCCCGTCCTTTTTCCTTGGCATGATGATGATCCTTCTGTTCGCGGTGAACCTGCGCTGGCTGCCCGTCAGCGGCATGTATGCGATTTATGGCGGGGGGGACTTGCCGGACCTGATCCGCCACCTGATCATGCCCGCGCTGGCGCTGGCGGCCGTGGCCACCGGGGTGATCGCGCGCCTGTCGCGGTCGGCCATGCTTGAAGTTCTGCGCCAGGATTACATCCGCACCGCCCGCGCCAAGGGTGTCACCGAACGCCGCGTGATCATGGGCCACGCGCTGCGGGTGGCCATGGTTTCGATCATCCCAGTTCTTGGTATCCAGGCGGGTTTCGTCCTGTCGGGCGCGGTCTATATCGAAATCGTGTTCCAGTGGCCCGGCGTCGGCCGGATGCTGGTCGATGCCATCCTGACACGCGACCTGCTTCTGGTGCAGGGCGGCGTGGTCTTCGTCGCCGCCTGCTATGTGCTCTTCAACATCGCGGTGGACGTGGCGCAGGGCTTGCTTGATCCGAGGATCAAGACATGAGCGTGTTTCTGAAGCTTTTGTTCCGCAACCGGCTGGCGGCCATGGGCGCGGTGGTGTTGGCAGCCATACTTGTGCTGGTCCTGATCACTCCGATCCTGCCCCTGCAGGACCCGGATGTCACCGCCACCGCCGACCGGTTCAAACGCCCCTTCACCGATGGCTATGTGCTGGGAACCGATCACCTTGGCCGCGACCTGTTAAGCCGGCTTCTGCATGGCACACGGCTGTCGCTTGCCGTCGGCATCGCCGCGGCGCTGATCGCGGCCACCATCGGGTCGGCCATCGGGATTGTCGCCGGTTACTTCGGGGGGCGCACCGACAATATCATCATGCGCATCGTCGATATGCTGATGGCCTTTCCTTATATCCTGCTTGCGCTGGCCATCGTCGCCGCACTGGGGCCGGGGCTGATGAACGCCCTGATCGCCGTCGCGGCGGTCAACGTCCCCTTCTTCGCCCGGAACATCCGCGGCATCACCGTCGGGCTTGCCGGGCGCGAGTTCATCGACGCCGCCCGACTGGCGGGCATGGGCCATAGCCGCATCATCCTGACCGAGCTTCTGCCCAACGTCCTGCCGGTGATCGTGATCGCCATGTCGACCACCGTGGGCTGGATGATCCTTGAAACGGCGGGCCTGTCCTTCCTTGGGCTCGGCTCGCAACCGCCGCAGGCCGATCTGGGCTCGATGCTGGGCGAGGCACGGTCGGCCATGATCTCACACCCCCATACATCGGTCGTGCCGGGGATCATGATTTTCCTGATCGTCATGTCGATCAACCTGCTGGGCGACGGGGTCCGCGATGCGCTGGACCCGCGCCTGCGGTCGGGTGCCCTGTCACGCCCCCGCGCGACCACGCTGGTCGCCCGCGACGGCGACATTCCCGCCGCCACCGACGACCTTTTGGCCATTCAGAACCTGCACACACAGTTCCATGTCGGGCCGCGCACCTATCGGGCCGTGGGGGGCGTATCGCTGGCGGTGAAACCCGGCGAGTGTCTGGGCCTGATCGGGGAATCCGGCTCGGGCAAATCGGTGACGGCGCTCAGCGTCATGGGACTGGTTGCATCACCGCCCGGTGTGATCACCGGTGGCGCGGTCCGCTTTCAGGGCGAAGACCTGATCGGTGCGGAATACGAGACATTGCGCCAGAAACGCGGCGACCGGGTCGCCTATATCTTCCAGGACCCGCTGTCCACCCTGCACCCCCTTTACCGTATCGGACAGCAACTGGCCGAAGCGATCCAGTCGCATCACAGCGTGTCGAACGCCGAAGCACGCACGCGCGCCATCCAGTTGCTCGGGGACGTGCGCATTCCGAATGCCGAGGCCCGTGTCGACGATTACCCCCACGAGATGTCCGGCGGTATGCGCCAGCGGGTCGGCATCGCCATGGCCCTGGCCAATGAACCCGATGTCATCATCGCGGATGAACCGACCACGGCGCTGGACGTGACCGTGCAGGCGCAGATCCTCGCCCTTCTGGACGACCTTCGGCGGGCACGGGGACTGGCGATCATCTTCATCACCCACGATTTCGGCGTGGTGGCGCAACTGTGCGACCGCGTGGCGGTGATGTATGCCGGGCGGATCGTCGAAGAAGGTCCGACCGCGGCGGTGCTGGACGCGCCCGCCCATCCCTATACCAAACGCCTGATCGCCTGCGTGCCCGAGCTGGGTGGCGGGCGGCGTGAACTGGCCGCCATTCCCGGCCTGCCGCCGGTGGTGGACGACCTGCCCCCCGGCTGTGCCTTTGCGCCGCGCTGCGACAAGGCCGAAGCCGCGTGCCGCGCGCAGGATATCCCCCTGAAAGGCGAAGCACCGCGCGCCGTGCGCTGTCTCTTTCCCGAGGAGGTCGTCTGATGACCGCGCTCAAAGCCGTCGAGCTTTTCAAGACCTTCGCGCTGAAAAAGCCGCTTTTCGGCGCGGCCCCTGCGGGCGTGCGCGCCGTGCGCCCCATGTCTTTCGATGTCGAAACCGGCGAAACCCTTGGCATCGTGGGGGAATCCGGCTGCGGCAAATCCACGCTGGCGCGGATGCTTGTGGGGCTTCTGGAACCGTCAGGCGGCACCATCGAAATCGAGGGCAAAGCGCTCGACACCGCCGATCCGGCGGAGTTCGGCAAGCTGATCCAGTATGTCTTTCAGGACCCGCAAAGCAGCCTGAACCCGCGCAAGACCATTCGTCAGGTCATGGAAGCCCCGCTGAAACGACTTTACGGGATGGCCAAACCCGAGCGCGACGCGCGCATTGCCGAGATTTTCGCCAGCGTCAACCTGCGCGAGGAATTCCTTGAACGCTATCCGCACGAGTTTTCGGGCGGACAGGCACAGCGGATCGGCATCGCACGGGCGCTGGCGGCAAACCCCCGGATCATCATTCTGGACGAACCGGTCTCGGCGCTGGATGTGTCGGTGCAGGCGCAGGTGCTGAACCTTCTGGCCGACCTCAAGGGTGAATTCGGCCTGACCTATCTGTTCATCACCCACGATCTGGCGGTGGTGGAAGCCGTCAGCGACCGGATCATCGTGCTGTATTTCGGGGCCGTGGTCGAACTTGGAAAGGCCGACACGATCTTTGCAAACCCGCGTCATCCCTATACAAAGCTGCTTGCCGACAGCGCCCCGGTGGTCGGTCGTCCGCTTACCGCGCCCGAGCAGAAAGGAAGCGAGCTTCCCGACCCGCTCAACCCACCGCCGGGATGTGCGTTTGCTGGTCGTTGCCCGCGCGCGACCGATTTGTGCCGAACCGAGGATCCCGGCCTGAGACCGATGGGAGAAGACCAACTTGCCGCCTGCCACCACCCGCTCGAAGGCTGAACCGAAGCTCAGCCGCCCGGTTCAGGTCGCCGAAGCGATCAAGGATTGGGTGGTCGAGCATGGATTGCAGGCCGGGGATCGCCTGCCCGGCGAGGCTGAACTGATCAAGCAATTCGGCATGTCGAAGGGCACGATCCGCGAAGCCATGCGCATTGTCGAAGCGCAGGGCTTGATCAAGACCCGCACCGGACCGGGCGGCGGCAGTTTCGTTCACGAGGTCAGCCGCCAGCGGGCCAAGGCCCTTTTGGGAAATTATTTCTATTTCAAGGACCTGACCATCGGCGACATCTATCAACTGCGCCTGACCCTGGAGCCTGAATTGGCCGCCACACTGGCCGGCAATCTGTCCGAAGACGTGCTGGCCCTGCTGGAAGAGAATATTGCCGCTTATCTGGACCCCGCGACCACGCTTTCCGAAGAACGCGAGCAGCATGTGGCGTCGCTTCGTTTTCACGCCATCCTTGCAGAACAGGCGAAGAATCCGCTTCTTGGGTTCATCATCGACTTCATGGTCAGCCTGCTCAGCGATCTGACCGTCTATCGCCGCCTGTATTCCCCACCAAATGTCGAGCTTTGGAAGCAGGGCCGCGATCACCAGCAACAACTTGTGGTGGCGCTGCGCAACGGGGATGCCGAACAGGCCCGCACGATCATGTCCGATCACATGGAAACCGCGTGGACCCTGATGCGCCAGCAAGAGGTTGAAATGCAAAGCCGGTTCATCTCGGAATAGCAGCCAGGTGCCACCAAAGCGCGACGGTCAACCCATCCGCGCCCGGATCAGCCCCCGCAGCGCGTTGCCGACATAAAGCGCCTTTGCGTGATGCAGGCGGTCGATCGGGATGATCTGTTCACGGGCGCGTCCCGTCGCCAACATCTCTTCTCGCAAGATACCGGGCAGCAGACCGCAGGACGCGGGTGGTGTGACCAGCCCCTGCCCGAAATCGGCAAAGACATTGGTGATCGTGCCCTCGCACACCTCACCGCGTTCGTTCCCGAAAACGACTTCGTCGACCCCATCAGCAAGCGCTGCGCGGGTCTTGTCGTAAACCGCCCGGCGGGTGGATTTCACCGACAGCCACGGGTCGGACGACGACAACCTGCCCGAAGCCACCCGCAGGGTCCAGACCGTGTCAGATGGCAACGGCTGATAGGGCGCCGAGGTCAGGTCGAGCGTCCCGTCACCGCCCAGCGTCAACCGCAGCCGCCGTGGCGCTTCGGCCCGGAACGCGTCGAGCAACGGCATCGGATCGGGCAGCACGAACCCAAGCCGCACCGCCGACCGCGCCAGCCGTGCCATATGCCGATCCTGCCTCTGAACCCCATCCTCAGGCGTCCAGAGCATGGTTTCGATCACGTGCGTGCCGTCATCAATTGCGTCGCGAAACGCGCTTTCCATAAGGCTTCCTCGTATTCCGACATCGGGGTGCTGTCATAGACGACCCCGCCCCCCACATTCAGCGTGACCGCGCCATCGTCCACCATCAGCGTGCGAATGGCCACGTTGAATTCCGACCGCCCGTCCGGCGCCGCCCAGCCGATCGTGCCGCAATAAATGTCGCGCGGGCTGTCTTCCAGCTCGGCAATGATCTCCATCGCGCGCAGTTTCGGTGCGCCGGTGATCGACCCGCAGGGAAAAAGCGCCTGGAAGATGTCGCCCAACCCCGTGCCCGCCTGCATCTGCCCACGCACCAGCGACACCATCTGATGCACGGTCTCATAGCTTTCGACCGTGAACAGCTCTGGCACGCAAACGCTGCCTGCCGTGCAAATGCGCGAGATGTCGTTGCGCAGAAGATCGACGATCATCAGGTTCTCGGCCTGGTTCTTTTCGTCGTTGCGCAGGAAATCGACGCGGTGGGCATCTTCGACCGGGTCCGCGCTGCGCGGCTGCGTGCCTTTCATCGGGCGGGTTTCGATCTGGCCGGTCGCGGTGGTGCGGAAGAACAGCTCGGGCGAGCGGGACAGGATTGCCGGCAATCCGTCTGCTTCGACCAGGGCCCCAAAGCGGACCGGTTGGATATCCGCCAACGCGGCATAAAGCGCCCGATGCGCGCCCGAAACCGTTCCGCGAATTGGAAATGTCAGGTTCACCTGATAGGTGTCGCCCGCGCAGATATAGTCGTGAACACGCTGGAACGCACTGTGATAGCACGCTTCTGTCCAATCCGGCGACAGGTCGGCCAACTGCACCCCGCCCCGCACAACAGCGTCGGGCTGGCGCGGGACGTCGTAAACTCCGAACTGCACAAGCGGCAGGCGACGGTTGGGCGGCAAGAGCGGCGTCAGCCGCGGCTCCAGCGCATAGCCAAGCTCGTAACTTGCAAACCCGGCCACCCACGCACCCTGGGCGCGGGCGTGCTCAAGGTCGGCCAGCGCGGGGGCAACATCGCATGCCTCGTGCGCCACGATCAGCCGCCGGGGCGTATCGAACTGGCAAGGCCCCGCGTCCGGGCCGTGATCGAAGCGCAATCTCACGCGCGGGTCTCCCTTCTGATCAGCCCCAGTTCTATCCTTCGGATTGCCCCCGGACGCAACTGTTTGCGCCAAGACATCGCGCGATTGCGGCGCACGGACATGGCGTCAACCGACCCAACGATGCCGCCGAAAGCCGTTGATCGCTGAAAACTTGTATCTCAAAGCTGTTCTTAATCTGTGCCACAGGTAGCGGCACACCAAAAAAACATCGTAAATCACTCGTTCTATTTTGACGTTATGACGCCCGAGAGCAAATTCGAGCCACCGATACAGTCTGATCGTCGCCGATCAAGCTTGAACGCGTCGCTGTAGCTGCTTGTTCCCTTCTCGACCTCCTTGACCCAAAGTCAGGGGGCAAACCGTCCACAAATCCAGGGGCATCTCGGTCGGCAGCAACATCTGCGACGTTCTTCTGGTCCTTGGCATTGCTGCATTTGTGATCGCTTTGGCGGCCTATCCTGGCTTTACGCGATGGTCCGAGAAACGGTCATTCATGACAGATCTCTCTTGGCTGCTGTCGATCCGTGCCGCTATGGCCAAGCACACCAGCCTGCCCATTATGGCAGGGCACTGCAAGCCACCGCGGGCTGTAGGCAATCAGGCAACCTGTTGGCTGTCTTGCCGATTGGGAACAGCTTACCTGCCGCGATACACCAACCAGTCGGGCAAAATCGCAAGTGCACGGATCGCCCAGGAAAACGGTGCCGGGAAATCGGTGCGAAACCGGCGCCTTGTCAGTGCCTTCATCACGCGTGCCGCTGCGTCCTCGGGCGCCATCAACATGGGCATACGAAACCTGTTCTTCCGGGTCAGGCGGGTCTTGATGAAACCGGGATTGACCACGCGCACCACAACGCCGGTGCCTTTGAGGTCGAAGCGCATCGTTTCCGCCAGGCTGATCAATGCCGCCTTGCTGGCCCCATAACCGATGGCGGCGGGTAGCCCACGATACCCGGCCAGCGACCCGACCAGAGTTATATCGCCCTGCCCCCGCGCGACGAAACGCGGCACAAGCTCGCCCAACAGGCGCAAGGCGCCCATGAAATTGACGTCGCACAGCGTCAGGGCCGTGTCGCCATCCCATTCGCTGGCGCGCATCGGCTCATATGCCCCGGCACAATAGATCAAACCGTCCACGTCGCCGATCAGGGCCACGGCCCGCCGGACTGCGTCGGTATCGGTCACATCAAGCGGCAGAACACGCGCCTGTGACAAGTCGGATTTCAGGCTTTCAAGCCTGTCGGCATTGCGCGCCGACAGGATCAACCGCGCGCCCTCGGCATCCAGGCGCTGAGCGAGCGTGCGCCCCAACCCTTCGCTTGCCCCGACAAGCCAGTATGTCTTGCCCGCAACGTCGATCATTCTACCGCCCCACCCGGATTTCGGCTGTCGGTCATCAGCGGCGATGGCGCGGGCTGCTTTTTCAGAAACGGCGCCCGCTTCAGGCTCAGGATCGCGGCTTGCCAGTGGATCAGCACCAGCACCCTCAGCGCGCCAAAAGGGCGCCGGATGGCCGCCCATGCCAACGAGGCACTGGTGGCAGGTCGGCGTTGCCCCGATAAGGTTGCCAGGACGCCCTGATCGCCATTCTCGAAGGAAATACGAATATCGACGCGAGTCTCGCTCAGGCAGAAATTGAACCGGTAATGTCCGGCAATCTTCTGAAACGGGGACACATGCATCAGCTTGTCGGCGATCAAGGTATCGCCACGTTCAATCGGGCGAAAATCGCCATGAGCACAGAAATAGCAGTGACGTTGGCCGAAGGTGTTGTTGACCTCGGCCACAAAGGCCCGCGGGGCGCCATCAACCAATGCGATCCAAAAGCTGACCGGGTTGAAGTGGAACCAAAGGAAGCTGGGCTGCGTCAGCAATAGAAGCTGCGCACCTTCGGTTCGAAAACCTCGGTTGTCCAGAACTTCCTTGAACCACGCCACGCCGTTTCCTTCGCCACGTATTCCGCCATGGTGGCGATCCCAGATGGACCAGAGATTGAACCGGTTGCGTGACAACAGCCCGGCATTGGTTTTCCCCAGATCGGTCAACACGAAATCGACACCATAGTTAAAGGTGTTTTTCAGATTGCCGCGCCGGGCATGAACGGTTTGGGCCTGAATATGTTCCAACATCATGGGTCCTATACGCGCGCGCGACGCCCCTGGATCAGTTCCCACCAGAATTCTTTTTTCAGCATTTCTGATCCAGTCCGCCGGATGCCGCGTAACGGTCCCATACGATTGCAAGGATGAGGGTGGTATGTTCGATCAGTTTCAGGGTGCACGAAAGAAGATCGCCATCATCGGCGGCGGCATATCGGGCCTTTCGGCGGCTTACTACCTAACGCCCCACCATGACGTGACGCTGTTCGAGGCTGCCCCGAGACTGGGTGGCCACGCCCGAACGGTGATGGCAGGCAAGAACGGCGACCAACCGGTTGATACCGGCTTTATCGTGTTCAACTATGTAACCTATCCCTACCTGACTCGCCTGTTCAGGGACCTCGATGTGCCCGTGATGAAAAGCGAGATGAGTTTCGCCGCCAGCATCAATGATGGCTGGCTGGAATATGGCCTGAACAACATGGGTGCGATCACGGCGCAAAAAAGCAACCTGCTGCGCCCCCAGTTTTACAGGATGATCGCCGACATTATCCGCTTTGGCAAACGCGCCGAAGCCGCCGCCACGGATGATGACAAGACCATTGGTGAACTGGTGGATGAACTGGGCCTGGGCGACTGGTTCCGCAACAACTACCTGATGCCGATGTGCGGGGCGATCTGGTCGACACCGGTTGAAGACGTGGACCGTTTCCCGGCGAAGTCGCTTGTTCGGTTCTTTCGCAACCACGCGCTTTTGGCCGGCTCCGGGGAACATCAGTGGTGGACGGTCAAGGGCGGAAGCATCGAATACGTGCGTCGGTTAGAAGCCGCGCTTCTGGCGCGGGGTTGCAGCATTCGCGCCAAAACGGCGATCCGGCACGTTCAACGGGGCGCTCTTGACGTGCGCGTCATGGCCGATCAAGGCGTGTCGGCAACCTTCGACGAGGTCATCATGGCCTGTCATTCGGATCAGGCCCTGCAAATTCTTGGTGAAGACGCAACACAGGCCGAGGTCGATGCCCTTGGCCGTATTCGATTTCAGACCAACACCGCAGTATTGCATTGTGATGCAAATCAGATGCCGCGGCGCCGTTCCTGTTGGTCCAGCTGGGCCTATCGGTCTCAGGACGGCGATATCGGTCTTACCTACTGGATGAACCGGCTTCAGAACATACCCGAATCCGACCCGCTGTTTGTCACCCTGAACCCGTCAACCGAGATCCCACGGGACACGATTTATGACGAGGTGCAATTCGCCCATCCGGTTTTTGACAAGAACGCGCTGCGGGCACAGCGGGACATCCGCCAAATGCAGGGCCGCAATCGGACATGGTTTGCCGGGGCGTGGAACCGGCACGGGTTTCACGAGGACGGTATCGCCAGCGCCATGCGCATCGTGCGCGCCCTGAACGAACGTCACCACTTCAAAGGAATGGACAATGCGCTTGACCAACAAGGCCCTGAAATCGAATTTCCTGTCGACCTGCGAGCGTCTGCATGAGGGGCAACTGACCCTGCACACACCCGAGGGTGAGCGTTATCACTTTGGCCAGTCCGGCCCCGAGGCAGAGATGGTCATTCGCGACTGGGCCGCCGTGTCGGCGCTTGCGGCGCATGGCCAGGTCGGGCTGGGAGAAACCTATGTTCAGGGCCTGTGGGACACGCCGTCGGTCGAAGGCCTGGTCGCTCTGGCAATGCGCAATCGCGATCATCTTGGCGCGTTTGACCAGGCAAGCCCGTTCAACAAGGCAAGATTCCGGCTGGTTGATACCGTGTTGCGGGCCAATTCGCGTCGCGGGTCCCGCAAGAACATTCGCGCGCATTACGATGTGGGCAACGAGTTTTACGCATTGTGGTTGGACGACGGGATGACCTATTCGTCCGGGTTGTTCACCCAATCCGACGATGATCTGACACGCGCCCAATCCCGCAAGAACGCGCGTGCCTTGTCGCGGCTAAGCGATGGCGAACGGGTTTTGGAAGTCGGGTGTGGCTGGGGTGGGTTTGCCGAGCACGCAAGTCAGGAAGGTCGCCACGTGACCGGCGTAACCGTATCGCGCAACCAGCACAGCTATGCCGAATGCCGTCTTGATGGTCGTGCCGACATCCAGCTTCGCGACTATCGCGACATTGACGGGCAATATGACAACATCGTTTCGATCGAGATGATAGAAGCCGTTGGCGAACGTTACTGGCCCAGCTATTTCGCCACACTCAAGCGTAGCCTGGCCGAGGGCGGACGCGTCCTGTTGCAGGCAATTACCGTCAAGGACAGTTTCTTTGACACTTACAAAACCTCGTCCGACTACATCCGCCAATACGTCTTTCCCGGTGGCATGCTGTTGTCCGACAGCGTGATCGAAGCCCAGGCGAAAAAAGCGGGGTTTGCCGTTCGGGACAGTTTCGCGTTCGGTCAGGACTACGCCAGAACCTGCCGGATCTGGGCCGAACGGTTGAACTTCCAGAAACGCCGGATCTTCGAAATGGGATATGGCGAAGGCTTCTTCCGCAACTGGCAATACTATCTTGAGATTTGCGCGGCCTCTTTTGCGGTTGGTCACACAGATGTCGTTCAGGTGGAACTGGCCCATGCATAGGATCCTTCTTTTCCTTGCAACTCTGGTCATTCCCCTCGGCGCACAGGCCTCTACCATCAAATCGGTGCTGCCGGGCGCGGAACTGCGCGGCACGGCAACCTTCCGGTATCTTGGTTTCCCACTTTACGAGGCCCAGCTTTACACCATTGCAGGCGCCCCGCTGGATTGGAGCAAGGATTTCGGACTTGAACTGAAATACCTGCGCAACCTGACCAAATTCGATCTGGTCGAAAGCACGATACGCGAACTGAACCGCACCGGCACAGCCCTGCCCGTCCGCGGTCAATTGGAAAGATGCTTCAGGGGGGTGCAAAAAGGCGACCGCTATGTCGCCGTCACCAGCGGACCGGACCAAATCCGATTCTGGTTCAATGAAGCGCGCGTCTGCACACTGAGCCACCCGCAGATCAAAACCCGCTTCATGGCCATTTTCCTAGGCACGGATACCCGCTCGAAATCCTTCACCCGGAAGCTGAAAGGCGAATGATGCTGTATCCGCGTGTCAGCTTCTATGCACTCATGCTGGCTGCGGCGGGCATCCCGCTTTACATCCATTTGCCTCGGTTCGCCTCGATCGAACTTGGCATCGGATTGGGCGCCATCGGCACGATCCTGCTCGGGATACGGCTGGTCGATCTTGTGCAGGACCCGTTGATCGGTTGGGCTATTGACCGCTGGCCAAAGGCACAAAGCCTGTTTGCCAGTGCCGCAGCGCTTGGGCTGGCCATCGGTTTTCCACTGCTTTTTTCCGCCCAACCAGGCCCAAATATTGTGCCTCGGCTCATCGCCATTCTTGTGCTGCTGTTCTCGGCCTATAGCCTTGGCATGATCCTGCTTTACGGTCGCAGCGCAACGCTCACAACCTCGCCGACAGGGCGCGAGCTGATGACGCTGGCCGCCTTTCGTGAAGGGGGCATGTTGGCAGGTGTAATCATTGCTGCTGTCGCCCCGGCGGTCTTTGTCGCCCTCGGTGCTGATCGAGAAGGATATCGGGCTTTTGGCCTCTTTCTTGGTGTGCTGGCCGTTGTCACGGCCGCGATCACTCTGCCGATCTGGCGCCGCGAACCGATCCAGGGCGAGCGGCTTTCCCTTTATGGTCTTCGTCAGGCCGGAGCATTACGGCTTCTGGCGCTGGCGCTGGTCAACAGCCTTCCGGTCGCCATCACGTCGACCCTGTTTCTGTTCTTTGTCGAAGATCGTTTGCGACTGGGGGGCTTGGCTGGTCCCCTGCTGATCCTGTTCTTTCTCAGCGCGGGCCTCAGCGTGCCGCTCTGGGCGCGGATGAGCCAGAAACTGGGACCCAAGACCACCTTGTTGATAGCCATGCCGCTTGCCATCCTCGGATTTGTCGGTGCGGCGTTCCTGGCCCCCGGCAACCTGCCAGGTTTTGCCGCGATTTGCGTGGCGTCTGGTGCCGCGCTGGGGGCAGATATGGTCATCCTGCCTGCGATGTTTTCCGTGGCGCTGACCCGCGCGGGCCTCAAGGCGTCGCTGGCCTTTGGCATCTGGTCCTTTGCCGGAAAACTTGGCCTTGCCCTGGCCGCCTTTGCCGTCCTTCCGATGCTTGAGCATAGTGGCTTCACCCCCGGTGCACCAAACAGCGCCACAGCCCTCAGCACATTGAATATCTTTTACGCTGTCATTCCCTGCATCCTGAAACTTGGCGCCGTGGCACTTGTCCTCGCGCTTCCCACGGAGGCTCCAATCCAATGAAACTCCTCACTGCCCTGCTTGCTCTTTTCGTTCTGATCATGGCCGCAAAGTCCATGTTT
Organism: Alphaproteobacteria bacterium; assembly: GCA_030424645.1. Lineage (GTDB taxonomy): Bacteria > Pseudomonadota > Alphaproteobacteria > Rhodobacterales > Rhodobacteraceae > Aliiroseovarius. The sequence goes on from JAUHWP010000011.1 coordinate 13,279, forward strand.
CTAAGCTTTCGCGCACAGAACCCATCCGACTATGCCGATACCGGCCCCGCTTTCTCGCTGAAAACCCACCTGTCTGGCGAAATCCTTGCCGAAGGCCTGATTTATGGCCCAACCGGCAAAATGACCAACAGCTTCGTCGCCCGAATGATCGGCGAATGGGACGGGGACACCGGGACACTGAGCGAAGAGTTCACCTATTCCAACGGCAAGCAGCAAAGGCGCAAATGGTTCCTGAAACTTGGTGAGGGGAACCGTTTCACCGCAACTGCCGACGATATTGTCGGCGAGGCACAAGGCACCGTGTCGGGATCGACCATCAAGATGGAATACCGGATCGTTTTGCCGGACGACGCAGGGGGTCACACGTTGACTGCCACTGATTGGCTTTACCTGACCGAAAACGGCACCATCATGAACAAGTCCGAAATGCGCAAGTTCGGCATCAAGGTGGCCGAACTGATCGCAACCATGCGCCCGAACCCCGAAGCACGGCGCTGAACGGGTTTCGACCCGGGCTATTTCCCATCAGCCTGAGCTTCTCACCGGTTCAACCAGCCGGATCGGTCTTGGGCATCCGGGGCGCGACCATTGCCTGGCGGATCGTCGGGGCCATCTGGAAGTTGCCCGATGCACCACATGGTGTGCATTGAAAGCTTATGTGCGTCCCTTTGCCGAGCAACCTATGTCTTGGCGTTTTCTGGATAACCAACGCTGCTTCAAGTCTGGCGACGGCGATGATCTTTCCCATGGCGAGCTTTGCGACTGTGGCAAGGACAGACACGGGAAGCGACATGCCGGTTTGGCCGGTTCACGCGATCGCGCTTTTCGGCGGATGGCTGACGGTGGCGCCCGGGGTTGGCGCGCCGGTGTTGTTCTTGGCTGCAACGGCGTCGGCGGCGCGGGGATGCCGTTAACCTTGCAGCCCCGACACCGACAGCGCGACAGGATTTGGGCGATCTTGGGGGGCCGCATGGAATTATCCCTAAATCTCGGTTAGGGTTGCAGATGCTACGCGGCAATCAAGCGGGAGGTTTCGCCTTGATAAGGACATTGAAACCAGCATTGGCAGTGCTCCTGACCACCCTTGTGGTGCTTCCGACCGACGCGGTGGCCTGCCGGTTCCGCGGGGCGCCGGATATGTGCTCGAATGAAGCGCAAGATGCAGTTTTCTGGGTTGGGGAATGGGAGGGGCCGCAGCTCTCCCTTCGGCTCGAAATGAACGGAGTGGCGGTCACGCCGCAACACGATCCCTACGGGTCGATGACGCTGTTCGAGCTGGACGGTCAGCTGGGATTTGCCGGGGACGGCGTGTTGCGCGGAGAGGCCGAATTGACCAGCGTGCAGGGTGAATACATCGACCCGCTGGACCCCGCATGGGACTGGCTCAATGATGACGAGACCATCGATTTACTGGACGAATACGGGGCCGAGTACACGACGGATCGAATAATCAATCCCTGCGGCTATCGGGAATGGCCCCGATGGACAGGCACCTATCTGCACCCGGAAGGTCTGACCATGTCGCTGACCATGATCGGCATGAGGGTCGATGCGATGTTGGGTCGGATCTACTACCGGGGTCCGTTGCGCGATCAAAGCGTGACGCTGGACAGCCGGTTCCTGATGCGCCGGTATTCCTTCGACACCAGCGGCTGGACCTGGCTGGGTCCGAACGTCACCGAGGACTGTCAAGCGTTGTGCATGGACGGCCTTATTCGGGGATGGGACGACCGGGTTGCAGAGGTGACAGCCGAGGATTGCCAGAATCTCTGCACCAATGGTGAGATTGTCTTCCGGCGCCCCCCGGATCGTCCTATAGCGATCAGGCCAGGCGTCTGGGAAAACTGTCCGGCTGATTAAGGCCCATGGCCCGCCGAACATCCGCACAGACCGATTGCGCATAGACCCTTAATCATGCGCCGGGTCCGATGGGGCGTTTGATCGCGATGCGACGGCTTTGGATCATCGCGTCAAGATGATTTCCATCCGACCGAACATGGGCGCGCCATTATAGGTGAGTTGCGATCTGATGATCCCGTGGATCATGGTCTCATCAATAATGACCAGCCGATACGTGTCCTCCTTCAAGCCGTCGCCGAACGGGAACAGGCCGGTTGCCGACAGGATGGGAAGTTGGCCGTCGTCGCATCCGGCCAGAATGTTCAGCTCTTCTTCGCTCGACAGTGCCGGGGGCATGTGAGATTCCACATCTGGAAACAGCGTGCGGCCCTCTTCCCAGGACAAGGGCAACGGCTCGGGCAGCTCAGACGAGGTCATGGCCAGTTGGCCGCGAGCCTCGTCAAACGAAAGGTTCATCGGCGGCAGAGCTGGAAATTCCTCGACTGGCATCGTCATGATCTCTTCGCGATAAAGCGTATGCCCCGCGACCGCCTTAACCTGCCAGGTGCCCTCCAGCATCGGCGCTATTGTCAGGAAATAGGCCGGGTCGGTGACGTCGCAGAAGCCGGGAGTTTGTCCCGCAGCGGGGGCCAAGGTTACGGCGGTTGCGGCAAAGGCAATTGCCATGGGCGAGATGATGTGCATTGGGTCTCCAACATAGGTTCACTATCATCTTACCATTTCCGCCCGCTTACTGCATCCGAGACCAGCTGTTGGTACATTGCCGCGATTGCACCATTTGAACGGCCCCCCTCGGGCAGCGGAACGAATGTCGGGGATTGCCCTGATCAGGTGTGACTGGGCGACTCGACGGATATCGAATGTGGCCGATGTTGTTCAGGCAGTTTAGTACCCAACCCAAAGCGCGCCACATCAAGCTTTGTATGAATTCCAACACTTCCGACTCGCGCGCTCGCAACCGATGTCGGGTTAGCCGAGCTAGTGGTGCCCGGGGGCGGAATCGAACCACCGACACGAGGATTTTCAATCCACTGCTCTACCCCTGAGCTACCCGGGCACGGGTGAACGGTTCATCGTTCGGGTGGGCGGGTTGTAGACGGGGGGTCGGGCCGTGTCCAGAGGGAAAATGCAGGTTTTTCAGTGCGGGCCGTGACTTTCCGAAGGCCGCGCGCGGGACAGCGCATCGGCGGCCTCTTCCAGGTCTTCCGGGTCCTCGGATGGCACCGCATACGACCCGCTCAGCCAGCGCCCCAGATCCACGTCTGCACAACGGCGCGAGCAGAAGGGGCGGTAGGTCGGATCGGTCTTTTTATCGCAAACGGGGCAGCTCATGTCAGGTCCTTCAGACAGGCGCGCAGGCTCATCCGTTCGCGCTTGCGCTGCAATTCGAAATTGCCCAGCGTGGTCCAGCCGACCAGAGATGTCTCGATCCCGTCTGCACGAAAGGCGTTGCGCAGGGCTTGCTCGATCTGGCGTCGGTCCTTTTTCGGGCTTGGCGCGAAATCGACGACGATCTGACCGCCCAGGCCCCGACACCGCAAAACACGCGGCAGGGCCTGCGCGGTGGCGATATTGGCCTTCAGGCCAGCCGCCGGGCTGCTGTCCGCACCGGTGTTCACGTCCACGGCCACAAAGGCGCGGGTGGGTTCGACGAAGGCGAAGGCCCCGCCTGACAGGGACACCCGTGGATTGTTCAGGTCGGCGATCAAATCGGGCACGCCGTGGCGGTCGAACGCCCCCTCCCCATCATCCAACTGATCGGGCGTTGCCCATTCACGCCATGCCTGATGATGCGGATCAGCGCCGTCAAGCAGCAGCTCAGGCACCTGCCCCGTTGCATCCGCACGCAAAGCGCGCGACAGATCCAGCATCTGCGCAATATCGTCGGCAATTTCACCATCCGCACCGGTCGTCGCGACCGAGCGCAGGATCAATCCTTCCTCTGCCCCGTCCATCACCTCATGCGCGATATCCAGAAGACGCACGCGTTCTTCATCGTCGCGAATGGCGCGGCTGACATTGATGCCGGGTGCCTCGGGCGTGACAATGGCAAAGCGGCTCTTGAACAGCAGCTTTTGCGTCACCGGAACGGCCTTGCCGTCCTCGGCAAAGCCGGTGACCTGCACCAGGATGGGCTGACCGGGCTTCAACCCCTTGCCTTGACGCAGAAACCCGGTTTCCCCGTCCGGCAGGCGCAGCATCATGCCCCCCTGCCCTTTCAACGGGCGGTCGCAGATGGCCCGGAAAACCGCGCCGGGCAGCGTCACGTCTTCGGGTGGCTCGATCAGCAGGTCTTCCAGCCGACCATCGACGATATGCGCCGCTGCCATGCGACCCTTGTAATGGTCAAGCGCGATCACGCTGCCTTTCATGTGCTCTCTCCGTAAAGCGGGTATCCGGCGGCCACCAGCAGGTTGGCGGTTTCGGCCACCGGCAGGCCGACGACAGCGGTGTAGCTTCCCTGAAGCCAGGTGACGAAGGCCCCGGCAGGGCCTTGGATGGCATACGCCCCAGCCTTGCCACGCCAGTCGTCAGACGCGAGATAAGCATTCAGTTCGGCATCGGACAGACGTTTAAACTTGACGGTTGTCACCACGTCGCGCGCCCAGGTCTGGTTCGCATTGCGCACAACGACCGAGGTGATGACACGATGGCGCCGCCCGGACAGGGCCAGCAGAAACTCGGCCGCCTGACCGGCATCCTCGGGCTTGCCCAGAATACGGCGGCCCAGCGCCACGGTGGTGTCAGCGCACAAGACGACCTCGTCCGCCGCCACCTGCATTGCGTCAGCCTTCGCCGCAGCGATCCGGCGGCAATAGGCCAGCGGAAGTTCGCCGTTCTCGGCTGTCTCGTCCACGTCCGGCGGGCGCACCCCATCTGCAACAAGGCCGAGCTGCGCCAGCAACTCGGCCCGTCTTGGGCTGCCAGAGCCCAGAATCAGCTTGGGGCGTGTCATGCCCGGCAGACCACTTACTTGAAGCGGTAGTTGATCCGACCCTTGGTCAGATCATAGGGCGTCATCTCGACCTGCACCTTGTCGCCAGCCAGAACACGAATGCGGTTTTTGCGCATTTTTCCTGCCGTATGAGCGATAATCGTATGGCCGTTTTCCAGCTCGACCAGGAATGTCGCATTCGGCAGGAGTTCCTTCACGACACCGGGGAATTCGAGCAGTTCTTCCTTGGCCATGGTCTCTCCTATAGTGGTTATCCGCGTCAAATGCGCGGAAGTGGCAGTTCTTCCTGGGCCATGTTCACTCCTGTATTTTCACCCACCCTTTGTGAGCGCCCTCTAAATGGGACCAATCTTTCAGTTTTTCAAGGGAAATCCGGCATGGCGACCGATTAGGCCGTGGTTTCATCCACTTGCGGGTGCGGCGGGCCGAACCGCTCAAGGATGTGGCCGCGAATCTGGTCGCGCGCCTGGCGATAGGCGGCCAGCTTTTCGTCGCGCCGCGTGCCAAGCCCGGTGGGGTCGAGAATCGGCCAGTATTCGACCTCCAGATGGAACAGTCGGGTCAGCTCAAGCGCCCGCCGTTGGCTGGCGGGGGACAGTGCAACAACCAGATCGAAACTGGACAGGTCATCGCCCCACTCCTCCATCTGGTCAAAGCTGCGCACCCGGTGATTGGACAGGGTGATCCCCAGCTCGTCGCAAACCGACACGGAAAACCCATCAATCTCCATCTCGCTGTGGACGCCAGCGGATTGGACATAGATATCGTGCCCGTAAAAGGCTTTCATCATCCCCTCGGCCATGGGCGAACGCACCGCATTGTGGTCGCAACAGAACAGCACCGATTGGGGACGATCCGCCGACATGTTCAGCCCCAGTGCAGGACGCAAATCAGGGTAAACAGGCGACGCGCGGTATCTATGTCGACATTGGCCTTACCTTCCAGCCGCTCCTGCAACACCCGCGCGCCTTCGTTGTGAATGCCGCGCCGGGCCATGTCGATGGCCTCGATCTGGCTGGGGGGCAGTTTCTTCACCGCATCGAAATAGCTTTCACAGATCGCGAAATAGTCCTTCACCACCTGCCGGAACGGACCAAGCGACAGATGAAACTCTGCCGCCGGGCTGCCGTTTTCGGTTTTGGCATCGACCACAAGCCGCTTTTCCCGAATGGACAGCCCCAGATGATAGGGGCCTTCAGGCGGGGTCTGATCGTCGCGTCCGGCCAGTTCGAAACTGTTGTCTTCCAACAGGTCGAAAATGGCGACCTTGCGTTCCTGTTCGATGGCAGGGGTCGGTGCGGCAAGGCCGCTGTCGTCGATCTGGATGTCGTTGATACGGTTCGTGGTCATCGGAATACTCTGAGGGTCAATCGTTCAAGGCGTCAAGCCGCGCACGCACCGACAGGCCATGCGCTTCAAGACTTTCGGAAATGGCAAGTGTTTCGGCGGCAGGACCGATGGCAGACAGCGCCGCCGGGGTCATCCGGGCCAGCGTGGTGCGTTTCAGGAAATCCATCACCGACAAACCCGAACTGAACCGGGCAGACCGAGCCGTCGGCAGCACGTGATTGGGACCACCGACATAATCGCCGATGGCTTCGGGCGTCCATTGGCCAATGAAGATCGCACCGGCATGGATACATTTTTCCGCCAACGCTTCGGGGTCTGCGACACAAAGCTCCAAGTGCTCGGGCGCAATGCGGTTGGACAGGGCGGCGGCTTGATCCAGATCGGCCACCGTGATGACCGCGCCGAAATCACGCCAGCTGGCCCCGGCAATGTCGCGACGCTCAAGCGTTTCAAGGCGTTTCTCGACCGCGTCGGCGACCTTGCGGCCGAAGCGCTCGTCCGTGGTGATCAGCAGGGATTGCGCGCTTTCGTCATGCTCGGCCTGGCTCATCAGGTCCAGTGCCAGCCAATCCGGGTCATTATTCGCGTCGGCGATCACGAGAATCTCGGACGGGCCCGCGATCATGTCGATCCCGACCTTGCCGAATACGCGGCGCTTGGCGGCAGCCACAAAGGCGTTGCCCGGCCCGGTGATCTTGTCGACCGGGGCAATCGTTTCTGTGCCATAGGCCAAGGCCGCCACCGCCTGCGCACCGCCGATGCGATAGATCTCGTCCACCCCGGCGATCTTCGCGGCCAGCAATACCAAGGGATTGACCACCCCATCCGGGGTCGGAACGGTGATGGCCAGACGCCCCACCCCCGCCACCTTGGCCGGAATCGCATTCATAAGGACCGAGGACGGATAGCTGGCAAGCCCGCCCGGCACGTAAAGCCCCGCCGCGCTGACCGCCGACCACCGCCAGCCCAGATCGGCCCCGGCATCGTCGGTCCACCGCTGGTCATCCGGCATCTGGCGCGTGTGATAGGCGCGGATGCGGTCCGCCGCCAGTTCCAGCGCCGCGCGATCGGCATCCGAAACCCTGGCGCATTCCGCGTCAATCTCGTCGGGGGAAAACCGCAGCGTCTTGGGTGTAAGGTCCAGCCGGTCGAATTTCGACGTCAACTCGATCACCGCCTCATCCCCACGGATGCGCACATCGGCGATGATCCCGGCGACGATGTCATCAACCTCGGGGCTGTCTTCGCGTTTCATCGACAGAAGGTCGGCAAAACGCGCCTCGAAATCTGCGTCTTGAGAGTTCAGAAACTGGGGCATGGTCTATTCCGGGTGCTCGGGCGTATGGCGCGACGGCGCAACATAGGGACGGGTGACATCTTGCAGGGTGACATCCAGCGTTTCGACCTCCAGCGCAATCGCGCCGTCACCTGCCAGAACCAGTTCCAACCGCCCCATCCCGTCTTCGCCCGCGACGAAGGACAGAGACAATAGCGACAGGACCAAATCCTTGTCGCCGCGCTGAACGCCCTGGCTTTGCACTTTTAATACATCGGAAATGGATAGCACCGATTGCACCCGTTCAACAGGCCGCTGGCGGCGTTTGGCGGCGGGCACGTCTTCCCACCGGAAGCGGTTAAGCAAGAGCGCAAAGCGCCTATGGCGCGCATCCCACACGATCTCGGACGCCGGAAACACCGCATCCTGCACCAGCGCACTGATCACCTGCAGGTCGTCATCGTCCATCGCAATCAGGCGAAGGGGGGCCTCTGCCCCATCCTCGAACCGGGCATCTTGATCTGTGTCTGTCATTCTTTGATCCGTTCGATTTTAGCCCCGATCGAGGACAGCTTGCGCACGACCTTCTCGTACCCGCGATCAAGGTGATAGACACGGCTGACCACGGTTTCACCTTCCGCCGCCATCCCCGCAAGGATCAACGACACCGAAGCGCGCAGATCGGTCGCCATGACCGGGGCCCCTTTCAGCTTGTCGACCCCATGCACCGTGGCCGTGCCGCCATGCACCTCGATATTCGCGCCCATGCGGGTCAGTTCGGGGGCGTGCATGAAGCGGTTTTCGAAGATGGTTTCGTGCAGCACCGATGTGCCATTCGCGGTGCAGAGCATCGCCATCATCTGGGCTTGCAGGTCGGTCGGGAAGCCGGGGAAGGGTTCGGTCGTCACATCGACCGCAGAAACGCGCCCATTCTTGCGCGCGACTTTCAGGCCGCGCTCGGTCTCCTCCACCTGAATGCCCGCCGCATCCAGCTTCTCGACAAAACTCTTCACCAGGTCGATACGACCGCCCAGGCATTCGACTTCACCACCTGCAATGGCGGGGGCCAGCATATAGGTGCCAAGTTCGATCCGGTCGGTGACAACCGGATGGGTCGCGCCGTGCAGCCGGTCCACGCCCTGAACCACAATCTCGGACGTGCCGTCACCGTCGATCTGCGCGCCCATCTGGCGCAGGCAGTCGGCCAAATCCACGATCTCCGGCTCGCGCGCCGCGTTGCGAATGACGGTCGTGCCCTTGGCCAGCGTGGCCGCCATCAGGATGTTTTCCGTGGCCCCGACCGAGGCAAAGGCCAGTTCGATCTCGGCCCCTTTCAGGCCACGCGGCGCCTTGGCGTGCAGGTAACCGTCTTTCAACTCGATCTCGGCACCCAGCTTCTCCAGCCCGAAAATGTGCAGATCCATGGGCCGTGCCCCAATCGCACACCCGCCGGGCAACGAGACAACCGCATGGCCCAGCCGCGCCAGCATCGGCCCCAGCACCAGGTTCGAGGCGCGCATCTTGCGCACGATGTCATAGTCCGCGACGTGGTTGTTGATGTCATGCGACGACATCGCCAACACCTGCCCATCCTGCATCGACGTAGCCTCGGCCCCCAGGGACGCCAGCAATTCGGTCATCGTCTTGATGTCTGACAGGCGCGGCGCGTTGGTCAGCGTCAGCGGCTCTTCCGACAGCAGGGTCGCGGGCATCAGGGTCAGACACGCGTTCTTCGCCCCTGCAATGGGAATTTCGCCATGCAGCTCGCCGCCGCCGGTCACAACTATCGAATCCATCTGCCCGCCTTTTCTATTGGTCTTTTTCTGTCTGCGACCGATTGGCCCCGTTTTCCGCCCGTGCCCGCGCCTGGGATTTGCGCCGCGCCATGTTGGCTTTCAGCGCAGCCTTCAGCCGCTCATCACGATCCGCCCCTTTTTTCGGGGGGTTCCGGGGTGTCTTCTTACGCTCCATGCCCCCTTCTGTAACGCAGGTTAAAAAAAGGGTCCAGAATGCGCTTGCGTCGCGCGCCGATTAGGGCTACTCAGCCGCCCACGACAGAGTGCTGCTGTAGCTCAGTGGTAGAGCGCACCCTTGGTAAGGGTGAGGTCGGGAGTTCAATCCTCCCCAGCAGCACCATTGATTTCCGACAAATCGAAGATCATGAGTGACCCACACAGCTGGGCCACCGCTCCGGTCATGCATCTTCCGCATATTGGATAAAAATCACGGGTGACGCGTTAGCTGTTGGAGGATTCAGAGGAATTTTCAACCCCTGATTGTTTCGCCTTTTTCAGCACCGGTTTACGCTTGCATCTGTTTTTGTTCAGTGACAGCGTTGCCCGCCAAGGTGTCGTGAAACATTTATCAGTTGTTTTCTGTTTCTAGGTACACTTTTAGGTTGTGTTTTTCTTCGGTGTAACCAAGATTTAGCCATGAGCCGGAATCAAGCGATCGACTCGCTGCTGAACGAATTGGGACCTATGGCCTCGGCGGGATATTTCGTCGGGCTGCACATTCGTTTTGCCGCACCTCTCTTGACCTTCCAGACCTACTCGCAAGCCTGGTCCGATCACTATACGCGCAGTGCTTACGCCCTGCGCGACCCGATGATCGCCTGGGGCATATCGCGCACCGGCGCCACACGCTGGAGCGATATCGACCTGCCCGACCCGTTCGGCATCATGAAAGATGCGGCACGTCACGGGCTGGTCTATGGCGTTTGCGTGTCCTGTGGTGAAATCTCGTCGCGGACGGTTGCGGGTTTGGCCCGGGCCGACCGGGAATTCACCGATGAAGAGATTGCCGCCATCAGCGGTGTCGTGCTTCGGCTTCACCATGTTTCACAACCCCCTGACACGCTGACCAAGGCCGAGATCGAAGCACTTCGTGTTCTGGCCTCGGGCGAGCGGTATGCAAACGGTGCGGTTGTGCTGGGCATTTCGGAAAGCGCGCTGAAGGCGCGACTGGCCTCTGCCCGCAAGAAGTTATTCGCACGCACCTCGGCCGAGGCCATTCAAAGGGCCAAGGATTATCGCCTGATCTAGACCCGGCTGTCGCCGGGGCGTGCTTCCCGTTTCCCAACCAAACCGGAGAATGTCATGCAGACGACCACACTTTCTTTCGCCAACATACACAACCATGGCGAGTTATTTGCAAATCTACTTCGCGCCAGGCGGCAAAGTTTCATCATTCAGAACCGCTGGAACCTTCCCGAAGCGATGGGGATGGAATTCGACCAGTATGACACACCAGCCAGCCGCTGGGTGGCGGTGCATGAGTTCGGGCGTGTGCTGGCGGGCATCCGATTGACGCCAACCACGGCACGCTGCGGTGTCTACACCTACATGATCCGCGACGCACAGCTTGGGTTGCTGGATTCGATCCCCTCGGACCTTCTGTATGAAGAGGCCCCGGTGGCCGAAAACATCTGGGAAAGCAGCCGGGTCTTCGTGGCGCATGATACGCCGCAACGGATGCGCCGCCTTGTTCATGCTCACCTGATCTCGGAAATGACGAAATCCGCCCGCGACCTGGGCGCAACGCAGGTCCTGGGGTTGATCCCGGCCAGTTGGCCACGCTGGGCCAAGCGTGTCGGTCTTGACACCAGCGCCGCCGGCCGGGTGATGGAAATCGACGGCATCGACAACCAGGTCGTGTCCATTGACCTGTCTGGCAAACTGCACTGAACGGCCCCGCTGCGCGGGATACCACGATCACGAATTCTTTCATCAGGGCGCGGCAGACGCGCCCTTTTTCCGGGGGAACCAGCGGCGATCGGCATGTATCAACCGACCGCGTGAACGCCTTGGCGAATCCCCGCCACCACGGGGCGACACACGGCCCCACCCCCTTAAATCTGCGCCAATCCACCCCTAAATATGATCCAGAGGCACCTAAGCCTCGTATTAGGGCCACAGATAACGAGAGGATGGAACACATGTTGAAGACGTTTTCTTACACCACAGCGGTCATCGCACTGACAGCGACAACCGCATTGGCCGGAAGCATGGCAGAACCGGCGCCAGAGCCGACCATTGCCTATACCCCCGCCCCGGCTGCCATGCCGGACTGGACCGGCGCCTATATCGGTGCCCAGATCGGTTTCGCCGATGTCGGCACCACCGCCGCAGGTGTCGAAGGCGACGGAGTCATCGGTGGTCTGACCGCGGGTTACGATTTCGATATGGGCAACTGGGTCGCCGGTGTCGGGATCGACTATGACTGGGCCGATGTGGATGTTGGCGGCGTTGCCAACCTTGAGAACGTCCTGCGCATCAAGGCGCGTGGCGGTTACAAGATGGGCGACGGGCTGCTCTACGCGACCGCTGGTTACGCCAATGCCTATACGGACACGCTGGGTGACAGCGATGGCTATTTCATCGGTGCCGGCTATGAACATCGCGTGACCAGCTCATTCAACCTGGGCGCGGAAGTTCTGTATCATGAGTTTGCCGATTTCAACGGCAGCGGCGTCGATGTCGACGCAACCACGATCCAGTTGCGCGGTACCTTCCGCTTCTGATCGACGCTTCTGACCGACAGTGCACCTTTAGACAACAATGGCGCGCCGGTTTGGCGCGCCATTCGTGTGTTTGGCCTGTGGTATCCGCGCCGGAAAGGGCGCGATTCCCGTTTCAATCCATCCATTCGAACGGGCGGGTGAACTCGCCCAGGCAATGGGCCACAGCCTCGTGATCCACGTCCCCCGTCGCGCGCAACCGCGCCACCAACCCGCGTTTCTTGTCGTCGATCACCTCGGCCACATGGGCTGCGTGACCGGCATCTTCCAGTGCCTTGTCATAGACGCGGGTGATCGCCGATTTGCGCAGATCCGGCTTGAACACCTTGCCCACCGCGGTCTTGGGCAATTCGTCCAATATCTCGATATGTTTGGGCATGGCAGCCTTCTCGTGGATATGCTTTCTGGCATAGTCCATCAGCTCGTCCGCCGTCACCTGCGCCCCGCCGACCAGTTCGACATAGGCACAGGGCAGTTCCCCGGAATAGCTGTCAGGCTGCCCGATCGCCCCGACGAAGGACACCGCATCGTGACCTGCCAGAACCTCTTCGATCTCGGCCGGGTCGATGTTGTGCCCGCCCCGGATGATCAGGTCCTTGGCGCGGCCCGTGATCCACAGATAGCCATCTTCATCAAGCCGCCCCAGATCGCCCGTGCGCAGATAGGTGTCATAGGCAAACAGGCCTTTGTTCTTGGCCTCTTCCGTATAGGTGCTGCCCGCGAAGACCCCGGGGTTGGACAGGCAAATCTCGCCCACCTCGTCCACGTCATGTTCCTTCAGGACATTTCCATCCTCATCACAAGACAGGATCTTCACGTCCGTATAGGGGAACGGCACCCCGACCGACCCGACTTTCTTGTCACCGGTCGGCGGGTTGCAGGACACCAGACAGGTGGCTTCGGTCAAGCCATAGCCTTCGACGATCGTGACGCCGGTGGCTGCGACAAAGCGGTTGTAAAGCTCGATCGGAAGCGGCGCCGAGCCTGAAAACGCGGTCTTGAGCGAGGACACATCCGCATCGACAGGCCGCTGCATCAGGGCCGAAATCGCCGTCGGCACGGTGATCATGAAACTGACCTTGTAGCGTTCGATCAGCTTCCAGAAATTGTCGAACACGCCTTCGCCACGATAGCCGGCGGGCGTGGGGTGCACGAAATGGCTGCCGGCCATCAGAACCGACATCCAGATCACATGCACGGCAAAGACGTGGAACAGCGGCAGGGGGCAGATGATCACGTCGTTTTCATCAAACAACAGGCTCGACCCCAGCCAGCCGTTATAGACCATACCGGAATACTTGTGCTGCGCCACTTTCGGTGTGCCGGTCGTGCCGCCGGTGTGGAAATAGGCCGCCACGCGATCCTCGGACGTATCGGTGAAATCGAGCGTCTTGTTCTGGCGCGACATCTCGGCCACGAAGTCCAGCACACGTGCCTTGTGCGTCACCGGGTTCTTCGGGCGCAAAAGCGGCACCAGCCAGCTTTTCGGAGGACTGAGATACCGGTTCAGGTCGATCTCAAGCACGGTTTCCACGTTCGGCGCCATCGCCACCGATTTCGCGGCCAGTTGCGCGACCTCGGATTTCGGGAAGGATTTCAGCGTCACCAGCACCTTGGCCCCGGTTTCGCGCAGGATGCCCGACACCTGCTCGGCATCCAGAAGCGGGTTGATCGGGTTGACGATCCCCGCAATGCCGCCGCCCATCAGCGTATAGATCGTTTCGTTGCAGTTGGGCAGAAGGAAAGCCACAACGTCTTTTTCACCAATCCCCAAAGACCGAAACAGGTTCGCCGCCTGGCACGAGCGTTCAAGCATTTGCCGCCAGGTCACGGTTTCCTTGGCATCCGTCGGCCCGGATGTCAGCTGATAGGACGCCGCAGGACGATCAGGGAACTTCTTCGCCGTGCGTTCCAGCATCTGATACAGCGTGACGGGCTTGTCGCGCTTGTCCCACCCCATCTCGGCCTCGACCGCGTTACGGTCTTTCATCGACCCAAAATCATACATTCCAAATCCTCCCCTGCGCCCAGAGCACCGGGCGGTCATTTGATCACAAGAATGCGGTCAAATCCCAAACCCCGCAAGTGTGACGTGACGTGGCAAATTCAGGTGACGCAAGGGGAGGTAAATGGGCGAAAGCGATCAGGCCATGCCTTCGGTAAACTGCAAGCGTGCCAGCCGGGCATACAGCCCATCCTGTGCCACAAGCTCATCATGGGTGCCTTGCGCCACGATGCGGCCTTCGTCGAACACGACGATCCGGTCCGCCTTTTTCACCGTCGCCAGACGGTGCGCGACGATCAGTGTGGTGCGCCCCTGCGCAAGCTCGTCCACCGCATGTTGCACCAGACGTTCGCTTTCAGCATCCAGCGCCGATGTCGCCTCGTCCAGCAGAAGGATGGGCGCATCCCGCAGGATCGCGCGGGCGATGGCGATGCGCTGTTTCTGGCCGCCCGACAGCATCACGCCGCGTTCGCCGACATAGGTGTCATAGCCTTCGGGCAGCTTTTCCAAGAATTCATCGGCAGCCGCGGCGCGTGCGGCAGCGGCAACCTCGGCATCCGAGGCGTCAGGGCGACCGAAGCGGATGTTTTCGCGCGCCGAAGCCGCGAAAATCACCGCGTCCTGCGGGACCAGCGCCACGTATTTGCGGAACTCGTCCCGACGCATCTGGCGCAGGTCGATCCCATCCAGTTTCACCGCGCCGCTTTCCGGGTCATAGAACCGCTGGATCAGTTGAATAATCGTTGATTTACCTGCCCCGGAGGGACCGACCAAAGCCACGGTTTCACCCGGCGCAACGTTTAGCGAAATGCCTTCCAACGCCGCCTGATTGGGGCGTGCGGGATAGTGGAAGGTGACATCTTCGAATGCAATCTCGCCTTTCGGGCGCGCGGTAATGGCGATCGGGTTGGCAGGGTCTTTCACCGCATCCTCGGCGTTCAGAAGCTCGACCAACCGTTCGGTGGCGCCGGCGGCGCGCTGTAGCTCGCTCCAGATTTCAGACAGGGCACCGACCGCGCCCGCCACCATCACCGAATAGATCACGAACTGAACCAGCGCCCCGATCGAGATCGTGCCCCCGGTCACATCCCGCATCCCGATCCACAACACACCCACGACGCCCGAGAAGATCAGCGAAATCACGATCACCGTCATCACCGCACGGGTGCCGATGCGGCGTCTGGCCGAAATAAAACTCTCCTCGGTCAGCCCGGCAAATTCGCCGCGGCTCAGGTCTTCATGGGTGAAGGCCTGCACGGTTTGCACCGACAACAACGCCTCGGACGCATTGCCCGAGCTTTTGGCGATCCATTCCTGGTTCTCGCGCCCCAGCACGCGCAGCCGCCGCCCCAACACGATGATCGGCACAATGACGATGGGCACGATCAGCAGCACAAGCCCCGTCAGCTTGGCCGAGGTCAGCAGCATCAGGACCATCCCGCCAAGGAAAATGAACACATTGCGCAGGGCAACGGATACGGATGACCCGATCACCGACAGGATCAGGGTCGTGTCCGTCGTGATCCGGCTCAGAACCTCGCCGGTCATGATGTTTTCATAGAAAGCCGGGCTCATCCCCACAACGCGGTCAAACACCGCCTTGCGGATATCGGCCACCACCCGTTCGCCCAGACGGGTCACGAGGTAATACCGCAACCCGGTTCCCAGCGCGAGCAAGCTGGCCACGATCAAAGCCGCCAGGAAATACTTGTCCAGCAACTGGTTGGTCGCTTCCCCGAACCCATCGACGACGCGACGCACCGCAATGGGCAGGATCAGGGAAATGCCGGCCGTGAACACCAGCGCACAGAACGCGGCCAGAATCCACAGCCGATAAGGTTGCATGAACGGCCACAGCCCGGACAATGCGCCAATGCGTTTGGATTTCTCGCGCTCGTCCATTTCAACGCTGGACGCCCCTGCCTGTCTTGCCATGTGACCCGCTCCTTTCGGGCAGAGATAGCCGGGCGCGGCGCGTGGCACAAGCCGAACTGCTTGTCACGAGTGTCGCAGACCCTCTGCACCGCGCCATCCTCAACGGATTGTGCGACGCTGCGGTCTTTCAAACATCAGCCACTGAATGCTATCATCCGGCTGTTCAGAAGGCCGATGAAGGACCGCGTATCATGTTACTTTTCCACCGTATCCCCGCCGTGGCCGGTCTTGCGGTTATGCTGGGCCTGACCGCCTGCGCCACGCCGCAGCAACGCTGCATCGCCGGGGCGACGGCGGATTATCGAACGCTGCAAGCCCAGATCAAGACAACCGAAGCGAATATCGCGCGCGGCTATGCCCTGCACCGGCAGTCGATTCCCATTCGCAGCACGCGGGTGTGCTATGACAGCAAAAGGCGGCCCTATACCTGCCACCGAACCGCCTTTCAGCAGATTGAAACGCCGGTTTCCATCGACATCGGAAACGAAAAGGCGAAGCTGGCAAGCCTGAAGGCGAAACTGACCCAGGCGCAACGGAAAGCCGTGGCAGGCACCAAGACCTGCCGCCAGACCTATCCCGAATGACCCGTGTTGCCATCGTTCTGGGGGCCGCCGTGCGCCCGGACGGAACGGCCTCGCTGGCGTTGCGCCGACGGGCCTGTCTGGCGGCCGACCTGTATCGGCAAGGGCGCGTGGACCGGATCATCGCCTCGGGCGGTGTGCCCCGTGCAGGTCGAAGCGAGGCAAGTGTGATCGGCCAGATATGCGAAAGGTCCGGGGTGCCGACCGGGGTGATCCAGATCGAAGACCGGTCGCGCAATACCCTGGAAAATATCAGAAATTCCAAACCGCTTCTGCCACCGGGGGCCAGGGTCGTTCTGGTCACCGACCGCTATCACGCCTGCCGTGCAAAGCTTGTGGCGCGCGAGTTCGGTTTGAACCCGGACTGCGCATCACCCGCGTTGCGCCCGACCCCGGCAGGCCGCATCGTCAGGGGGTATCTAAGGGAAGCCGCCGCCTTGACGCTTTACGCCCTGCGCCGCGCGGGGCGGATCATCTTGCAACAGTCACCGTAAGTGAGGTGCCCGTATTGCCACGGCCATAAATGCGCACGAACACGGTTGCCTCACCCTGCATCAGACGCTTGGCCGCCTGCGGATCAATCGAACCGTTCATCACCATGCGCTCCATGATCTTGCGATTGTCGATCGAGCCGAAAAACGGGTCGAACTCATCCCCCGGCTGGCTGATACCGAAACGGTGGAAGTTGGCCCGGTCCTGACGCAGGATTTGCCAGGGCTGTTTCAGCCGCGCCCCTTTGGAATTATAAAGATCCGGCTGCCCGATATACGCCACGTAAGAGCCGATAAGCTCTTGCGCGTTGGCGGCACCTGCGACGATGGATGACAAAACCAGCCCCGTTGCAAGGGCAACGGCGCGCAGTCCATGGTGTCGTTTCCGGGTCATCAGCGACATTGTCATCCCCTCATCGTTGCGCCCAACTTGGTGGTGTCGACGCGCCGGGTCAATGGCAGCGGATCACCTGCCCAACGGACTGCCCCAATTTTGCAACGTCGCCAAGCCTTGACGCAACGGGGGCAGGCCCGCGCCAAGGCATTGATATCATTGAGGGTCGGAAACGGTCAGCCCCAGCAGCCGCCACGCCTGCATTCCACCCCGATAGTAATGGATTTTTTCAGCAGGATATCCTGCCTCGATCATCCGGCGCGCGGCGGTGGGCGATTGACCGCACCAGTTGCCGTTGCAGAACAGCGCAACGGGCTTTGCGCCTTCACAATCGAACCCGTCAAAGTCGATTTCGCAGCCCAGTTCGTCCAGCCGATCCGCCGCCTCGTTATAAGGGATCGAGATCGCACCGGGGATCGTGCCGCCCGCGTGGTCCGCCGGCACGCGGCTGTCGACCACGATCACCTCGGGGTCTTGCAGCATCGCCAGCAGTTCAAGCTCGCCAATCGGGGTCACGCCGGGCGCGGGCACCATCGGCTGCACGCAGAAATTCGGACACGCGCGCGAGGTGCGCGCCCATTCCCCCGTGATCTGGTTGTCCTGATCGGGGTTGCGGGATATCTCGACAGGCCCCGAGGCCGTGTCGACCGTCACCGACGCCACGTCCGGGCGAATGTTCACCCCGTCTGCCACCGCAGGGGTCGCCAACAGCGCGACGGCAAGAACTGCAATCGTCTTTTTCATTTTGAAGCCTTTCCGCAATGCTCAGTCGAACGTTTCGAACACGTCATACATGACCGGTTCGAAGCTTTTGCACAGGGTCGCGATCACGCGGTTCCGCTCGCGCATCTCATCGGAGCGCAGCATGGCCTGAAAATCTTCGCGCCGTTTCCATTGCGAATAGTTGGCAATCCGCGTCTGCGCGTCGTTGACATGCAATCCGGCCCCGACGAAACCGGGCTGTTTCGAAATGAATTCGTGATAGGCGTCCGACAGCGCATCCAGCAAATCCTGACAGGTGCCGGGCGTCATTTCGAACGTGGTGATAACGGTTTGATAATCGGGGGCTTTGCTGATCTTTGGCATGGCTTCCTCCTGTTGATAAGGAAAGCCTAAAGCCTTTCGCGCAGCAGATGAATACGAGATTTGGGGGTGGGCGGAAATAGCTCACCCCCGACCCGGATCGTGGGCGGATCAATCGAAGTCGAAAATCTCGGACAGGATCGACTTGCGACGCTTTCGTTTATAGCGTTTCGCATGGCGGTAGTCGTCGTCATAATCGTCGTCGTCATCGTCGTAACGATACCGGTCCTTGCGCGGCGGCTTTCGGTATCGTTTGTCCTCGCGGTCGCTGCGATGGGGGGCATCGGTGGTGATCGGCCCCGGCAGGTCGGGCGGATCGACCGGGGCCGGGTCGGGATCCGGCAGCACCACGGCAGGGGTTGCCTTCTCGATGATCTTGTCCAGCTCACCCCGGTCCAGCCAGACGCCCCGGCATTGGGGACAATAGTCGATCTCGACCCCGTGGCGTTCCGTCATCAAAAGGTCGGTTCCATCAATCGGACATTTCATCTGCTGGCTCCTCCTGCCTTCTCGATCAATCATGTAGGCATGAAAAAGCGGGCCGCAAGGACCCGCTTCGACACCGTTCGACCAATCGGCAAATTACCGCGAGACATGCACGGCACAGGGTGCATGACGCACGACGCGGGCCGCGGTCGAGCCAAGGAAAAAGTCGGTCAGACCGGGCCGGTGCGACGCAACGACGATACAATCGACATCGTTATGCTTTGCGTAATCGACAATCGCATGCCCGGCATGGCCCGACACGACTTTGATGCCGATATTGTCTTCACCGGCCAGTTCTTCTTTCATACGCGCTTGAAGCTCGTGCACATTTTCTTCCAACTGACCTTCGGGCAGATATTGCGCGACATAGGCTGGCACCTCTTCCATCACGTGAAGGGCTGTGATCTTTGCGCCTTTCTCGGCAATGGCTTTCGCAATGCTCAGCGCTTCCTTGGTGTCGCGCTCATGATCCAGCGCAATCGGCACGAGGACATTCTTATACATCTCGGTGCTCCTGTGTTTGAGTGTTCCGTTTCCCTTTCTCGATACGTTACACTGCGGCACTCAACCATGATACATGTCAATTGATGCCAGGCAGCGACCCTGCCTGCGGCTTTCCTTGACAGCTTGGGCCAAGCGGTCTATGTCCGCCCCAATTCCGGGAGTCGTTATGCTTCCGGTCCCATGGCCTATGCCGGGATCGCCCCCTGTCAGCGCGTCGCGCCCACAGGGGCGTTACTGGTTTGAGGTTTGGATATGCGCAACCCACCCCTATCTAGGGGGAAACGAAACGGCAAAGGAGCCGAGATATGTTCGAAAGCCTGTCAGACCGCCTGTCCGGTGTCTTTGACCGCCTGACGAAACAGGGTGCGCTGTCCGAGGATGACGTGAAAACCGCCCTGCGCGAAGTGCGCGTGGCCTTGCTTGAGGCGGACGTTTCGCTGCCCGTCGCCCGCGACTTCATCAAGAAGGTGCAGGAACAGGCCACCGGGCAAGCAGTCACCAAATCCGTGACCCCCGGCCAGCAGGTCGTGAAGATTGTCCATGACGCGCTGGTCGATGTTCTGACCGGCGAGGGCGAACCGGGTGCCCTGAAGATCGACAGCCCCCCGGCACCGATCCTGATGGTCGGCCTGCAGGGCGGTGGTAAGACCACGACGACCGCCAAGCTGGCCAAGCGCCTGACCGAAAAAGACGGCAAACGCGTGCTGATGGCATCGCTTGATATCTATCGCCCGGCGGCAATGGATCAGTTGGCCGTTCTGGGCACCCAGATCGGCGTGGACACCCTGCCCATCGTGCCGGGTCAGAAACCCGTCGACATCGCCAAACGCGCCAAGCAGCAGGCGACGATGGGCGGCTATGATGTCTATATGCTGGACACCGCCGGTCGTCTGCATATCGACGAAGTGCTGATGGACGAGGTCGAGCAGGTCTCGAACGTCGTCACGCCGCGCGAAACCCTTCTGGTGGTCGATGGCCTGACCGGTCAGGTCGCTGTCGAGGTGGCGCAGGAATTTGACGACAAGGTCGGCATCTCGGGCGTGGTGCTGACGCGGATGGATGGCGACGGGCGCGGCGGGGCGGCCCTGTCGATGCGCGCTGTCACCGGCAAGCCGATCAAGTATGTCGGTCTTGGCGAAAAGATGGACGCGCTGGAAACCTTCGAGCCTGAGCGGATCGCAGGCCGTATCCTTGGCATGGGCGATATCGTGTCGCTGGTCGAAAAGGCGCAGGAAACCATCGAGGCCGAACAGGCCGAGCGCATGATGAAGCGCTTCCAGAAGGGTCAGTTCAACATGAACGACCTGAAGATGCAGCTGGAACAGATGATCAAGATGGGCGGCATGCAAGGCGTCATGGGGATGATGCCGGGCATGAACAAGATGGCCAAACAGGCCGAAGCCGCCGGCATGGACGACAAGGTTCTGAAACGCCAGATCGCCCTGATACAGTCGATGACCAAACGCGAACGCGCCAATCCGCAGATCCTGCAGGCCAGCCGCAAGAAGCGGATTGCGGCGGGTGCGGGTCTAGAAGTGTCCGAACTGAACAAACTTCTGAAAATGCAGCGCCAGATGGGCGACATGATGAAGAAGATGGGCAAGATGGGCAAAGGCAAGATGCTGAAACAGGCCATGAAGGGCATGTTCGGCAAGGGTGGAATGCCCGATATGGGTGGTATGGACCCGTCCTCGATGGACCCGAAAGCGCTGGAAGCCGCCGCCAAGGCGATGGGCGCCAAGGGTGGCCTGCCCGGTCTGGGCGGCGGGGGCCTGCCCCCCGGCCTGTCGGGTTTCGGGAAGAAGAAGTAACATGGTCTCGCCCGTCACGCTTCCCTGCCCCGGCGCCCATATTGCCGAAGCCGCCCGCTCTGCACTGCCCGTGCTGCGCACCCGGCGGCTGGTGCTGCGCGCACCGGTTCTGGGGGATTTCGACCTGTTCAGCCGGTTGTTTTCCCTGCCTGCGGCCAAATATGTCGGCCGGACGCAGGATCACGAAACAATCTGGGCGCAGTTTACGAACTACACGGCGGGTTGGGTTCTTCGCGGCGACGGAATGTTCACGGTCTGTCAGGATGACACCATCGTCGGGTTCGTTTTCGCCGGGGTCGAACCCGGTGACCAAGCCATCGAGCTTGGGTTTTTCGTCGCGCCCGAGGCCCAGCGTCAGGGCATTGCTTACGAAGCCGCAGAAGCCGCGCTGACCCATCTGCGCAGCTTGGGGCCAGACGAGATCGTCAGCTATGTCGCACCGGAAAACGCGGCCAGCCAAGCGCTGATCGCCAAACTTGGCGGTGAGCAGACCGGCACCTTGGACGGCGCGCTGGTCTTCACCTACCCGCTGGACAGTGACGGCAGCCCGGAGGCCTATTCATGACTGACGCCCCCCACGGAAAGGACCCGGCCATGACCGATGACGTGACCCGTGCCGCCGAGCTGTTGAAAGATCATCGCAAGTCGATCGACCGGCTGGATGCGATCCTTGTCTATACGCTGGGCGAACGCTTCAAACACACGCAGGCTGTGGGCAGGCTGAAGGCCGAACACGACCTGCCGCCATCGGACCCGGCCCGCGAAGCCAAACAGATCGAACGTCTGGAGGACCTTGCGCGCCGCGCCGATCTGGACCCCGAATTTGCCAAGAAATTCCTGAACTTCATCATTGATGAGGTCATCAGGCATCACAAGAAACATCAGGAATGACTGGGGCATTGCCCCGCTCGAATAGCTAGAAAAAAGGAAAACTCTCATGGCTATGAAAATTCGTCTCGCCCGTGGCGGCTCGAAAAAACGTCCCTTCTATCGCGTTGTTGCAACCGACTCGCGCATGCCGCGCGATGGCCGCTTCATCGAAAAGCTGGGCACCTATAACCCGCTTCTGCCGAAAGATTCGGAAGAGCGTGTGAAACTGGACATGGAACGCGTTCAATACTGGCTGGACCAGGGCGCGCAGCCGTCCGACCGCGTCTCGCGCTTCCTGGAAGCCGCTGGCGTGCTTGAGAAGAAAGAGCGTGCCAACCTGAAGAAAGGTGAGCCGGGCAAGAAAGCCCAGGAACGCGTGCAGGAAAAAGCCGACAAGGCTGCCGCCGCCGCTGAAGCCGCTGCCGCACCTGCCGAAGAGCCTGCAGAAGAAGCCGCTTCGGAAGAATAATCTTCCAATAGGGTCTGACATGCACACCTTTCCCAAGGCGTTCCAGTCGGATCTTGAAGATCTGATGCGTTGGCGGCGCGATGTGCGCCGCTTTCGCACCGATCCTGTGGACGAGGCACTCTTGCAAGAGTGCCTCGACGCGTTTCTGCTGGCCCCGTCGGTGGGGCTGTCAGAGCCATGGCGGGTGATCCGGGTGGAAAGCGGTGCCGCCCGCAAGGCCGCGCTGGATAATTTCACCGCCGCCAATGATGACGCGCTGCACGGCTATTCCGGTGACAAGGCTAAGCTTTATGCCGGGCTGAAACTGTCGGGGATGCAAAACGCGCCCGTCCAACTGGCCATCTTCAGCGACGAAGCCACCGAAAAGGGCGCCGGTCTTGGCGCGGGCACAATGCCCGAGATGCGGCGCTATTCGGTGGTGTCGGCCATCATGCTGTTCTGGCTCGCGGTGCGCGCCCGCGGCCTTGGGTTGGGCTGGGTGTCGATCCTTGACCCCGACCGGCTTTGTCGCGACCTTGATGTGCCGTCCAACTGGCAACTGGTCGGTTATTTCTGTCTGGGCTGGCCCGAAACGGTTGACGACAGCCCGGAACTTGAACATGCCGGATGGGAAACACGGCGCGGCGCGCTTCCCATCGAAACGCGCTGATCTCTACGCGGGAGCGGTCTCATGGGTTTGCTTTTTCGTCCCTTTCGGTTGATCCTGATTGTTGGCGCCGGGTTTCTGGCCGGGTTGCTGTTTGAACGAAGCTCGATGACGGACCGCTGCCTTGATCGCGGCGGCGCTGTCGAGCGTGGAATTTGCGTAGGTGTGAAATGAGCCACGATCGAATTTGCGTGGGGGCGATCGCCGGGGCCTACGGCGTCAAGGGCGAGGTGCGGGTGAAAAGCTTCTGCGCCGAACCGGACGCCATCGGCGACTATGGCCCGCTTTGGTCCGAGGATGGCACCCGCAAGTTCATCCTGGCGCTGGATCGTCCGATCAAGAACGGCTTCGCCGCGCGCATTGACAGCATCGCCACCAAGGAAGAGGCCGATGCCCTGAAAGGCACCCGGTTGTTCGCCGACCGCGATGCGCTGCCGACCCTTCCGGATGACGAATATTACCACGCTGACCTGATCGGGCTGACAGTTCTGGACACGGGCGGGCGCGAATTGGGGCGCGTGTCCGCGGTTCACAACCACGGCGCCAGCGATGTGCTGGAGGTGCAAGGCCCCGGCCTGAAAACCGGTGCGCTGCTGCCCTTCACGCTTGAGGCCGTGCCGACCGTCGACCTTGCCGCAGGCCGGATCATCGCCGACCCGCCCAAGGGCGTCTTTCCCGAATGACGGGCGGAAATCCCCATGTCATCGTTCATGCCGGGTTTCACAAGACCGGCACCACCGGCCTTCAGGATTTCCTGAGCCAGAACCGAACCGCCCTGGCACCTTTTTTCGATTACTATGGCCAACAGGATTTCCTGAACGCGGGGGCCGCCGCACGGCTGTATGCACAGCGCCCGTTTCCGCACCGCCTGTATCTGTTTCGAAAGACCTTTCGGACTTTTCTGGCCTCGGTGCCCGACCACAGGGTCATCATCCTGTCGCGCGAAAGCTTTTCGGGCGGAATGCCGGGGCACCGGATGCTGGGTGGGCGGATGATCACATCATATCTTCCCGCGGCCCGGAAGCTTGGCAGAACCATCGTGAAAGAACTGCGCCTGCGCTTTGGCCCCGGCGTCAAGATCACGTTCTTCTATACGACCCGCGAACGGGAAGACTGGCTGCGCTCGGTGCATGGGCACCTGCTGCGCTCGATCCGTCTGACGGATGACTTCCCGACCTTCCGCGCCCGGTTTCCGGCCGACCTGGACCTGACCGATCAGGCGCGGCATATGGCCGATGCCCTGTCACCCGCCCCGGTTGTGACAACGGCACTGGAAGATCACGCAGGCGACCCGCACGGCCCGGCCACCGCGCTGCTGGATCTGGCAGGGGTTCCCGCAGCGGCGCGCGCGGGTCTGGCACCCGCCCCCCACGTGAACCGGGGTCAGGGCAAGGCCCTGCGCGATGCTTTTCTGGCGCTGAACCGGGAACGCCTGTCGAAGCCGGTCCTGAAAGCGCGGAAAGAGGCCTTGCTTGCCCCCCATCGTCGGCAACGCTGACTTCCCACCGTGGCCGAAACCCGTTATGGGGGCGCCATGACAGACAAACCCAAGCCCCCATCAACCGACACCGGCGCAGCCCCCAAGGCCCGTGCAATGAAGTCGCATGGCAAGATCGCCGTGTCCGCGTCGTTCAAGCCGCGCGCGTTGATGACCGACACGCCACGTTATGTCGGGGTCTGGACCGCGAAGGTGATTACCCTGTTTCCAGGGGCGTTTCCCGGCGTGCTGGGGGAAAGCCTGACCGGGCGCGCGCTGAAAGACGGGCTGTGGGCCTTGGAGCCGATTGACCTGCGCCCGTTTGGCGAGGGCAAGCATCGCAATGTCGACGATACGCCCGCCGGCGGCGGTGCCGGCATGGTGCTGCGCGCCGATGTGTTGGGAAACGCCATTGATACGGCGCAATCGGGCGTGACCAAGGACCGCGCGAAATGGCCGATCCTTTATATGTCGCCGCGCGGCAAGCCGCTTGATCAGGCGATGGCCCGCCGCTTTGCCGCCTGTGACGGCCTGACCATCCTGTGCGGCCGGTTTGAAGGCGTCGATCAACGGGTGCTTGAGGAATACGAGATCGAAGAGATCAGCCTTGGCGATTTCGTCCTGACCGGGGGCGAGATCGCGGCGCAGGCCCTGCTGGACGCCACCGTGCGACTTCTGCCGGGGGTTCTGGGCAACGAAGCCTCGACCGAAGAGGAAAGCTTTTCGGCCGGGCTTCTGGAACATCCGCAATACACCCGCCCCGCAGTCTGGCGGGGGCACCCGATCCCCGAGGTGCTGACATCCGGTCATCACGGCAAGATCGCCGACTGGCGCCGCAAGATGAGCGAGCAGATCACCCGCGAACGTCGGCCGGATCTGTGGGAATCATTACGGCGAAAACACGACCCGGACGCCCCCGAATGACAGATTTTCGCCCTACCCAATAAAGGCTTTTTTGTGGCTTTGTTTCGAAAAGTGTAACTGTCTTCGAAATCGCCCCAAAACTGTTTCTGAAATCCCGGAAAATTCGGATCTTACACACTTTTGCACTCGCCATTTATGGGGAACCGAGAAAGGTGAATTTGTGTCATTTCTTGGGCGTGCGACGTTTAATCAACGATAGAACGAACCACCCATTGCAAGAGATTTCGCAGACCACGACGCGACCATCTTTCTTAGTCTCTTTTCGAGTGAAAACAGTTTTTGACTTCGAACTCTGAACGACCGGAACACGGCAAGGAAAGGTGAACGACATGGAACTCTTGATCACTGCAAAACAGAACCGCATCAATGCACTGAATGCCCTTGAGCAAAAGAAGCGTGCGGCGTGCACCCCGCGCCCTTCGGCCGACATCAAGCGTTGCATTCCAATGTTCCGCACTGCGCGGAACGCGTTTTCGGCACCCCTCGTCCTCGTCTGACGGACACCACCACTCACAAACGCCGAAACTCTGGAAGCTGCGCCAATTACAG
Organism: Alphaproteobacteria bacterium; assembly: GCA_030424645.1. Classification (GTDB taxonomy): domain Bacteria; phylum Pseudomonadota; class Alphaproteobacteria; order Rhodobacterales; family Rhodobacteraceae; genus Aliiroseovarius. The sequence goes on from JAUHWP010000011.1 coordinate 39,465, forward strand.
GGTGCAGCTTCCGTCCTTTCCGGGCAGGCGCTTGCCCGTTGCCAATGCTCTTGATCTGCCGGGCCAATCCCCCTATACACCGCCCGTCTGCCACTCTTCCGAGTCGCGCGGGCGTTTTTCATTTGGGAAGGTGTGTGCTTCTGCGCCCGAAGACCCCGATGAAGAACCGAAAAAGAAACGACGGACGACCTCCTGCGGGCGCATAGCGGACCCGGTGAAGACAAGGAGCTCTTGGACGGCTGCTAACTTTGCGGACCAACCGCAAGCATGAATAGGAGATGGTCAGATGAACCTGATCGCAGAGCTTGAGGCGGAACAGATTGCCGCCCTGGGGAAGGACATTCCCGATTTCAAAGCCGGTGACACCATCCGCGTCGGCTTCAAGGTGACCGAAGGGTCGCGCACCCGTGTGCAGAACTATGAAGGCGTGTGCATCAGCCGCAAGAACGGCGCAGGCATTGCCGGGTCGTTCACCGTGCGCAAGATTTCCTTCGGCGAAGGCGTGGAGCGTGTGTTCCCGCTGCATTCCACCAACATCGACAGCATCACCGTGGTGCGTCGTGGCCGCGTGCGTCGCGCCAAGATGTATTACCTGCGGACCCGCCGCGGCAAGTCGGCTCGTATCGCGGAAGACACCAACTACAAAGCCAAGAAAGCTTAAGGAGCGTCGTTATGAAAAAGGATATCCATCCCGACTACCACATGATCGACGTCAAGATGACCGATGGCACGATCGTTCAGATGCGTTCGACCTGGGGCAAGGAAGGCGACACGCTGTCGCTGGACATCGACCCGTCGGCGCACCCCGCTTGGACCGGTGGCGGCACCCGCCTGTTGGACACTGGCGGCCGCGTGTCGAAGTTCAAATCGAAATACGAAGGCTTCGGCTTCTAAGCCCTGCCCCTTCGACAAGACAGAAACGCCGTCCCAACCGGGGCGGCGTTTTTCTTTGACACGTCCTGATCGGGTCTCGCCGGGTCCAGGCGCCGGACACCTGCTATGGCACTGAAGACTCAACCTTGATTTCAATGCGCGCAGCATCTTCCCCCCGCTGGGCTTCGTATCTATAGTCGCCGCACATAAAAAGCTGCACAACAGTCGGGGATACAGGCGTGGCGCATATCATCGTGGTCGGAAACGAAAAGGGCGGGGCGGGCAAATCCACCGTGTCCATGCATGTGGCAACGGCGCTGTCGCGGCTGGGGCACAAAGTCGGAGTTCTTGATCTGGACCTGCGCCAGAAGACCTTTGGCCGGTTCGTCGAAAACCGCAAAGCCACCATGGCGCGGGCTGGTGTCGATCTGGCAACGCCTGAATATCATGACCTGCCCGAGGTCGACCCTGCCACCCTGAAACCCGGCGAAAACCCCTATGACCGGCGCCTGTCGATGGCGGTGGCCGCGCTGGAAGCCGACCGGGATTTCATCATCATTGACTGCCCCGGATCGCACACACGCCTCAGCCAGGTCGCCCATTCGCTCGCCGACACCCTGATCACCCCGCTGAATGACAGCTTTGTCGATTTCGACCTGCTGGCCCATATCGACCCCGAAACCAGCAAGGTCAAAGGCCCATCGGTCTATTCCGAGATGGTGTGGAACGCACGTCAGCTGCGCGCCAAGGCCGGGTTAAAACCGATTGACTGGGTCGTCGTGCGCAATCGTCTGGGCGCGCAAATGATGCACAACAAGAAAAAGATGGGCGATGCGGTTGATGACCTGTCCAAGCGGATCGGCTTTCGCGTGGCCCCCGGCTTTAACGAGCGGGTGATCTTTCGCGAATTGTTCCCGCGCGGGCTGACCCTGCTTGACCTGCGCGACGTGGGCGTGGTGGGGCAGATGAACATCTCGAACGTGGCCGCGCGCCAGGAATTGCGCGAGCTGATGAAGGCGTTGAACCTGCCCGGTGTCGAGGTGAAGATCTAACCGCGCCGACCGCGCTTTTCCCTCTTTCCGTGGGGCTTGGCCCCGACTACGCTCGCCCTCATGTTGCGTTTTGCCCTGACCCGCGCCTTTTCGCTTGGCCTCAGCCTCGTGGTTGCCTCGTTGGTGATCTTCGCGATGATCGAGGTAATCCCCGGCGATCCGGCGTCCTTCATGCTGGGGCTGAACGCGAGGCCCGAAACCGTCGCCGCCCTGCGCGCGGAACTCGGGCTGGATGGCACGTTGCCCGCCCGGTATCTGGGCTGGGTCGGTGGCATGATCACGGGGGATTTCGGCCTGTCTTATACCTATCGCGTGCCGGTGTCCGAACTGGTGGTGGAGCGGCTTCAGGTCTCGCTGCCGCTGGCGCTGTATGCCCTGTGCCTGTCCACCCTGATCGCCATCCCCGTTGGCCTGATCGCCGCCGCCCGCCGTGGCAACCCGGCCGATTACGCGATCATGGGGGCCACGCAACTGGGCATCGCGGTGCCGAATTTCTGGTTTGCGATGTTGCTGGTCATGGTCTTCGCGGTGCAGCTTCGCTGGTTCTCTGCTGGCGGCTTTCCGGGGTGGGACGAAGGGGTCTGGCCCGCGATGAAGGCCCTGACCCTGCCCGCCGTGGCACTGGCGCTGCCGCAGGCCTCTATTCTGGCGCGAGTTATGCGGTCGTCGTTGTTGGACGTGCTGCATCAGGACTATATGCGCACCGCCCGCGCCAAGGGGCTGACCATGGCCCAGGCCATCCGCCGCCATGCGCTGCGCAACGCGCTGATCCCCGTTCTGACCATCATCGGGCTGCAGTTCAGCTTCCTTCTGGCGGGTGCCATCATCATCGAGAATGTCTTTTTCCTGCCCGGCCTTGGGCGGCTGATCTTTCAGGCGATCACCCAGCGCGACCTTGTGGTGGTGGAAAGCGTGGTGATGCTGCTGGTCTTTGCGGTGATCCTTGTGACCTTCCTGGTCGATGTGGCCTATGCGCTGGTCGATCCCCGATTGCGGAGACGCCGATGACCCGCCTGCCCGCTCAGCTTTGGATCGGCGCCGCCCTCAGCGCCCTGTTGCTGGCCGCGGCGTTGCTGTCGTTCATCTGGACACCCTACGACGTGACCACGCTGGCGATCAGCGCCAAGCTGCGCCCCCCGTCGGCCGAGTTTCTTCTGGGCACCGACCATTTCGGGCGCGACCTTCTGTCGATGCTGATGGAAGGCGGGCGCATCTCGATCGCGGTCGCGGTATTGGCCGTGGGCATCGGCATGGCGGCGGGGGTGCCGCTGGGTCTGCTGGCCGCCGCCAATCGTGGCGGCTGGCTGGACGAGGTGACGATGCGCGGCAATGACCTGATCTTTGCCTTCCCGTCTCTGGTCATCGCCATCCTGATCACCGCAACCTTCGGCCCCTCGGCCACCAATGCAATCATTGCCATCGGCATTTTCAACATCCCCGTCTTTGCCCGCGTGGCACGGGGAGGCGCGCTGACGATCTGGACGCAGGAATTCATCATGGCCGCGCGGGTGGCGGGCAAGGGCAGAACGCGGATCAGCGTGGAACACATCCTGCCCAACATCGCGAACC
>JAUHWP010000133.1 GCA_030424645.1 Alphaproteobacteria bacterium
GGCCGAGGCCATGGCGATCAGCTACTGGGTCGGTTTTGCCGCCACGGTCGTGGTGCTGCTGGGCTGGTTTCGCAAGGTCGATAACCGGCTCTATGTCTATTACCTGATGCACGATTATGCCTATTCGGCCCGCGCAAAAGGGGCCAACCCGCCCGAGCTTGAGGCCCGCATCGCGCTGTTTGCCGACATGATCGCCGAGGCGCTGCGATCCGATGTGGACGAGGTTCTGGTGGTCGGACACAGCTCGGGCGCGCATCTGGGCGTGTCCATTCTGGCTGACCTGCTGCGCGCAGGGCGCGTGCCGGATGCTGGTCCGGCCTTGGCGTTTCTCAGCCTTGGGCAGGTGGTGCCGATGGTCAGCTTCCTGCCCGATGCGGATCGGCTCAGGCGCGACCTGCATGACTTAAGCGTCCAGACCAAAATACCATGGGTCGACGTCAGCGCCCCCGGGGATGGCTGTGCTTTCGCGCTGTGTGACCCCGTGGCCGTGTCGGGCGTAGCGCCGGAGGCAGGCAAGCGCTGGCCGCTGGTGCTGTCCGCTGCGTTTTCGAAGACGCTTAGCCCCGCGCGCTGGCGCGAGCTGCGCTGGCGTTTTTTCCGGCTGCATTTTCAATACCTTTGCGCGTTCGACCAGCCCGGCGACTATGACTATTTCCAGATCACCGCAGGGCCGCTGCGTCTGGCGGATCGGTATCGCGACCGAAGCCCTTCGGCCAGTCGAATCGAACGGCCGGTGTCGAAATACACCCGCATGGCGCCATGACGGGTCATCCCTTGCCCCCCAAGCCGCCCTCGCGCACCGGGCGTGTGTCGCTGTGGCGCTATGCCAAGCTTTTTCGCCGGGACATCCTGTCGGCCCAGCCCGCGCGGCTTTATCGCGCGTGGATGGCCGAATTTCGCACGCCGTTCTTTCGCAGCTTCATGTGCAACGACCCGACGCTGGTCGATCTGGTGCTGAAAGACCGGCCTGACGATTTCCCCAAATCCGACCGCATCCGCGAAGGTCTGGCGCCGCTTCTGGGCAACTCGGTCTTCATTACCAACGGCGCGGTCTGGAAGCGCCAGCGCCGGATCATCGACCCGGCGTTCGAAGGCGGGCGGCTGCGCGAGGTGTTCCCGGCCATGTGGGATGCGGCAGTGTCTGCCGTGGACCGCCTGCGCCCCTTGGCAGATGGCACGCCGGTCGAGGTTGAGAGCCACGCCAGCCACGCTGCCGCCGACGTGATTTTTCGCACGCTGTTCTCGATCCCGATCGAGCACGAAGTTGCCGGGCAGGTGTTTGAAAAGTTTCGCGACCACCAGCGCGCGCAGCCCGTCGTGAACCTTGGGGCCTTGCTGCCCCTGCCGCGCTGGATGCCGCGCTTTCACAGCCGCAAGACCAAACAGACCGCGCGCGAAATCCGACGATTGATCGAGAACCTGACCGCCGCGCGCATGGCCGAGATTGGGCAGGGCACCGCCCCTGACGATCTGGCCACCAAGATCATGACCACAACCGATCCCGAAACGGGCGAGCGGTTCGATACGGATGAGATGGTCGACCAAGTGGCGATCTTTTTCCTTGCGGGGCACGAAACCAGTGCGTCGGCCCTGGCCTGGGCGCTGTATCTTCTGGCGCTCTATCCCGACTGGCAGGATCGTGTTGCCGAGGAAGCACGGGCCGAGATCGACCCCGACAAGATTTACTTCTCGGTCATGTCGCGCCTGCGCCTGTCGCGGGATGTGTTTCGCGAGGCGCTGCGCCTGTATCCACCCGTGCCGATGATGGTGCGCGAAGCCCGTTGCCCCGAGCGGTTCCGGGACCGTGACGTGCCCAAAGGCAGCCAGATTGTGCTCAGCCCATGGCATCTGCACCGCCATGAACGCTTGTGGGACGACCCCGACGCCTTCAATCCCGCCCGCTTCCAGACCGGGAACGGCAAAACCTGTTTGCGCAGCGCCTATATGCCGTTCTCCGCCGGGCAACGCGTCTGCCCCGGCGCAGGGTTTGCGATGATCGAGGGGCCGTTGATCCTGTCGATGCTGGTGCGCGCCTATCGGTTTAATCTTGTGGCGGATCGCCCCGCCATGCCCGTCGCGCACCTGACGGTGCGGGGCAAGGACGGGATCTGGTTGAAACTGACACCGCGTGGATGATGCGGAGAAATCCATTTCTCCGCTGCGTTTTCGTGCACGAAAACGATCACACGACGCGATGGATTGGTTCCTGATTGCAGAAGATTACCAATTGCCCGGCATTTTCGACCGCGTGATAGCCACGGCGGCGCAGCTCTGCCTCAAACGTGGCGCGTCCGACATAGCGTTCGATGTCGCGAGTCTTCCGACGGATGACGGCGCCTTGGCGGGCAGCTTTCGAACTGAACAGATGGAGCATCCAGGCGTCAGGTGTGAGAGGTGCGGGAACAGGCATGGGGCCAGCCTGCATGATCAGGGTTAAGGCCGGGTTAACCCCGATAGTGATTAAGCACATAAACCCGGATCGCCGAGGCCAGCCCCCGGTCCACCCCGCGTGCCGCGTCCACCTCGGCGGCCAGCGCGTTCAGGGGCAGGTCGCGGGCTTTTGCGATCTCGCGAAAGGCTTGCCAGAACTCCGGCTCCAGCGATACCGACGTGCGGTGCCCGTGCAGGGTCAGCGAGTGTTTTTCGGGGCGGGTGGTCATTCCAGTTCTGTCCTGTGACCGTCCAGCAGTCGGTCGGCGCGGGCCTTGTCTGCGCGTTCCACCGCTTTTTGGGCTTTCGTGCGCCCGTGTTTCGCGGCGTTTTCGTTCGCGCGGGCCTTCTTGTCGGCCCGCGCCTTTGCTTTGCGATACCGGTTCAGGTTGACCGGCCCTGAACCAGACCCGACCATCAGTCCTTCGGGCCGATCATCTGTTCGGGGCGGACCACCTCGTCGAAGGTTTTTTCGTCCACGAATCCCAGCGCAATCGCTTCTTCCTTCAGGGTCGTGCCGTTCTTGTGCGCGGTCTTGGCCACCTTGGTGGCGTTGTCATAGCCGATGGTGGGCGCCAGCGCCGTCACCAGCATCAGGCTTTCCTTCATCAGCTTGTCGATGCGCGGTTCGTTGGCCTGAATGCCGTTCAGCATCCGTTCGGTGAAGCTGTCCGCGGCATCGCCCAGAAGCTGGATGGACTGAAGCAGGTTATAGCTCATCATCGGGTTATAGACATTCAGTTCGAAATGCCCCTGGCTGCCTGCAAACTTGATCGCGGCATCGTTGCCCATGACATGCGCGGCGACTTGGGTCAGAGCCTCGGCCTGGGTCGGGTTCACCTTGCCCGGCATGATCGAGCTGCCCGGTTCGTTTTCCGGCAGGATCAGCTCGCCCAGACCCGAGCGGGGGCCGGATCCAAGGAAACGGATGTCGTTGGCGATTTTGTAGCACGAGCCTGCCACGGTCGCCAAAGCGCCCGACATGAAGACCATCGCATCATGGGCCGACAGGGCTTCGAACTTGTTGGGAGCCGTCACGAAGGGCAGGCCGGTGATGCGGGCCATGTTGGCGGCGACCTCTTCGCCCCAGCCGGGACGGGTGTTCAGCCCGGTGCCCACGGCGGTGCCGCCCTGCGCCAACTCGTAAATGCCGGGCAGGGCCAGCTTTACGCGTTCGATCCCTTGACGGATCATGTGGGCGTAGCCCGAGAATTCCTGACCCAGTGTCAGCGGGGTCGCGTCTTGCGTGTGGGTGCGGCCGATCTTGATGATGTCCTTGAATTCTTCTTCCTTGGCCTCAAGGCCTTTCAGAAGCTTCTCCAGACCGGGCAGCAACACGTCACGGACCGACATGGCGGTGGCGATGTGCATCGCGGTCGGGAATGTGTCGTTCGAGGATTGCCCCATGTTGCAGTGATCGTTCGGATGCACCGGGTCTTTCGAGCCGATCACGCCGCCCATGATTTCAATCGCGCGGTTGGCGATCACCTCGTTGGCGTTCATGTTCGACTGGGTGCCGGACCCGGTCTGCCACACGACCAGCGGGAAGTTGTCGTCGAACTTGCCCGCGACCACTTCGCTGGCGGCCTGAATGACAGCATCAGCAATCTTGCCGTCCATCGCGCCCGAGGCTTTGTTGGCTTCGGCGCAGGCCTGTTTGATCACACCCAGCGCGCGCACGATGGCGACGGGCTGCTTTTCCCAGCCAATCGGGAAATTCATCAGGGAACGCTGCGTTTGCGCACCCCAGTATTTGTCAGAGGGGACCTCGAGCGGGCCAAAGCTGTCGGATTCTGTGCGGGTCTGGGTCATGTCTCGGCGCCTTTATTTGCAAAACCGAGGGTGTTGTACACGACCGCACACCAAATTCAATGCTGGTAGCGCACGAACAACCCGCCACGCGCGCCCGGACCGATGGTCGACGGGTGCGTTACTTGCGAAAGCTGTCCAGGCTGACGATCTCGGCTTCCTTGGGGTGGCCGGTGGGCGGCTCATCCTCGTCGGTGCGGGCGTCCCGTTCCGGGTCCGTGACCGGCGCGGCTTCTTCCGCTGTGTCGTCATCCTGCCGCGCGAGGTGCAGATCGGGATGGTGCTCGTCCTGCATTTCGAACCGCAATCCGAATTCGACCGATGGATCGACGAAGGTGTTGATGGCGTCGAAGGGAATGAACAGGGTTTCCGGCACGTCGCCGAAGTTCAGCGTGACCGAGAACCCGTCATCGCCGACCGTCAGGTTTTCGAACCAGTGTTGCAGGACGATGGTCATGTCGTCCGGGAAGCGATCCTGCATCCAGTCCGCGATTTCGACCCCGTCATGGCGGGTGTCGAAATTGATGAAGAAATGATGATCGCCGGGCAGGCCCGAGGTCGAAACGTCATCCAGAACCTTGCGGATCAAATCGCGCATGGCGTCATGCATCAGGTTTCCATAGTCGATGGTGTCGGACATGCACGGCCTTTCTTCAGCTTGGGTCCAGAATAAGGGATTCGGTGGCGATGAAAAGCGACAAGATGGTCAAAGCCCAAGCCGGTGCAAACCCGCGCCAAGGGTGGCCATGACCGCCAGCGTCAAGGGCAGCGACATGCGCAATCTGAACAGCAACATGGCGGCTGCGCCTGCCAGCAGGATCGCGGTGGGGTTCAGGCTGCCCGCAACCGGCAGGCTGGGGGCGAAAAGGGCATCCGCCCGCGTCACCTGGCGGAAAAACACATGCAGGGCGAACCACAGCGACAGGTTCGCGATGACCCCGACCACCGCCGCCGAGATGGCCGTAAGTGCTGCGGTCAGCCGGGGCCGGGTGGTCAGCCATTCGACATGGGGTGCTGCGGTGAAGATCCACAGGAAACACGGGACGAAGGTGGCCCATAATGCCATGGCCGCCGCGACAAGGGCAAAGACCGGGCCGGACAGGCCGTGCCCGGCCATGTAGCCCACGAATTCCGTCACCAGGATCAAGGGGCCGGGGGTGGTTTCGGCCAGCCCCAACCCATCCATCATCTGGGCCGGCGTGAGCCAGCCATGGGTGGTCACCGCCTCTTGCGCCATATAGGCCAGAACCGCATAGGCGCCGCCAAAGCTGACCACGGCGAGTTTCGAGAAGAACAGGCCGATCGCGGTCAGGCTGTCCGCACCAAGGATGTATGCCAGCCCGATTGGCATAAACCACAGCATCAGCCAGAGGGCGGCCTGTCGCAGCGTTTGGGGCAGGGTGGCCTTCTGTGCGGCCTTCGGCGCGGCTCCGGGCGGCGGATGGTCTGTCGGCGCCCCGATCACGCCGACCATCGCGGCGATCAGGATCACCAGGGGGAAGGGCGCATCGAAGGCATAAAGGGCGATGAAAGACGCCAGCGCGATGGCCCAATGCACCCAGGTCTGCAGGGTTTTTCGGGCCAGCCGGAGCACGGCCTGTATCACAACGATCACAACCGTGGCCTTCACCCCCAGAAACAGCGCCTCGACCAGCGGCACCTGTCCCCAGCGGGCATAGGCATAGGCCAGCGCCAGCATGACGGCGGCACCGGGCAGGACGAACAGAAGCCCGGCGATCAGCCCACCGCGCACCCCGCGCAAGCGCCAGCCGGCATAGGTGCACAGCTGCATGGCTTCCGGCCCCGGCAGCAACATGCAGAATGACAGGGCGTTCAGGAACTGCCGCTCGGTCAGCCAGGGACGGTCTTCGACCAGTTCGCGATGCATCACGGCGATCTGCGCGGCGGGGCCGCCGAACGACATCAGCCCGATACGGGCGAACACGCGGGTCAGGTTGGACAGGTCGGGCGTCATGGGCGGATAGGGCCCTGATCCGCCCGGCTTGGCAAGGGGGAAAGCTGCCTAGGCCGCGATGCCTTCCCCTGACAGGCACAGGGCAAGGCTGTCTGCGGGCAGGTATCCCATCTGTTCGAAGAAGGTCAGGAAGTCGATCTGGTTATAGGCTTCCACGACCTGTCCGTTCGTGATGCGCACCATGATCTGCCCCGTGGTGTGCACGGGCGCGCGGTCAGCCAGCGTCACCGCCCGAACGGTCAGGGTCGCCCAGACCCAGTCGCCCATCTCGACTTCGCGGTCGAAGCGGATTTCGCTGATTTCGACCTGTGCCAGCAAGGCTTCGGCAAGGACGCGGAAGTCATCCGGCCCGACCCCGAAATCCATCACGCCCTGTGCTTCGACATCCGGGGTGAAAAAGCGCCCGATCGCATCGAGATCCTGTTGAATCCAGACCCGATCATACCATTGTTTCAGAAGCTCCAGTTGGGACACGCGCCGTTCCTTCCAATACCATCCGTTTCGGTGTTCACGATACCGAGCATAGGCAAGAACCTTTAAGGATAAGTAACCGGCAACCGGAAAGGGGGGGAAGTGCAGGCTTTCCCTTGAAAAAGGAAAAACCCCGCATCATCAGAAGGATACGTTTTACAGCAAGAAGCCGAAAAAACAGGAACAGCCACAGAACAAACGTTCTGTTTGTAAAACGAAATCCACCCTTTCCAAATCCATGAAGCCTGAGCATCTGCGCATGACGCGGATGCTTGGATACTGCCTGAGCCTCGGCACGTCCGATGGCTGGGCTGCATTCACGGCCATTGCCACGCTGCGCTTGTCCACGGCTGAGCGGGTGGCGTTGGCTTTCTCGGCGCTCAATGCGCTTGACCTCGATCACCGGCAACAGACCGCAGAAGCGTCCATCTGCCCGGTCGGTATGCCTTTGCCGCCATTCTTGGGTGGCATGGATGAAGCCCGTTTTTGGGCGTCGATCGCAGCCCCGACTGAGCGCAAAGCCTACGCCCTGGCAGCCTTCGAAGCCATGAGCGTGAAGGATCAGAACGCGTTCTATCAGCACATCAGGGAAATGGAGATTGCCGCATGAAGGTTCTTGTTCAACGCAGCCCGATTTCGACTGCTGATCCCTATGTCCAACAGGATCTGAAAGAGTATTTGCGGATCGACTTTATGGATGATGACAGCGCCGTTGCCAATATCGGGAACACAGCCGCATCCGAGATCGAGCAATTCGCGCAAATCGCCTTGTTGACCCAAACGATCACCGTGAC
>JAUHWP010000134.1 GCA_030424645.1 Alphaproteobacteria bacterium
TGACAAGGACATCGTCAAACCGCTGCACAAGCGGATCGAGGGTCGGTATGAGGCGATCCTGACCAAGACCAAGGTCACGGCGGTCGAGGCGCAGAAGAAGGGCCTGAAGGTCACGATGGAAGGCCCGGACGGCGAGACAACCGATACGTTCGACAAGGTGTTGGTCGCGGTCGGGCGCAAGCCCAACGGCAAAATGGTGGACGCCGAAAAAGCGGGCGTTGCCGTGGACGAGCGTGGCTTCATCAACGTCGACAACCAGCAGCGCACCGGGGTTTCCCATATCTTCGCCATCGGCGACGTGGTCGGCCAGCCGATGCTGGCGCATAAGGCCGTGCATGAAGGCAAGGTGGCCGCCGAAGTCGCCGCCGGTGAAAAGCGTTTCTTCGACGCCCGCGTGATCCCGTCCGTTGCCTATACCGACCCCGAGGTCGCATGGGTCGGCGTGACGGAAACCGAGGCGAAGGCCAAGGGTATAAAGGTCGGCAAGGGCAGCTTCCCGTGGGCGGCCTCGGGCCGGTCGCTGTCGCTGGGGCGGTCCGAAGGCATCACCAAGCTGATCTTCGACGAAGAAGATGACCGCGTGATCGGGGCGGGCATCGTCGGCCCCAACGCGGGCGATTTGATTGCCGAGGTGGCGCTGGCGATCGAAATGGGCGCAGACGCGGTCGATCTCGGCCACACCATCCACCCCCACCCGACCCTGTCGGAAACCGTGAACTTCGCCGCCGAGATGTTCGAAGGCACGATCACAGACCTGATCCCGCCCAAGAAAAAGAAGTGACACGCTGGCCGGATCGGGCCACGAAAGCAGACAAGGCGCGTCCGTCGTGGCGCGCCTTTTCGCGTGTTGCACCCCCCGTTCTGCCCCAATAGGAATGGGGCGACCTGAACCGGAGCAGCCGTCATGCTGGACCTTATCATTCTTGCCCTCGCGGCTTACGCGGCGGGCGTTCTGAACACCATCGCGGGCGGCGGCACCTTCCTGACCCTGCCCGCCTTGGTGTTTACCGGCGTGCCGGTGGTGGCTGCGAATGCCACCAGTGCGGTGGCGGTCTTTCCCGGCTATCTGGGCGGCGCGCTGGGGTTTCTGCCGGAACTTCGCAGCTTTGACCGCGCGCGACTGATAAAGCTGACCTTGGTCACGCTGGCGGGCGGTATGGTTGGCGCCGGTTTGCTTCTGATTTCCTCGGACAAGGCGTTTTCGGCGGTGGTGCCATTTCTGCTCCTGGCCGCGACGCTGGTCTTCCTGTTTGGCGAGCAGTTGCGGGCATGGTCGGCGAAACACAGCCGCACGGTCACGCCCTATGGCGTGGTCGGGCTGTTCCTGGTCAGCGTCTATGGCGGCTATTTCAACGGCGGGCTTGGCATCGTGCTGCTGGCACTGTTCGCGCTGTGGGGCATGACGAATATCCACCAGATGAACGGGCTGAAGAACGGGCTGTCCTTCGCACTGTCCGCGATCTCGGTCGCGATCTTTGCGCTGGCCGGGCTGGTTGCGTGGCCGCAAGCACTGGTGATGATGGTCGCCTCGACGCTGGGCGGTTACACCGGCGCCCCGGTCGCCCGCGCGATCCCCGTGCCGGTCCTGCGCGTGATCATCGCCATCGTCGGCTTCTCGATGAGCGCGGTGTTCTTCTATCGCTTTCTGGCGGGGTGAAGGTCACATAATAGTCGGGTTGCGACCCAAGCGACCCAGTGTTGCGGTGGGGCAAGCGGAACGCCACATGGGTGCGATGGCGCGCTTGGCCCTCATCGGCAAAAGAAAAAGGGAAGGGACAATCGCCCCTTCCCCCGTTTTGCGCTCGATCAGCTTAGCGGCCTAGTGACCACCATCCGACTGCAACGCAGCCTCGACCAATGCCTCTTCGGTGATTTCCTTGGTGCCGTTGAACACAATGTTCAGCACGACGGCGGAAATCGCCGCCAGCAGGATGCCCGAATGGATCAGCGGCTCGATCGAATGCGGCAGCCACATGGTGAATTTCGGCGCGATCAGGGGGATCATCCCCATGCCCAGCGAAATCGCGACAATCAGGCCGTTATAGCGGTTGTCCTTGAAATCGACGCCCCCAAGGATGCGCACACCGGTGGCCGCCACCATGCCGAACATCACCAGCCCGGCACCGCCCAGAACGGCAACCGGAAGGGCCTCGACCAGCGCGCCCATCTTGGGCACCAGCCCCAGCACGATCATGATCGCCCCACCCGCGACACAGACGTAGCGGCTGCGGATACCGGTCACACCAACAAGACCCACATTCTGGCTGAACGAGGTATAGGGGAAGGTGTTGAACAAGCCGCCGATCAGCGTGCCCAAACCGTCAGTGCGCAGGCCGGCCGACAGCGACGGGCGCTCGATCTTCTTGCCGCACATCTCGCCCAGGGCCAGGAACATGCCAGTCGATTCAATCATCACCACGATCATCACAAGCGTCATGGTCAGGATCATGATCGGATCGAAGATCGGCAGGCCAAAGCGGAACGGTGTGATCAGGGCGAACCAGCCCGCATGACCAACGCTGTCGAAATGCATCATGCCGATCGAGGCGGCAAAGACCGCGCCGACCACGATCCCGATCAGGACCGAAATATTGGCCAGAAAGCCGGTGGCAAACTTCATCACCAGGATGATCGTCAGAAGCACAAGGCCCGAGATCATCATGTTCTGAGGCGTCGCATATTTCACGTTGTCCAGCGTCGGGGCCAGCGTCAGCCCGTTGGGGATCTCCGGCACCACGCCCGCCCCCAGTTCCTTGACCTGGGTCAGCCATTCGGCATGGGCCGGGTCCATCACCGCCGGGGCGGTGGGGCCGACCGGCAGGCCGAAGATCCAGTTAATCCCGACCCGCATCAACGTCACACCGATCACAAGGATGATCGTGCCGGTGACAACCGGCGGGAAAAAGCGCAGCATCCGGCTGACCAGCGGCGCAATCAGCATCGCGATGATCCCGGCGCCGATAATGGCCCCGAAGATCATCCGTGCCCCATCCACGCCCGGATTGGCCACCGCGATCGACACCATCGGCCCGACCGAGGCAAAGGTCACACCCATCATCACCGGCATCTTGATCCCAAACCATTTCGACGCCCCCAGCGACTGGATGATCGTGACGACACCACAGACGAACAGGTCGGCCGAGATCAGGAACGCCACCTGTTCGGGGTTCAGCTTCAGAACGCGCCCGACAATCAAAGGCACCGCGATGGCCCCGGCATACATCACCAGAACGTGTTGTAATCCCAGGGTAAATAATTTCGCGGGTGGCAGTTTTTCGTCAACTGCGTCCACGTCTGTAGTAAGTGCAGACACTTTGGTTCTCCTCCTCCAATGTGTGTTTCATGGTCGTGGGTGGGCCGCCGTTTCGGCGTTGCCCAACCCGTTGACCCGGCGTTCAGCCGTAGCTGGACACCGCAGATCCCGCTAGGGCGGCGGTATTCAAAAGGCCGCGCACCGTGATCGACGGCGTCACGATATGCACCCGGTTGCCCATCCCCATCAGGATTGGCCCGACCTCAAGCCCGCCGGCAACCGATTTCAGGATGTTGCGCGTGGCCCCGGCGGCGTCGGTGTTGGCATAGACCAGCACATTCGCCTTGCCGGTCAGCCGCCCGCCGGGGAACAGCCGTTCGCGCAGGTCGGGGTCAAGGGCTGCATCGGTGTGCATCTCGCCCTCGTACTCGAAATCCAGCGGTTGCTGGTCCAGAATGTCCAGCGCCCCCCGCATCGCCCGGCCCGACGCACTGTCCAGATTGCCAAACTGCGATCCCGAGCACAGCGCGATCCGCGGCTCGACCCCGAAACGGCGCACATGACGGGCGGCGGCAACCACAATCTCGGACAATTGCTGGGCGTCCGGTGTGATATTCACATGAGTGTCGGCGATGAACAGCGGCCCCTGATCCAGGATCATCAGCGACAAGGCCCCCACCGGATGCAGCTCACCCTCGGCCAGAAGGCTGGTGGCATAGTTCAGGTGCCAGCGGAATTCGCCGAACGTGCCGCAGACCATGCTGTCGGCCTCGCCGCGCCGGACCATCACCCCGGCAATCGCCGTCGTATTGGTGCGCAGGATGGCACGGGCCAGATCGGGCGTGACGCCCTTGCGGGCCAGAACGCTGTGATAGGTCTCCCAATAATCGCGATAACGCGGGTCGCTTTCCGGGTTCACCAATTCAAAATCCCTGCCGGGACGGATCTTCAGACCCTCCCGTTCCAACCGGGCTTCGACGACTTCGGGCCGACCGATCAGGATCGGGGTATCCACGCCTTCCTCGACCATGGTCTGGGCCGCGCGCAACACGCGCTCGTCTTCGCCCTCGGCAAAGACGATCCGGCGCTTGGCGGCGCGGGCAGCATCGAACACCCGGCGCATGATGGAATAGGAGCGGAAGACCTCGCCCTGAAGCTTGGTCTTGTAGTCGTCGAGCTCGATCTTGCGGGTGGCGACGCCGGACTCGATGGCCGCCTTTGCCACCGCCGTCGCAATCGTCGGCAACAGGCGCGGATCGAACGGTTTCGGGATCAGGTATTCCGGCCCGAAGGTCAGACGCTCGCCGCGATAGGCCACGCCCACCTCGGCCGAGGTCGTTTCGCGGGCCAGACCCGCAATCGCCTCGACACAGGCCAGCTTCATCTCGTCATTGATCTCGGTCGCGCCGCTGTCCAGCGCGCCGCGGAAAATGAACGGGAAGCACAGCACGTTGTTGACCTGGTTGGGATAGTCCGACCGGCCCGTGGCGATCAGCGCGCCGGGTGCAACCTCGCGCGCCTCTTCCGGCATGATTTCCGGCGTCGGGTTGGCCAGCGCAAAGATGATCGGATCATCCGCCATCTTCTTGACCATGTCCTTGGTCAACAAACCCGGACCCGACACGCCAAGAAACAGGTCCGCCCCGACCATCGCGTCATCCGTTGTGCGCATGTCGGTGTCGCGCGCAAATTCCTGTTTCTGCGGGTTCAGGTCGGTGCGCCCGGTGTGCACCACTCCCTTGCTGTCCAGCATGGTGATGTGCTCTTTCTTCACCCCCATCACCATCAGCATTTTCAGACACGCAATACCGGCCGCCCCAGCCCCCAAGGCAACGACCTTGATATCCTCGGCCTTCTTCTCGGCCACGATCAGCGCGTTATAGGCTGCCGCCGAGGCCACGATGGCGGTGCCGTGCTGGTCGTCATGGAACACCGGAATGTTCATCTTCTGCTTGCACAACTCTTCGACCAGAAAACAGTCGGGCGCCTTGATATCCTCAAGGTTCACCGCGCCGAAGGTGGGTTCCAGCTTGGTCACGATCTCGGCCAGCTTCTCGGGATCGGTTTCATTGACCTCGATGTCGAAGCAGTCGATCCCGGCGAACTTCTTGAACAGAACCGCCTTGCCTTCCATCACGGGCTTGGACGCCTGCGCGCCGATATTGCCCAGACCCAGAACCGCCGTCCCGTTCGAGATCACGGCAACAAGGTTGCCTTTCGAGGTATAGCGCGTCGCGTCCGCCGGGTTCTTCTCGATCTCAAGGCACGCATCCGCCACGCCGGGGCTATAGGCGTTCGACAGATCGCGCCCGGTGGCCATCGGCTTGGTCGCCCGGATTTCCAGTTTTCCGGGCTTCGGAAACTCGTGATAATCCAGTGCTTCCTGACGTTTATCGGCGCTTTTGTTATCCAGTGCCATGTTCTGTTCCTCCTCCAGGGCGGGCCGGAAAGGCGCCGCGGTCAGCATGCTGTGGGTTTGCCCCACCTGTTGTCATGCTGATACTAACCATAAATCGGTTGGTCGTGTTGCACTGTAATTTCGTGCTGGTCGCCCGCCACGGGACAACCTTTGCGACATCAGAAATCGACCTCGATCGCGATGCCTTTTTCGATGGCCAGATCGACGACTTTCGAGGCGACGGCGAGGTCTTGCAACCCAACACCCGTGCCGTCGAACAACGTGACCTCATCGTCCGACCGACGCCCCGGATGGTCGCCATTGATGACCGCCCCGATCTCGGCAATATCGGCCTGTTTCAACGACCCGTCTGCAATCGCGTGCTGGGCTTCGCCGATGCTGATCGACTGGGCGATTTCATCGGTAAATACCGTGGCGCGGGCGACCAAAGCGGCCTCGACTTCCTGCTTGCCTTTTGTGTCGGTGCCCATGCAGGCGATGTGTGTGCCCGGCTTGACCTGCGCGTCCTTCAGGATCGCCGCCTGGCTGGAGACAATCGTCACGATCACATCTGCCTGCGCCCCCAGCGCGTCCAAGCTCACGCTTTCAAACGGCAGGCCCAGTTCCACTGCGACCTTTTCAAGCGCGGCCAGTTTCTCGGGCGTCCGGTTCCACGCCACAACCTTCTCGAAATCGCGCTGCTCGGCCACGGCTTGCAGTTGGAACGTCGCCTGATGGCCTGCGCCGATCATGCCCAGAACCTTGCTGTCCTTGCGCGCCAGATGCGCGACCGATACGGCAGCGGCAGCAGCGGTGCGCAGGGCGGTCAACAGGTTGCCCCCAACCACGGCACGGCATTTGCCGGTGTCGGCGTCGAACAGGAACACGGTCGACTGGTGATTGGTCAGGCCCTTGTCGACATTGCCGGGCCAGTACCCGCCCGACTTCAGACCAAGGTTCAGCGCCGCGCGGTCAAAGCCGGATTTGAACCCGTAAAGCGCATCGGCATGGCCAATCGCCTCGCGGATCACCGGGAAGTTATAGGCTGATCCGCGCGACATGGATGCAAACACCTGTTCGACCGCGTCGAAATTGTCTTTGCGCGTTACAAGCGCGGCGATCTCTTTTTCGGGGATGATATACATGGGGTCCAATCCTGGGAAAAGGTGGTGGGGCCGAAGCCCCACCAGGTCAGGGAAGAGGGCTTAATAGGCCTTGCCTCGCGCCGACACTGGCCAAACGCTTTCGACCTTGCCGTTCCGCACACCGACATACCAGTCATGCACGTTGCAGGTCGGGTCACAGTGACCGGGCACAAGGCGCAGCTTGTCATTGACTTTCAATGCGCCGTTCGGGTCGGCCACCACGCCATGTTCGTCGGAACATTTCAGGTATTCGACATCGTCCCGGCCATAGACGAAGGGCAGACCGCTATCGACCGACTGGGCTTTCAGGCCCGCATCAACGATGGCCTTGTCGGCCTTGGCGTGGCTCATCACCGTGGTCAGGATGAACAGGGCGTTTTCCCATTCGCCGTCGTCAATCCGCTTGCCGTCCTTGTCCAGAATGCGACCGTAATCGGCATCCATGAAGGCGTAGGACCCGCATTGCAGCTCGTTATACACGCCCGATCCGCTTTCGAAATAATACGATCCGGTGCCGCCACCGCCGACAATGTCACAGTCCAGACCGTTGCTTTTCAGCCCCTGAACCGCATCGGCCACCTGCGCGATGGCGATATCGAGCTTTTCTTTGCGGTCCTCATAAAGGTCCATGTGCTGCATCGCACCCTGATAGGCCTGAATGCCCGCGAACTTCAGGTTCG
>JAUHWP010000012.1 GCA_030424645.1 Alphaproteobacteria bacterium
ACAGGATGCGATAGCCTTCGAAGCCCTGCGCCACATTTACCGCACCGGCCATGTTGATGACGCCATCGGGGCGGGTTTTCTGACCGGCGACATTCAGGCGACCCCCCGGCATGGTCAACACGAACAGAACACGCGGTTTCTGCTTGCTCTCTGTTACCTGTTCGGCAAGCCGTTCAAACTCGGTTGCCAGTTGGTCGGCAAGCGTTACGCCTTTACCGTCCACGCCCAAGGCCTTTGCGACAGCCTTCACGCGGTCTATCACGCCCGCCGCATCATAGGTGCCGGGGACGGCAACAAAGGGTATCCGCGCCTCGCTCAGCAATTCGATGGTCTCGGGCGGACCGGCCCCCGGTTCGGCCAGGATCAGGTCGGGATCGACCGACAACACCCCTTCGGGCGCGAGTTGGCGCATGTAACCGACATCGGGCAGTTCCAGCGCCGCGGGCGGATAAAGCGATGTGGTGTCACGCGCCACGATCCGATCCTGCTCTTCCAATGCAAAGATGATCTCGGTCACGGCACCGCCGACCGATACGATCCGTGTGGCCTCGGGTGCCTCGTCTTGCGCGAAAACCGGGGTGGCCAGCAGGAACAGGGCCGCAAAAGAACGCAAAACGGTCATTGGTTGCCCGCCTCATCCGGTAGTTCGGCAATGATCTTGTCCCAGATCTCGACATTCTCGATTGCGGCGCGGCGATAGGGGAAGACCTGAAGGATGATGCGCCCTTCGGCATCGAATGCCTCAAGCGACACAGCCTCGCCGCCATGGGCGAATTTGCGGACCTCGTAGATTTCCGCGATGTGATCGGTGCGCAGGTGCATGTCGAACCGCGGATCCAGCACGTTGAACCACGGCCCCATGACCTTGAGGTTCCTGCATTCGCCGCCGTGGATCTGGATGCACCCGCGATTGCCGACGAAGATCATCACACCCATACCGGTCGCGGCGATCCGTTCGAATGCGCGCTCGACCGAGCCGGCGGCCAGCCGGCGCACATAAGGCGCACCGACGATGCGATAGGCCCCAAGGCGGTTCATCTTCAGCTTGACCAGCACCTTCTGGAACTGGTGCGTGTCGGTCATCTTCGACCAGAGCGCGCGCAGCTCGTCCTGCCGGTCGGGGTCGGCCTTGGGTGCTTCTGGGGCACCTTTCTGTCGCAGGTCCAGCGTGTTGCGCTGATCATCCGCGCGCAGCGCCTGGACCACTTCGCCCCAAGCATCGTGGTTCGATCCATCCCGAAGATGGATCTTGTGCACCGCGTCACCGACCCCGTTGAAAATCTGGATCGACCGTTTGACACCATCCTTGCCCGGACGTTCGACCGCGAAGGCATGTTCCCAGAACTTCGGGAAAATGCGCAGGTCGATGTCCGGGTCCAGCACCATCGCCGCATGACGCCCCGGATGATAGTTCTGATAGGTGCCGACCCGTTCGATCACGCAGGACGGGTTGCGCGTCAGTGCCATGACCTCGCCCAGCTTTTCGATTTCGGGAATAATGGCGTCCGGGTCGGGGGTCAGGGCGACGATCTTCTGCCCTTCATCCGCGCCCACATAGGCGGCGACAAGCTCGGCTTCGGTGATGCCGATACTGTCGGCAAAATCCTTGTCACGAACAGAGGGGTTTTCGCTGCGTGCAGCCCGGATGGCGGCGGCCGATGGCTTGGTTGTCTCCAGCATGTGCGTCCTTTCGGTTCGCGCGCTTGCTGGATGGGAATCAGACCCATTGGCTGGTGCGGTTTTTGTGTCGGCCTCTTTTGATAAATCCGACAGAAATAGTCAAGTAAATAATGGGTGTGGAAGGGTTCCAGGGGGAACACCCGCGCCGCGGTCACATGGGTCAGAGGAATGCGGGGTTTCTTGGAACGATCACCGGCTCTCCGTCAAGGTCGCCGACATGCAGGGATGTCTCGTAAAGCGTGCTGAGAAGCTCGGATGTCATCACCTCTTTCGTGGGGCCGGACCGGATCGCTGCTCCGTCCCTGAGGCAGATCACCCAGTTTGCCGTGCGCAAGGCGATTTGCAGGTCGTGCAGGACCATGAGGACAGATCGGTGGCCACCATCCTGAGATACGATCTGGGTCAGGCGGGCCATGATGTCATGGGAATATTTCGGGTCCAGCGCGGACAGCGGTTCGTCCAGAAACATCCACGGCGTCGATTGCGCATGGGCCATGGCGACATAGGCGCGCTGTCGCTGCCCGCCGGACAGCGTCTCGACCTCACGCGTGGCGATGTCGTCTAGGTCAAACCGGCCAAGAACGTCCTGCACGATGGCCCGGTCCGTGGCACCGGGACGGCCACGGTGATGTGGCCAGCGGCCAAAACCCACCAGATCGGCAACGGTCAGCCGGGGCACCGTGCCGGGGGTCTGGGTAAGCAGCGACAACATCAGAGCGCGGTCGTTTTCACGGGCCTTGTGCACGTCCTTGCCGCCGATCAGCACCCGGCCGCTGTCCGGCGCCAAAAGCCCGGCCATGCAATGCAGCAGCGTCGATTTTCCCGCCCCGTTGGGGCCGATGATGGCAACGATCCCGCCGTCGGGGATGGTCAGGGAAATGTCGCGCAGGATCGGTGTGCCGCCGCGTGTCAGGGACAGGTTTTCGATTTCGATCATATCGGACGCCTTCTTAGAACCAATGCCAGGAACAGCAGGCCACCGGCGAACTCGACCACGATGGCAAGCGCGGATTGCAGGCCCAGAAGCCGTTCGAACACCGCTTGCCCGGCCACCAGAATGGCCGCACCGATCAGGCCCGCCGCCGGGATCAGAACCGCATGGCGGTGGGTCGGCAAGGCGGCATGGGCCAGGCTGGCCGCCAGCAGGCCCAGAAACGCCATGGGGCCGACAAGCGCGGTGGATACCGACACCAGCGCTGCGACCACGCCAAGTCCGGTCAGCACCAGCCGGTCATGGCCCAGCCCCAGCGTGCGGGCTTTCGTCCGGCCAAGCGCCGCCACATCGAGGTCGGGCGACAACCGCCACGCCGCGATCATGGACAGGATCAGGACCACGGCCCCGATCGAGAGCTTGTCACCGTCGATCGTGTTGAAACTGGCGATGGCGGCTTGCTGGACAACCGCAAATTCCGACGGGTCGAGCAACCGCTGCACAAACCCGGCCAACCCCCTGAGCAGCACGCCAAGGATCACCCCGGTCAGGATCATGCGGATCATGTCATCCGCCCCCTTTCGGAACAGGATGCCGAACAGGGCAAGCGCGGCGCCGGTCAGGCAGGCGGTTTCGATCAGGAACTTCGGCAGGACGGGCAGGGCGATGTAACCGGCCCCGCCAAGGGTCAGGACCAGAAAGGTCTGCAAGAAGACGAACAGCGCATCGAAGCCGACGATGCCGGGGGTCAGCAGCCGGTTGGCGGCGATGGTCTGGAAGATCACGGTCGAGGTACCGGCGGCAGCGCCGACCAGGATCAGGGCCGTCAGCTTCTCGGCCCTGAGTGACAGGATGAAGCCATAGGGTGCCCGCAGGTTCCAAAGAAGGAACACCGCCATGGCGGCAAGCAGCAGCCCGCCCAGAAAGATCAGCCGCCGTTCAGCCATGGGCGACCGTCTTGCGCGGTGCGTTCAGAAGCCACAGGAAGATCGCCGCGCCGATCACGGCAAAGATCGTGGCGGCGGGGATTTCATAGGGCCAGCGCACGATCCGCCCGATCAGGTCGGACCCCAGCACGAAGCCCGCGCCAAGCAGCGCCACCAGCCACAGGTTCTGGCGCAGGTTGTCGCCCCAGATGCGCGACACGATGTTGGGCACCACAAGGCCGACGAAGGGCATGGAGCCGACGGTCACGACGACGACAGCCACGCAGATCGCGACAATGCCCAGCCCCAGCAGCACCGTCTGGTGATAGTTCAGCCCGAGGCTGCGGGCATAATCCTCGCCCAGCCCCAGAAGCGTGATCCGGTCGGCCAGCAGGTAAAGCGCCCCGGCCATGACCGCGATCAGCCAAAGCAGCTCATAGCGTCCTTGCAGGACGCCGGAAAACTCGCCGGTCTGCCAGATGCCGATGAACTGCACCAGGTCGGTGATCCAGGCCAGCCAAAGCGCCACGGCCCCAAGGATGCCCCCGTAAATCAACCCGACAAGGGGCAGGAGCATCGGATCGCGGGGCGGCACATGACGCGACAGCAGAAAGAACCCCGCCGTTCCGAGAAGCGCCGAGATGGCGGCCACCGACATCTTGACCAGAAGGGCAGCCCCCGGCGCAATCAACGTGACACCCAGCAGCCCGATCATCGCGGCTTCCGGCGTCCCGGTCAGCCCCGGTTCGACCAGACGGTTGCGCACTGCCTGTTGAACCACGACCCCGGCAAGGGCCAGACCGGCCCCGGCAAGGATCGCGGCACAGGTGCGCGGAATGCGGCTGACCGCAAGGACAAGCCCGCTGTCCAGATCGGTGTTCCAGAGGTTGGTGGCGCCGATGCAAAGGCTTGCCCCCGCAAGCAGGGCAAGCCCGGCAAGTGCCACGCCGATACGGCGCAAGGCTCAGCTTTCGCCCGCGAAGGCGCCCGCGATCTGGCCAAGCACCCGGCTGACCGATTGCACCCCGCCCGAGGACAGATAGATCGCGGCGCTGTCCAGATAGATGATCTGGCCGGATTGACCGGCGGTGGTGCCCATGACCAGCGGGTTATCAAGGGTCACGGCGGCGGCCTCGCCCTCTTGCCCGATGGCGGCGGCGCGGTCGATGACCAGTATCCAGTCGGGGTTCACCTCGGCAATGAACTCGAACGAGACCGACTCGCCATGGGTTTCGGCTGTGATCTCGGCGAAGGCCTCGGGCAGGCCGGTGGCGGTATGCAGCCAGCCGAACCGGCTGTCATCGCCATAGGCCGAGACCTTGCCGCCATTGGTCAGCAGGATCAGACCGTTGCCTTTGCCCGCAACAGCTTGCCGCGTGGCGTCGACCGTGGCATCGAACTCGGCCAGCAGCGCGGCGGCCTTGTCCTCGACGCCGAAGATCCGGCCATAGGCGGTGATCCGGTCACGGCCCTGGCCAAGCGTATCTTCCCAGATGGTCATGTCGATCGTCGGTGCGATCTTGCCGAGCGGTTCAACCTGGGTCTGGGAACGGCCCCCGGCGATGATCAGATCAGGCTGCATGGCTGCCAGCGCCTCGAAATCCGGCTCGAACAGGCTGCCGATGGTCGGGATGCCCTCCATCGCGGCGGCAAGATGCGGCGGCGGAGTGATGGCCGGCAGGCCCGCGGGGGTGAACCCCAATGCGTTGATCGTATCAAAGGCTGCAAGGTCGAGAACCACGAAGCTTTCCGGTGCTGCGGGCACGCTGACCTCTCCGGCATAGGTTTCGATCATGACCTCGTCGGCCAGCGCTGCGACGGGCAGCAGGGACAGGGCGATGGCTGCAAAGGTGGATTTCATGGTATGATCCTTTTATCGGTCTTGCGGAATAGGATGGTTATTTCCGATTCTTTTTATCAGATTTACCAAAGTAAATGACTCAGGATTAGGTGCCATGCAATCCGATTTTCCAGAAGCTGTGCAAAATCGACCGGGGTGAACACGATACGCGCAACTATTGGATTTCTAGGGGACGTAGTAGGGATGGATCGCGCGGCAACCCCGCGCAATCATCGTGTTGCGGGATTCAGAAATCCCAGTCCTCATCCTCGGTGGCGACGGCCTTGCCGATGACATAGCTTGATCCCGAGCCCGAGAAGAAATCGTGGTTTTCGTCCGAGTTGGGCGACAAGGCCGACATGATGGCGGGGTTCACCTTGCAGCTGTCTTCGGGGAAGAGCGCTTCGAAGCCGAGATTCTGAAGCGCCTTGTTGGCGTTGTAATGCAGAAAGTGCTTAACGTCCTCGGTCAAGCCCAACCCGTCATAGAGTTGTTCGGTATAGCGCGCTTCGATCTCGTAGAGGTCGAACAGAAGCGCGAAGGCAAAATCCTTGATTTCCTGCCGTTCGGCCTCGGTCACGGGACACCAGGGGCGGAAATCGCCATGGTTCACGCACCCGGGCCCTCCGCCCGCGGTCGTCGTTGTCATGCGTTGGCAGGTCTCCTGGCTTGCGGCTCTTGCGCCTTGGCCCGCCTTCCTGGTGACTGTTGCACCAGTGGTTCCGGGCCTTGGCTTGCCGCTTACAGTTGCGGGGGCAGCGCCGGAATTCCACCGGCTTCCCTTTTCACCCACGAGGCGACTCGCAGGCACCAAAGCAACATCATATAGCGTCACCGTGCATTAATCTGTCAATATATAGTTGTGAGCCGCTGCAAAGTTTTTTCGAGCATTTCCGGGTGTGTCTGAATTCCTCATCCGAGTGTCGTATTCTGCTAGTTAAGCTCTGCGAAATGCGGGTATCGGGGATCATGTCAGGTGCCGCCTTTGGCGGAGAATTGGGAAGCCGGTGGAATTCCGGCGCTGCCCCCGCAACGGTAACGGTGTTGCAACGGGCGCGATCATGACCACTGGGGAAGAGGACCCCCGGGAAGGTATCGCGTTCGGGTCCATTCGGGCCGCACCGAAGTCCGGAAACCAGCCTTGCAAAACGTCAAACCGCGGGTGGCGGTGCGGGCGCTGCCTTTGAGAACGGCTCCTCTGTCGCCGTTGTCGCAGTTCGCCCGTGCCAGTCATCTGCCCAAGCAAAGCCGCGGGGCGCGGCAGGAGGTCAGATATGAACACCCAACCGATCAGCGAACTGCTGGCACGGCGCAGGCCGGGTTACGCGCTGGAACAGGCCTTCTATACCGATCCGGAGATATTCCGGATGGATATGGAGACCATTTTCTATCGTGACTGGCTTTTTGCCGCCCCTGCCTGCGAGTTGCCCAAGCCCGGCAGCTATATCACCCATCAAGTTGGCGCCTATGGTGTCGTCATCGTGCGTGGGCAGGATGGTGAGATCCGCGCCTTCCACAATTCCTGTCGCCATCGCGGATCGGTGCTGTGCAAGGCAGCCAAAGGCACCAATCCCAAGATCGTGTGCCCCTATCACCAATGGACCTATGAATTGGACGGACGTCTTCTCTGGGCACGCGAGATGGGAGATGATTTCGACCCCAGCCTGCATGGGCTGAAACACGTTCATTGCCGCGAACTGCAAGGGCTGATTTATATCTGCCTGGCAACTGAGGCACCTGATTTCGATGCTTTTGCCGACGTGGCCAGCCCGTATCTTGCCGTGCATGACCTCAGCAACGCGAAACTCGCCCACGAGACCAGTATCGTCGAAAACGGCAACTGGAAACTGGTCTGGGAAAACAACCGCGAATGCTATCACTGCGGAGGCAACCACCCCGGTCTGTGCAGATCCTATACCGATGATCCCACGGTGACAGGTGTCGGGGAAGGCGTCACCCCGCCGCACCTGCAAGCGCATTTCGATCGGTTGGAGACACAAGGCTACCCTTCGCAATTCCGCATGGCAGACGACATGCAATACAGGTTGGCGCGTATGCCACTGTTGCCCGGTGCCAAGAGCTTTACGATGGATCTGCAACCGGCGGTGACCAAATGGCTGGGCCGGGTCAGGGACGATACGGCCGGCACGCTGTTGAAATACCACTATCCGACGACCTGGAACCATTTCCTGCCGGATCATTCCATCGTCTTCCGCGTCACACCCTTGACCCCCACAACCACCGAAGTCACGACCAAGTGGTTGGTGCACAAGGACGCCGTTGAAGGTGTGGATTACGACTTGCAGCGATTGACCGAAGTCTGGATCGCCACCAATGACGAGGACCGTCAAGTGGTCGAGGACAATCAGCAAGGCATCAACTCGCCGGTCTATGAGCCCGGCCCCTATTCACCGATCCATGAAAGCGGCGTGATGGGTTTTGTCGACTGGTATTGCAACACAATGACCCGGCGGCTTCCTTCTGTCGCCGTGGCAGCGGAGTAAGACGATGCAGGATATGTCGAACATCCCCGCGCGCGCAATCTGGTCGGATGACGAGATGCTGGAATGTGTCTCGGTCATTCCCGAGGTGCCCAACACGGCGACATTCAGCTTCCGGGCACCATCGGGCGCGTTGTTTGATTTCCTTCCGGGGCAGTTCCTGACCCTGGAAATCCCAGTGCCGGGCGGTCCGGTCCATCGAACATACACGATATCATCATCGCCCTCGCGGCCGCGGTCGATCTCGATCACGGTCAAGGCGCAGGCTGATAGTGTCGGAACGCGCTGGATGCTGGACAACCTGACCCCCGGCACGCGGATCAAGGCGCTGGGGCCTGCGGGGCTTTTCACGCATCTGAACCATCAGGCGGACAAATATCTGTTCATCTCCGCAGGCTCTGGCATCACGCCGATGATGTCGATGACGACCTTCATGTTCGATCTTGGCCTTGAACCCGACATCATCTTTGTCAACTGCACGCGCAGGCCAAGCGAGATCATCTTTCGCCAGCGGTTGGAACACATGACCTCTCGGGTGCCGGGGATCGACCTGAAATGGGTGGTTGAATCCCCCGACCGCTTCGCGCCCTGGACCGGTTACCAGGGTCAGTTCAACCAACTCATGTTGGGCTTGATGGCGCCGGACTATCTGGAACGCGAGGTCTTTTGTTGCGGGCCGGAACCTTTCATGCAGGCGGTGCGCGAGGCGCTACAGGGGCTTGGCTTCGACATGGACCGCTATCATCAGGAAAGCTTCCACGCGCCGGTGGAAACCGAAGCTGATATGCCCGAACTGGATGACGTTGTGCCCGACGAGGACACCCGTGCCGAGGTCACATTCTGTGCCTCGGGTGTCACCGCCAAGGTGGCGCAAACCGACACGATCCTGGCTGCGGCAAGGGCAAACGGTCTTAACATCCCATCAGGTTGCACCTTCGGCGTCTGCGGCACCTGCAAGATCCGCAAGACCGGGGGCGAGGTGCACATGGTCCACAACGGAGGCATTTCGGAAGACGACATTGCCGAAGGCTATATCCTTGCCTGTTGCTCGCACCCGATCGGCAAGGTCGAGGTGGAGGTATGAGGCGGCTTGCCGCGCTGCGGCGATCTTTCTGGACAGGGGGTGGTTTCCGTGTCACCAATTGCGGTGATGGTGCCATCCCTGGGTGATTCCGGGACGGCTGAAAAGGGAACGCGGTGCGGGGATATCCCCCCAATTCCGCGACTGCCCCCGCAACTGTAGGCGGAGAGCGGTTCCGAGAATACCACTGGTGTGTCACACGCCGGGAAGGTTCGGAGCCGCAACGACCCGCAAGTCAGGAGACCTGCCATCCTCGGCCGCATGGGGCGGCCGCAGTCACCTTGATCCCGGGCGGGGTGCCTTGGGGCGCGGAGGCGAATATGGACCAGACAGGCCCAAATGCATTGCCGTGCGCAGGACCCCGCCGTTTTGCGCGGAGGGCGCGATGCTTCTTGAACGAACGATCCACGGGCTTCAGGCCCATTCCGAAACACCCGAACGGGCAGAGGAGCTTGGCCGGATGGGTTTCCTGCAATGGCTGGCTTTTCTGAAGGGCAATCAGGGCTATGCGGAACAGGCGCAACGTGCGCTGGAAATGGCCGCGCCTTTTGAGAAGACCGACTCAAGCGTGGCTGTGTTTTGCAAGCTGGTCCGACGATCCCTGGAAGGTCCGATGGCGCTTTCCGATATGGCCATGCCAAGGCCCACGCGGCGCGGCGGTGCCAAGGGGCGCAGGCGTTTTCTGTAACACCTGGATATGAGCCGTATTCATAACTTTCCGTTAAAATATGAATTTGGCTTGTCATAGCGAGGGTGCTAGGTCGAGGGCTTGAGAAAGCAGGTGACCGATGTACGATTTTGCCCTTCCGAAGACGCCCGCCTATGACGCGCTGATCCGCGCGGCACAGGACCGTATCCTTATCCTTGACGGTGCGATGGGCACGATGATCCAGACGCTGAACATGACGGAAGAGGATTTCACGGCGGGTGGTCACATTCATGGTCCCGGCTGCCGGCATCATCATTCGGACCATCCGCAGAAGGGCAACAACGACTTGCTTGTGCTGACGCAGCCAAAGGCGGTTGAGGACATTCAACTGGAGTTTGCCCTGGCCGGCGCCGACATTCTTGAAACGAACACGTTTTCTTCGACCACCATCGCGCAGGCCGATTACGGGTTGGAGGATGCCGTGCACGATCTCAATGTCGCGGGTGCGCAGGTGGCGCGGCAAGCGGCGACGCGCGCGGAAGCAAAGGACGGGCGCAAGCGCTATGTGGCGGGCGCAGTGGGACCGACCAACCGCACCGCCTCGATCAGCCCTGATGTGAACGATCCGGGGTTCCGCGCCGTGAGCTTCGACGACCTGCGGGTGGCCTATGGTCAGCAGATTGACGGGCTGATCGAAGGTGGCTCGGACCTGATCCTGATCGAAACGATCTTTGACACCCTGAATGCCAAGGCCGCGATCTTCGCCGCATTTGAGAGTTTTGCAAAGGTGGGCCTTCGCCTTCCGGTGATGATTTCCGGCACCATTACCGATGCCTCGGGCCGGACGCTTTCGGGTCAAACGCCGACTGCGTTTTGGCATTCGGTGCGCCACGCCCGGCCGTTTACCGTGGGTCTGAACTGTGCGCTTGGGGCCGATGCGATGCGCCCGCATCTGTCAGAACTGGCGGGCGTGGCCGATACCTTCATCTGCGCCTATCCCAATGCGGGTCTGCCCAACGCATTTGGCCAGTATGACGAAACGCCCGATCAGACCGCCGCCCTGGTTGAGGTGTTTGCCCGCGAGGGATTGATCAACGTGGCTGGCGGTTGCTGCGGCACGACCCCGGATCATATCCGGGCCATTGCCGAACATGTTGCCAGCTACGCGCCCCGCCAAGCAAAGGAGAAAGCAGTTGCCTAGGCCCTTGCTCCGCCTGTCCGGGCTTGAACCTTTTGTCCTGACGCCGGACATTCCTCTCGTCAACGTGGGCGAACGCACCAATGTCACCGGCTCTGCCCGGTTCCGCAAGCTGATCACCAACCGTGACTATGCTGCCGCGCTTGATGTGGCGCGCGATCAGGTGGAGAACGGTGCCCAGATCATTGATGTCAACATGGACGAGGGGCTGATCGACAGCCGTCAGGCGATGATTGACTTCCTCAACCTGATCGCCTCGGAACCCGATATCGCCCGTGTGCCGATCATGATCGACTCGTCGAAATGGGAGGTGATCGAAGCGGGACTGCAATGTGTGCAGGGCAAACCCGTGGTGAACTCGATTTCGCTGAAAGAAGGGGAAGAAGCCTTCGTCCATCAGGCCGGGCTGTGTCTGGCCTATGGCGCCGCGGTGGTGGTCATGGCCTTTGATGAAACGGGCCAGGCCGACAGTTTCGAACGCAAGACCGAGATTTGCGCCCGCGCCTATAAGGTGCTGACCGAGAAGGTCGGCTTCCCGCCCGAAGATATCATCTTCGATCCCAACGTCTTTGCCGTGGCGACGGGGATCGAAGAGCATGACAATTACGGCGTCGATTTCATCGAGGCGACCCGCTGGATCCGCCAGAACCTGCCGCATTGCCACATCTCGGGCGGGGTGTCGAACCTGTCGTTTTCCTTCCGGGGCAACGAACCGGTGCGCGAGGCGATGCACGCGGTGTTCCTTTACCACGCCATCCAGGCGGGGATGGACATGGGCATCGTCAATGCAGGCCAGTTGGC
This sequence comes from Alphaproteobacteria bacterium, assembly GCA_030424645.1. GTDB lineage: Bacteria > Pseudomonadota > Alphaproteobacteria > Rhodobacterales > Rhodobacteraceae > Aliiroseovarius. The sequence goes on from JAUHWP010000012.1 coordinate 11,608, forward strand.
GGTCTATGACCAGATCGACCCGGAATTGCGCGAGGCCTGCGAAGACGTGGTGCTGAACCGATCCCCCGCCAATGGCGGCATCGCCACCGAAAACCTGTTGGAAATCGCGGAACGCTTTCGCGGCGCAGGGCGTGAAGAGAAGAAGCGCGACCTGGCCTGGCGCGACTGGCCAGTGGAACGACGTCTGGAACACGCGCTGGTCAATGGTATCACCGAATTTGTCGAAGAAGATACCGAGGCCGCGCGTTTGGCAGCAGAGAAGCCGCTTGACGTGATCGAAGGGCCGTTGATGGCTGGAATGAACGTGGTCGGCGACCTGTTTGGGGCAGGCAAGATGTTCCTGCCGCAGGTGGTGAAATCAGCCCGGGTGATGAAACAGGCGGTCGGCGTGCTGTTGCCTTACATGGAAGCCGACAAGGCCGGAGGTCGTGAGAGCGCTGGACGAGTGTTGATGGCCACAGTGAAGGGCGACGTGCACGACATCGGCAAGAACATCGTCGGCGTCGTTCTGGCCTGCAACAATTACGAGATCATCGACTTGGGGGTCATGGTGCCACCGCAGAAAATCCTTGAAGAGGCGCGCGCCCAAAAGGTCGATGCGATCGGCCTGTCGGGTCTGATCACGCCCTCGCTGGACGAGATGGTGCATCTTGCGTCCGAACTGGAGCGAGAAGGGTTCGATGTGCCGCTGCTGATCGGGGGGGCCACGACCTCTAAAGTGCATACCGCGGTCAAGGTGTCGCCGCGTTACACCCGCAGTCAAGCGATCCATGTCAACGATGCCAGTCGCGCAGTGGGGGTTGTATCCTCACTTCTCAGCCCCGAGCGGCGGCAGGGCTATATCAACGACATTCGCAGCGAATACGCGGATCTGGCTGAACGCCACGAACGGGCCGAACGGGCAAAGCAGCGATTGCCGCTGGCCAAGGCGCGGGCCAACGCCTTGCAGATCGACTGGAGCGACTACAGCGTGCCTGCGCCGAAATTCACCGGCCCACAGGTCATCGACGATTGGGACCTGGCCGAGATTGCGCGCTTTATCGACTGGACTCCGTTCTTTCAGACCTGGGAGTTGAAGGGTGTCTATCCCCGCATTCTGGAGAATGAGAAATATGGCGAGGCGGCGCGCAACCTGTTTGCGGATGCACAGGCCATGCTGCAGCGCATCATTGGAGAAAAGTGGTTCGGCCCGCGCGCAGTGGTGGGCTTCTGGCCCGCGAACCGGGATGGCGACGATATCCGGCTTTTTGCTGACGAGACACGGGCCACGAAGCTTGCCACCATGCACACTCTGCGCCAGCAGACCACAAAGCGCAAGGATAGCCCGAACCTTGCCCTGTCGGATTTCGTGGCTCCGGAAGGCGTGGCGGATTACCTTGGCGGATTTGTCGTGACGGCCGGACCGGAAGAGGTTGCCATTGCCGAGCGGTTCGAGAAGGAGGGCGACGACTATGCAGCGATCATGGTCAAGGCGCTTGCAGACCGGTTTGCCGAGGCGATGGCAGAGATGCTGCACCAACGTGTGCGACGCGACCTTTGGGGATATACACCGGACGAACGGTTCGATCCGCAAGAGTTGATCGGTGAACCGTATCGCGGTATCCGGCCCGCGCCGGGCTATCCTGCGCAGCCCGACCACAGCGAGAAGATCACCCTGTTCAAGTTGTTGGACGCGGAAGAGAAATGCGGCGTCGAACTGACCGAAAGCATGGCCATGTGGCCGGGGTCGTCCGTATCCGGCCTCTATATCGGTCATCCTGACGCGTATTACTTTGGCGTTGCAAAAGTCGAACGCGACCAGGTCGAGGACTACGCCGCCCGCAAAGGCAACGACATGGCCGAAGTCGAACGCTGGCTTGCGCCGATTCTCAACTATCAGGTTGCGGATTCAACTGCCGTTGCAGCCGAATGAAGGGTGCCTGGCGATAATCGTTCAGCGACCACAATGATTGCGTAGAGCATGCGGAAGGCGGGGTTGCCGTCCCGTTGACTGACGACGGTCAGGCGCAAAAGCCTGCGCATTGGCGAATATCGTCCGAAGACCAATTTCAGGGTCTTGCCTTTCCCGATCTGTTATATCATAACAATGATATGTTATAGGGTAACAAGTGCCTGCTCGATCCGCATTTCAGAGACGTCGGGAGATCCGGGGTGGGGCGGCTTGATTTGACAGAAGCCCAGGGAAACAAAACAACCCGGCGCACGATGCGTCCGGGAACGGAGAAGTGATGCCATGCGGGACGCTGCCATCATTGGAAGACGGTTTGCGCGACCGTGCGCGGCGCTTCGGTGTTGCCGGGGCAGTCGGTCGCTCTGACGACCAGACTTCATTCAGACACTTGAAAAGGAGCTCATATGAACACCGCCATTGATACCCGCCTTCCCGTCACTGTCTTGTCGGGCTTTCTTGGCGCGGGGAAGACGACCTTGCTCAATCGTGTGCTTAACAACCGCGAGGGGCGCCGGGTCGCCGTGATCGTCAACGATATGTCCGAGGTGAACATCGACGCGGACCTTGTGCGCGCGGATACCGAGCTGAGCCGCACGGACGAGACACTGGTCGAGATGTCAAACGGCTGCATCTGCTGCACCTTGCGCGACGATCTGTTGCAAGAGGTGCGCAAACTGGCCGGAGAGGGGCGCTTCGACTACCTTCTGATCGAAAGCACTGGCATTTCCGAACCGCTTCCTGTCGCTGCGACATTCGAGTTTCGGGACGAGGCGGACAGCAGCCTGTCGGATGTGGCGCGGTTGGACACGATGGTGACGGTCGTTGATGCTGTGAACCTGCTGAAAGACTATGCCAGCCACGATTTCCTGAGCGACCGGGGCGAGACCATGGGCGAAGAGGATGAGCGCACGCTTGTCCATCTTCTGACCGACCAGATCGAATTTGCGGATGTGGTGGTGCTGAACAAGGTGACAGACGCAGGCCCGCAGAAGGTGGATGCCGCGCGCAAGATCATCCGCAGCCTGAACGCCGACGCCCGGATCATCGAGACCGATCAGTCCGATGTGGCCCCGGGTGCGATCCTCGACACCGGTCTGTTCGATTTCGAGAAGGCACATGAACATCCCATGTGGGCCAAGGAACTCTATGGGTTTCCCGACCATGTGCCAGAGACCGAGGAATACGGCGTCACCTCTTTCGTCTACCGGGCGCGACGACCGTTTGACCCTTCCGCGATCATGGAGGTGCTGAACGGCGAGTTGCCCGGCGTGATCCGGGCCAAAGGGCATTTCTGGATTGCCACGCGCCCGGATTGGGTGGCCGAATTCTCGCTTGCCGGGGCGTTGTCGTCTGTCACGCCGCTGGGTCAGTGGTGGGCAACCGTCCCGCGCGACAGGCACCCCGATCACGCCAGCGCGCAGGCCTATCTGGCGCAGCATTGGCAGGAGCCTTGGGGCGACCGGCGGCAAGAGATCGTCTTTATCGGCGCTGGTATCGACTGGCCGACGCTGAAGCGCAGGCTGGACGCGGCGCTTGTTCCCGAACACCTGGCCCCCGGCCCCGACGCATTGCCGGACCTGCCCGATCCTTTCCCCGCCTGGCAGAAGGTGGCAGCGTGACGGTTCAGTGCACGATACCCGCCGATCTCACCTCCGGTGTCCTGTCGATCCGCGACCCGCTGGAGTTCGGGCAGATAGCGGACCCGGGGATTGGCGGTCTGATCTGGCAGCGCAACCCGCTGGCGTCTTTCCAGGACTGGATCGACACGCTCGACCCTTCCAAGCTGCCGCGGGCGCGGTTGATCCTTCGCCCTGACGTCGTGCGGCGTGCGGTCAATGAAGCCTGCACCAGCGCCGGAACCCCGCACGGGCCGGACCGTGACCGGCTGATCGACGACATTGCGGCGCTGGCGGATATCTTCGCCGGAACGCTGGGCGCGCGCTGGTTGCGTTTGCGTTTGGATGTTGTGACGACCAACGCCTGTCGCCGGTTCCATATCGACCAGGTCACGGCCCGGTTGGTCTGCACATATCGTGGCATGGGGACGCAATACGGAATATCGGCAGGCGGTGATCCCGATGTCGTTCACACGGTTCCGACCGGATCACCGATTGTCATGCGTGGTGCGCTTTGGCCCGCGCAGCCTGACCCCGGTCTGGTGCACCGGTCGCCACCGATCGAAGGGACGGGCCAGACGCGCCTGATGCTGGTCCTCGACCCGGTCGATGACCCGAAAGGGAAGGCATGAGCCGCAATATCCCGTCTATCCATCGCTTCCGCTTCTGGCTGAAGGTTCGTGCCGCGCGCAAGGTGCCCGCCTTGGCAAAACGTGAATGTGAAACCCCGGAGTGTCACCGGGGCGTTGCGATAAGGCTGTTCTCTATTTATCAATCCCAACCGAAAGGACTTATCATGAAACCGATCCTTCTGGCACTTGCCGCAACGTCCCTTGTCGCGCCCGCGCTGGCGCAGGAAACGCGGGAAATGGATGCGCATGTCCATGGTGTTTCCACCGCCGAGATCGCGATCGAGCACGGCGCGGTCGAAATCAACATCCTTTCTCCCGGCATGGATATTGTCGGTTTCGAATACGAAGCGAGCACGGATGCGGACAAGGATGCGGTCGAAGCCGCCATTCGCACGATGCTGACGCCTGAAAACATCGTAACCCTGCCCGAAGCGGCAGGCTGTCGGCTGACCGAGGTAGTGGCACATCTGCATGCCGGGGATCATGAGCATGACGAAGACCACGCCGAAGGCGAGGAACACGACCACGATCATGACGACCATGCGGACGGCGAGGATCATGATCACGAGGAACATGCGGACGATGCGGGGCACAGCGAGTTTCATGTCGGCTACACGTTCGCCTGCGCGAACGAAGATGCCCTGACCACGATTGGCTTTCCGTTCTTCGAACGGTTCGAGAACGCCAAGGAGATCGAGGCAAAATTCGTGACCGAAACCGGGGCAGGGACGGCAGAGATCGGGCGTGACGCGGCCGAACTGGTGCTGGACTGAAAATGATGGGCCCGGCGCTGAAGCTTGATGACGTGCGCTTCCGATGGCCGGGGCGGGCATCGTTCGGCCTGTCGGTGCCGACCTTTCGCATGGGGCAGGGTGAAAGTGTGCTGCTGATCGGCGATAGTGGGTCGGGGAAATCCACGCTGCTGTCGCTGGTCTGCGGCATCGTGACGGCAGATACCGGGCGGGTGGTGGTTGCGGGCACTGACCTGTCCACCCTGCGTGCTGGCGCCCGTGACCGGTTTCGCGCAGAGCAAATCGGCGTGATCTTCCAGCAGTTCAACCTGCTGCCCTATGCCAGTGTATCGGACAACATCCTGTTGCCGCTTCGGTTCGCGCCCAAGCGGCGCAAGCGCGCGGCGGTGGACGAAGCCACGGCGCTGTGTTCTGCGCTTGGTCTGCCCGAGGGCACCACCCGGACCACGGCAGGTCGCCTGTCTGTCGGACAGCAGCAGCGGGTCGCCGTGGCGCGTGCGTTGATCGGCCAGCCACCGCTGATTGTCGCGGACGAGCCGACCTCGGCGCTGGACGCCACAACGCAGGATGCGTTCCTTGGCCTGCTATTCAACCAGATTGCTGCGTCCGGATCGTCCCTTCTGATGGTCAGCCATGACGAACGGCTCGGCGACCGCTTCGACCGTGTGGTGCCCTTGTCAGAGATTGCGCGGGCCGAAAGGCAGGCGGCATGATCCTGCGTCTTGCCATCGGATCGCTTTTGGCGCGCGCCCTGACCGTCGGCATGACGATCCTGGCCATTGCCTTGTCGGTGGCACTTTTCCTTGGGGTCGAGAAAGTGCGCACCGGCGCGCGGGCCAGTTTCGCCGACACGATTTCAGGCACCGACCTGATCGTCGGGGCGCGATCAGGTTCGGTGCAGCTGTTGCTGTATTCCGTCTTCCGGATCGGCAATGCCACCAACAACGTGACGTGGGAAAGCTACCAGGACATCGCCAAGCGAAGCGAGGTCGACTGGATCGTTCCGATCTCGCTTGGCGATAGCCACCGGCAGTTTCGGGTGATGGGCACGACGCAGGCTTTCTTCGAGCACTACAAGTATCGCGGTGGCCGGTCGCTTGAGATCGGGCAGGGGCGTGGGCTGGACGATTTGTATGATGCGGTGATCGGGGCGGAAGTCGCAACGGCCCTGGGATACGACGTCGGAGACCCGATTGTCGTATCGCACGGTCTTGCCTCGTTCACTGAGCATGACGACCAACCTTTTCGTGTCGCAGGGATCATTGACCGGACGGGCACACCGGTTGACCGGACAGTGATCGTGAGCCTGGAGGCCATCGAGGCGATCCATGTCGACTGGCAGTCCGGCGCACAGATCCCCGGCCAGACGACACCGGTCGAGCGTATCCGGCAGATGGACCTGAAGCCATCGGCAGTGACTGCGGCGCTGGTGGGGGTTAAGTCCCGCCTCCAGATCTTTGGCCTTCAGCGTTGGATCAACGAATATCCCGAAGAACCATTGCTCGCGATCCTTCCCGGCGTCGCACTTCAGGAGCTGTGGCAAATCGTTGGCGTGGCCGAAACCGCCCTGATCGGGGTGTCGGCCATGGTGGTGGTGACGGCCCTTCTGGGCATGATGGCGATGATCTTCTCATCCCTGAACGAACGTCGCCGGGAAATGGCGATATGGCGGGCGATGGGGGCGCGACCTGCAACGATCCTTGGCCTGCTTGTCCTGGAAGCTGCACTGATGGCGGCTGTCGGTGCGGCGCTGGGTCTGGCGCTGCTCTATGCTGGCCTTGTCATCGCGCAGCCACTGGTGGACAGCGGCTTTGGTCTCTGGCTGCCCATTGAACCGCCGACGCTGCGCGAGGTCGCCGTTCTCGCAGGTGTGATCATTGCGGCTGCACTTGCCAGCCTACTTCCGGCGCTCAGGGCCTATCGCCTGTCGCTTGCCGATGGCATGATGGTGAAGATATGAAACGCATACATCTTTCAAGACGGACGTTCCTGTCCCTGTTCTCTGCGGCTCTGGTTCCGGGGCAGGCATTCGCCGACCTGTTCCCCGAGATTTCCTGGGACGACCTGATCCCGCAGGGTGTCCCATACGGCGAGATTGTCGGCCCCGGCCAGATGGACGAGGAGAATGACACATGGGTCCCGGAGTTCGATGAGAACGCAAGGAAGGTGAATGCGCAGTTGGATGGCAAGCCGGTGAAGCTGCCTGGCTATATCATCCCCTTCGATGTCACCCCCGAAGGTGTGACGAGCTTCATGCTGGTGCCTTATGTCGGGGCCTGTATCCATGTGCCGCCGCCGCCGCCGAACCAGTTGGTCTTCGTGACCACCGAAACGCCCTGGCCAAATGAATCCCTGTGGGATGCGGTCTGGGTTTCAGGTCATTTGTCGGCCAAGGCCATGTCGACACAGATTGCCGATGTCGGCTATCAGATCGCGGCAGAAAATATCGAGATCTACAAATGGTAGATGCAGACACGACCCGCCGAACGCTCTTGCTGGGCCTTGCGGCCATAAGCTTCGCGGGGCGCGCTCTGGCAGAAACGATTGTCGATCTTGAATGGCGCGACCTCTTGCCTGAAGACGACCGTTCCCTTCCCGGCAACTTGCAACAATTGTTGCCGCATGACGAAGCGGATCTGGCGGCGCGGCAGCCCATGTCGACCGGCATCCGCACCGACTGGAACGGGCAAGAGGTGCGTTTGTCCGGTTTTATCGTCCCCATCGACTATAAAGGCACCGGGGTAAGCGCGTTTATCCTTGTTCCCTATGTCGGGGCCTGTGTTCATGTGCCGCCGCCCCCGGCCAATCAACTGGTCTTCGTGACCACCGGCACGCCCTATGAAAGCACTGGCATGTTCGAGGCTGTGACCGTCACCGGCATGTTCGGCACCGCCTCGACCTCGACCCAACTGGCCGAGATCGGATACGCGTTGTCGGCAGACGATATCCGGCCCTACAGGTAGTGGCGGCGGTTCTGATAGTGCCATCCAGGCGGTAAGCGGCGCCTGAAATCGTGCTTCACAGATTAGACTGTCAGAGCAACCTTCACGCTTGCCAGTAATAGGCGAAATATCCCTCGTCGGCGCCAAGACCAAGCTTCTCGCGAAAACGCGTCTTTGCCTTCCGAACAAGCTCTTTCTCGGCGGCGACCCAGACAAAACGGTCAGGCCCATGGGGCAAGCGGGCTGTCTCAAGGCGATCCCACAGCGTTTCTCCGCGGCTGCGCACAAGCCAGACCAAAGAAACCCCATTGGGTCTTGGCAAATCACAGACATCCTCTGCCACGCCGGTTTCCAACAGGGCCAAACCCGTGCGGTCTGGTGACGACTGGCCGAGGATCCGGCGAATGGCAGGAAGGGCCGTTTCGTCGCCAGCGATCAGGATGTCCCGACCCGGTGGAAAATCGCCACTTCCCGGCCCGCTGATCCCGACGACCTGTCCGGGCTGAACCGTGCGGGCCCAGCTTGTGGCACGCCCACCGTCGTGTTCAAAAACATCGAAGGTGAACCGACCCCGGATCGGATCGAGATCGACGAAGGTATAGACCGCGCGGTGCAGGCGGTCGTGCCCGTCAGGCATCACCGTCCTGCCGTTTCCGTCCAAATATGGCCAGACCGGTGCGCGGCCCTCCGGCGGAATAAGCAACGAGAAATGCATGCCGCGCTGTTCTTCCAGGCGCGTCACATCCCCGCAATCCAGTTCGACCCGCAGGAAGTTCGGCCCGACGCGCCAAGTCCTACGCACCGTTGCGGTACAGAAATTGGGTGGCGGTCGGTCGCGAAGGATATCACCGTTCCACTTTCCGGCGGTCGCAAGACCGGGGGCAACATGGTCGAAGATGTAAAGCAAGTAGTCGCGAATATTCTGAAGCGCCGAGGTATCAACCGCGTCTATCCGAACCCGCAAGGCGGCGGGCTTTCGCTCCATGACGACCGTGGCCAGCGGAACGGTTACGACCAATGACGTATCGGTCGCTTCCAGCTGTAACTCGGCCTCGCGCGCATGGGCGGCTATGTGGGGGATCAGATCGTCGGGAAGGGCGCCCTTGAAGGTCGCAGAAGCGGTCGCGTTATAGGTCATGCCGTCTGTTCCTGTGTCGGCGTCCCGACCATCGCGCAGTGGCGGCCCAGCGGCAGCATCATCGGCTTGCCCGAGGTGGGATCAGGCATCACGCGGCAAGCCACGCCGAACACCTCTTTGACCGTGCGTTCGGTCAGCACATCTTCCGGCGCCCCGGCCGTGTGCAGCGTGCCGCCATGCATTGCAACAAGATGGTCGGCATAGCGCGCTGCAAGGTTCAGATCGTGCAACACCATGACGATCGTTGTTCCACGCGATTGGTTCAGATCGACCAGCAAATCCAGAATTTCGATCTGATGTGCGATGTCGAGGAATGTGGTGGGCTCGTCCAGCAGCAGGATGTCGGTTTCCTGCGCCAGGGCCATCGCGATCCAGACCCTTTGCCGCTGCCCGCCAGACAGCTGGTCGACCTCGCGGTCGGCAATATCGGCGGTGCGCGTCGCTTCAAGCGCGGCTGCGACGGCCTTGTCGTCGTTCTGCGTCCAACGGGCCAGCAAGCCCCGGTGCGGATGGCGGCCATGACTGACCAGATCCGCCACGGTTATGCCGTCCGGGGCAGTCGGCGATTGTGGCAACAGGCCCAGACGGCGTGCCAGTTCCCGTGTCGGAATGTCTTGCACAGCGCGACCATCCAGGATGATCTGCCCTGCGGTTGGCCGCAACAACCGGGCGAGACAGCGCAACAGGGTGGACTTGCCGCAGGCATTGGCGCCAACGATCGCTGTGACCGCGCCCGGCGGCACCGCGAATTCCAGATCGGTCAGGATCGTATGGGCCCCGTATCCGGCCCGAAGTGCTTCGATATTCAGTGTGGGCATCATTCTCTTCCGCTGCGATGGGACCAGATGATCAGAAAGATAAGATAGGGCGCGCCAAGTGCGCCGGTCACGACGCCCACGGGATAGCGCCCGGTCAGAAGATGCTGTCCGACATAATCCCCAAAAAGCACCAGCAGGGCACCGATAAGCGCCGCTGCGATCAGAGGCGATCTGCCGGGGCCTGAGATCCGCTTGGCGATGGGCCCGGACAGGAAGGCCACGAAGGCGATCGGCCCCGAGACCGCCGTCGCGACCGCGATCAACCCGACGGCTGCCATGACCGCGAACAGCTTTTCGCGCGCCAGCGGAACGCCAAGCGCCGCCGCCGCCTCATCACCAAGGCGCAGGCAGTCAAGATTCTCGCGCCGGGCGATCAGCAGCCCGCCGAAAGCCGTCAGGGACACCAATACCGGCAGCGCCTCGGCCAGTGTCGCGCCGTTCACACTGCCGGTCAGCCAGCGCAGGGCGTCCTGCAAGGTCCACGCCGGTGCCCGTGCGAGGATATAGGCGATCACGCTGTCGAGCATGGCCGAAATCCCGATCCCGATCAGGATCAGCCGCGCCCCTGCCACGCCGTCGCGCCAGGCCAGCAGATAGATCAGCAAGGCGACCGCCATTCCGGCAACGACAGCCAGGATCGACACGGCGGACCCGCTCCACCCCAGGATGACGATGGCAAAGACAGCGGCGGCACTGGCGCCGACGCTGATGCCGATGATGTCGGGGCTGGCCAAAGGGTTGCGCAGCAGCGTCTGAAAGATTACGCCGCCAAGGCCAAAGCTCATCCCGGCAAGGATCGACAGCACGCTGCGCGGCAAACGCAACTCCAGCACGCTGAAACTGACCCCGGGCACCTCGTGGCCGGTCAGAACATGCAGAAGTTCGGAAACTGTGGTCATGGACGGCCCTGTGATCAGGGTCAGACCAACCCCGATGATGACAAGTCCAAGCAGAATGGCGATCAGGCGCAACCGGGCCTTTCGGCGCGCCACGCGCAGCGCCGCGATCCACGCGGCTGTATGGGTATGGGCGACCATGCTCATAGGTCGCGAACCCGCCGCTTGCGCACGATCCATATGAATACTGGTGCCCCGATAAAGGCCGTGACGATTCCGACATCCATTTCGGACGGGCGGGCAACGATCCGCCCGATCACGTCAGCGACGATAAGAAGGATGGCCCCGGTCAGTGCTGAAAAGGGCAAGATCCACCTGTGATCCACACCGACAAGCATCCGGCAAACATGCGGAACGACCAGCCCCACGAACCCGATCGGCCCACAGATGGCCGTCGTCGCGCCGCAAAGCAAAACCGCGCCGAGCGCCGCGGCCCCGCGCGCCCATGCGACTTGGGCACCCAGCCCCGCGGCAGCGTCGTCCCCCAGAGCCAGAAGGTTCAGGCTGCGGGCCGACAGCAGGCACAAAGCCAGCCCGGCCGCAAGAAAGGGCAGGCCGGGCAGGATTGCGTCGACAGTGGCGCCACCGACGCCGCCGATCTGCCACGACCGGACCCCGCTGACGATATCGTTGCGCGGAAGGATGATCGCAATGGTCAGAGAGGACGACGCGATGGCCGTCGCCGCCCCGGCCAGCGCAAGTTTGAGTGGTGTTGCACCCCCCCGCCCAAGCGAACCGATGGCATATACGAAACACGCGGCAAGCCCAGCCCCCAGGATCGCGGTCCAGATAAACGCATCGAGCGTTTCCATCCCGAACCAGGCAATCCCGATCACCACGGCCATGGCCGCACCGGCATTTACGCCCAGAATGCCGGGATCCGCCAGCGGGTTGCGGGTGACACCCTGCATCACCGCACCGGCCAGACCGAGTGCCGCGCCGGCCAGAATCGCGAGGACTGTGCGCGGCACCCGAACCGCGACAACCGCCTGTGCCATCGTTTCCGTGCTGCCCATCACGCCCGCCAGAATATCTGTCCAGCCCACGTTCCGCGTGCCCAGGCTAACCGACAACAGGCAGGCAAAGACCAGCGCCGACAAGACGACCGCCAGCCAGCCCGACCGTGCGCGCCGCGATCTCTGCAATGCGTCGGTCGTGGAGCCCGAGGAAGCGACGATCGTCATTTTGCCTTGCTCGCCGCATCCGCCAGAAGCGAAACGTAATCCTCAAGCACCCATGGGATCGACAGCGGTGTCGGGTTCGCGGCTGTTCCGACCGGGTCATTGCGCAGCAGTACGACAGCTCCGTTTTCTACCGTGTCCATGCGTGAGGTCAGCAGGTTCTTTCGCACCCGGTCAAAAAGCGCGCGGCCGCCATAGGTCACGATGATGTCTACATCGCCGAAGGCGTCTATCTTCTCGGCGCTGATCTCGCCTGAATAGCGGCCGGGAACGGTTGCATCCAATACGGCCTGCGGGGATTCCAGGCCCAGATCCTCAAGGAAACGGACACGTGTATCATTCGCGGAATAGAACCGAATGACACTCAGATCGCGGATGTCCAGATGCGTGACAAACATCGCGGTTTTCCCCAAAATTTCCGGATGACGCGCAGTGACGTCAGAAATCTGCGTTTCGATCTGGCCGATCAGGTCTTCGCCTTCGTCCATCATGCCAAGCCCTGCCGCGTTCAGGCGGATCATGTCGCGCCAGACCGTCGACCAGGGGCCGTCTTGATACGGGATGACGGGGGCGATCTTGCTTAAGGTCTCGTATTCGGACTGAGTGAGCCCGGAATAGGCCGCAAGGATGATGTCCGGTCTGGTTGCCGCGACAGCTTCGAAGTCGATCCCATCGCCTTCGTCAAACAATGGCGGAACTTCCGCGCCCAGTTCCTGAAGCCGTTCCGAAACCCAAGGCAACAGGCCGTCCCCGTCATCGTCGCCAAAATTCGCCCGCGCGAACCCGACCGGAACAATACCCAGCGCCAGCGGCACTTCGTGGTTGGCCCATGCCACGGTCGCCACCCGTTCGGGCCGGGTCGGGACGGTGGTGGCGCCGAAGGCATGTTCGACCGTCACCGGAAAGTCTTGCGCGTTGGTGGGGGAGGGAGCCGCAAATGCCAGCCACAGGGCAGACATCACAACAGCTTTTGTCATCCGTTCAAACAAGGGAAACAGGCTCCTCGAAGATAGCAGTTCAATTATGATCGTCGTCATCGGCTATGCGTTTCGACAACGGTGCGTCAAGCTGACCAACCCGCCATAAGTGGTAAATTCGCCTGCTTTTGCTAGTTTTCCAGAGAATCTGACAAAAAAAGTCAGTTTTTACAATACAACCCCGATTAATTTTGACTTATGTGCTCTCGCCGCAGAGATCGTCCCGCAGAAATCACGCCGGAGGGTCCAAACCTCGAGCACCGATGGTCCGCAGGATTGGTACTGGCGGCCCTGGGCGCCAGCCATTTGCCGAACCGCACAGCGCGCAAGCGCCACGGTCATACTAAAGGAATTGGAAGACATCATGATGTCATCTTCAACAGAACTTCGCCCTTCAACCCCCCGTCTGGCCCGGACTGTCGCGGCGCTTTTGGGATGCACGGCCCTGATCGGCCTTCCGTTTGCTGTTTCCGCCCAGGACAGCAACGATGCCGAGCCTTACCGGCTTGGCACGATTTTCCTGAACGCGGGCGCAATCGCGGACGACGACGCCGGTTCGACGGTCGCACAAGAGCTGTGGACCGGGGGCAAGGTGGCGACCAGCGTGCTTGACACTCCGGCGACGGTCTCGGTCGTGACCCAGAAAGAGATCGAGATGCGCAATGCCAGCAAGGTCGAAGACGTGCTGGAATACACCACGGGCATCGTCACCGACTATTTCGGAACGGACGACCGCAATGACTATTACCTTGTGCGCGGTTTTCAGGCGTCAACCTACCGCGACGGCCTGACTCTCGGTTCGATGCGGGGTGTCCGGGAAGAGCCTTACGGCTTCGAACGCCTGGAGGTCATGAAGGGCGGCAACTCGACCCTGTTCGGAACATCCGATCCCGGCGGCACGGTCAACTTCGTAACCAAGAGACCGAAGTTTCATCGGTTCGGTGAGATCTATGGTTCGTATGGATCCCACAATCACAAGGAGTTTGGCTTCGATTTCGGAGATGTTCTGAACGAGGAAGGCACGCTGGCCTACCGCCTTGTGGGCAAAGTACAGGACGCCGAACTGGAATACGACACCTCGAAAGACGATGAGCAGTTCTTCCTCGGGTCGGTCACATGGGCGCCCACGGATTATACCAAGCTGACCTTTTCTGCAGATTACCTCAAGCGCGATGGCACACCGAACAGCGGGGGGTATCCGCTCGACCGGCTGTATGATCGCAGTCAGTTCTTTGGCGAGCCGGACTTCAACGACCATGATGTCGAACGCCTGACGGTTTCTGCCGGTCTTCAGCACGAATTCCAGAACGGGTTCAGGTTGAACGCCAACCTGCGTTACAGCGATCTGACAGACGATTTTGCCTATATCTTCCTGTCGGACAATGCGGCGCGCGTTGGCACAACGGTTGATCGGTTCTATTTCGGGACTGACAGCACGGCAAAAGAGCTGATCGGCAATGTCATCTTGCAGTATGAAACCAGCTTCGGAAATGTCGACAGCAGCACGCTTGCGGGGATCGAATACCGGGACGCGTCGACAACAAGCTCTTCGATCTATGGTCTACACACGCCAATCGACGTCAACAATCCGGTCTATACCGGCGCGCCAACGGGGCTTGCCCCCTACAGCGTTCAGGAGAACACCTTCACGACCAAGTCGGTTTTCCTGCAACAGAACCTGTCATTCTCGGACAGGATCATTGCGACCGCAGGGGTGCGGCGTGACTGGCTTGACATCATGAACACCGACCGATTGACCGGCGTAACGACCGAGGAAGAATTCGCGGAGACCTCGTACCGGGCGGCGCTGACATACAAGTTCAACGATGAAATCTCGGCCTATGGAAGCTATGTTCAGTCGGTCGCACCACCCTCGATCGGCACCGAGCCTGAGCGGGGTGAACAATATGAAATCGGGCTTAAGTATCAGCCGGAAAGCATCAACGCCCTGTTCACCGCATCCCTTTACGATCTGACCAAGCAGAATGTGGTGGTTCCCGTTGTGCTGCCAAGCGGCGTGATCGAGCGTCAGACCATCGGTGAATCACGGGTCCGTGGCTTTGACCTCGAAGCCAGGGCCGAGCTTGCCAGGGGCCTGACATTGTTCGGCGGGTACAGCTATCAGATGTCCGATTTTGTCCGGGGCAATGTGCGCGGCGTTACGGTTGACGGGAACGAGTTTGCGACAGTGCCCAACCATCTTGCATCACTCTGGCTGAATTACGACCTGCCGCAGACCGGATCGTTTGGCGACACGTCCGTGGGCATCGGCGCACGATATGTAGGGTCATACTACTACAATGCCTATAACGATAATGGCAAAAGCCCCGAGCAGTTTTATGTCGACGCGTCGTTCACCACCGAATTCGCTGAGGATATGGAGTTGCAGGTCAGCGTGAACAACATCTTTAACAAGCAATATGTTGTCGGTCGGGGAACTGCTGACTACTACAACAACGGCAGGACGATTTCGGCGACGCTGCGCTATCAATGGTGATGGTCCTTAATTCGGTCGCAGCCCTTGGTCTAACAGAAGATCGGGGCTGCGATCGGCTGGCGTCATGCCCCCTGAAAGATCAGCGAAGCTGCTGATCTCGTCGCCAACTTGCAGGGGTCTTGCCAACAAGCTGGCGAAAGGCCTTGGTCAGATGGGCCTGGTCTGAAAACCCAAGGCGATCGGCAATGTCTGCCACACTAAGGTCGGTCCCCGACAAAAGATTTCGCGCCTGTTCGACCCGCTTGTTCAGTTGCCACTGATAAGGTGACATCCCCGTGGTGTTCTTGAAGACCTGCGAAAACCAGCTTTCAGACAGCTTCACCGCGCTGGCCATTTGCGCGGTGCTCAGCCGCCGCCCCCCGCCATCTTCGAAACGCAGCGCAACCTTCCGCATCTGCGCGGCAGTCAGGCGTGCATTGCCTGTATCAGGCTTCCTGTGATCCACATCCAACATTGCTGATATCAGGCAGTTTGCAAGGCTTTCGACAAAGAGATCATGGCGCGTCGGATTGCGTATCTCTTGAACCAGCAACTGCGCGAGCGGCTCGATGTCCGATACGTCGTTCCGCTCGGCCGATCTCTCTAATATCTGCACCGCTGTGGATCTGGGCATCGTCGACGACAGAAACTGGACGGCCCAGGAATAGTCGATGTGAATATCCACATGAGCGAAGCTGAGCGGCTTTGAAAAACAGGTCCGAAGCTCCATGCCCGCCGGAACAAAGATGGAGCGCGCAAGTCTGTGCGTTTCGTTCTCGGTTGTGGCGGCGACGGAGCTCATGTCGTCGAAAAATATGCTCAGCCGTGGGTTGGCTGAAACATACTGTCCCGTTGCACCCCGATCACCGGTGGCTTCCCAGTGCGCGATCAATGCGTTTTCGAACTTGCGCCATTGCACGGGCATAACGCAGTGCAGCTTTTCAGTGAGACCAGAGAAATTGTGATTATAACCCATTCCGCACAGGCTCCGAGTACAACATGTCAGGATGTGGCTGTTTGAAACGGAACGCATGATGGTTCATGCGCAATCCAAACTGGCTTAACTGGCTATTATGGGGCCTAAAGCGCCCCGTTACAAGTTGGGGTGATACGCCCTACGCCCGTCTTGAGTTTTCAATGCAATCGCTTTGGCCCGGCAGAGTGCGAAGGGTTCGATTTCAAAATGCCTCCACAGCACGCGCAACGGCTTTCTGATGGTCGCTGGGTGCAGACGATATCCTTCCGTGTTCCGGAACAGCCGCGCGGTAGGCGTGCCGTGCTTGCCGCGTTCGATGAAGTAGTATCGGATCTCCTCCTGCGGGCGCGGTTCGGCACGAATACGATCTGGGTAAATCCTAATTTGTGTTGCGAGAGATATCCTATCATGTGGCGATCTTGCCCCTGTTTCATTGGACACCTAAGCGGCTTTCTCTGAGGAGATTGCCAACTTGATTTCGCCTATTTGAGAGGAGCAAGACCTCTGCCAGTCAGGCGGTCATTTCAGCGGACCCAGACGGCATAGGCGACGATCTCGCGAGGAAAACGGTAGCCTTTCAGGCGCGGCATGGAGGATGGTGCATTCATACTCAACGCCTAACCAAGCGCCGCACTGCAAACTCGTTGGCAATCCCACCCCGCTTGGTGTCGAGTATATCGGCCAGGCGGGCACGATTGGGGATCTCTATCACCATCACGGGTTTGACGCGGCCTCCATTGTCGAAAAGGTCAACGGACTGTCCCCTGGCCGCCGGGCCTGCCGGGGCGTGTGAGCGACATACCTGTCGGGAGCAGGGCTGTGATGTGAATTGCAGATCCATGTGGAACAGTCGTGGAAACAGCGAGGGGATGTGTATCGGCAACTGCGTTGTCACGTGACTGCAACAAACCTGGGCCATGTCTGGCTGGAATCGCAATTGCGCGATTTCCCAGCATACAACGCAAGGAACATTACATGTCTGACAAATCACTGCTCGATCTGTCTTGGGATGACTTCGACGAACACCGCGATCCCCGCCCCGACACGAACGAGTTTGACCAGGTTGTTGAAGCAGCCATCTCTCGCCGAGGTTTCCTTGGCGGTGCGCTGGTCTTCGGATCGGGTGCCGCGGTCTTTGGCGCCGGTCTGTTCGCGGGCCGGGAAGCGCAGGCTGCCAGCCCTGCCAGATTTGCCTTCGAGCCGATCGGCACGGCAACCGACTTCGAGGTTCATGTTCCCAAAGGGTATAACTCCAAGGTCCTGGTTCGTCTGGGGGATCCCTTGTGGTCGGATGCCGAAGGGGCCTATCGCACCGATGGGCCGCTTCCGGTCGCCATGTCTGACAAGGTGTTCGGTGAAAACACCGACGGTATGGAGCTTTTCGACGTCGATGGAAAAGAAGTCATCGCCATCAATTCGGAATACGTGAACCCGAAAATCAACCTGCCGGTGGCATCAGAAGGCATTCCGCAATCCGCCGAAGAGGTTACACTGCTCAAGAACCTTCAGGGCGTGACGGTGATGGAGATTGCCAGGGGCGAGGGCGGATATGCCGTGGTTGTGGACAGTCCCTTCAACCGGCGCATTACGCATGAAACCGAAATGGTTCTGGCCGGACCGCTGGCGGGCGATGACCTGGTGAAGACCAAGGCCGACCCCGATGGCATGACGGTCAAAGGCACCATGAACAATTGCGGGTCGGGCCGCACGCTTTGGGGCACCTATCTGACCTGCGAAGAAAACTTCAACGGGTATTTCGGTGCAACCGGTGAGCTGCCGGCAGGCGAAGGCTATGCCCGCTATGGCATCGGTGGCGAAGGTCGCTATGCCTATGAAAAATTCGATCCGCGCTATGATATTTCCAAGGAACCGAACGAGCCGCATCGCCATGGGTTCATCACGGAAATCGACCCGTCGGACCCCGGTTCGACCCCCGTCAAACGGACAGCGCTCGGCCGTTTCAAACACGAGAATGCCGAGATGGTTCATGCGTCTGACGGCCGTATTGTTGTTTATCTGGGCGATGATGAGCGGGGGGAATATCTTTATCGCTATGTGTCGAATGGCACATGGCAAGATGGTGGCGCCAGCGAAGGTCTGCTTGATGACGGGCGGCTTTATGTGGCGAAGTTCAATGACGACCTGACCGGCCAGTGGTTGGAACTGACCCCGGAGGCCACGAATATGTCGGCCGCAGAAGTGCTGTGCTTTACGCGTCTGGCGGCGTCGGCGGTTGGCGGCACCACCATGGATCGCCCGGAATGGGTTGCGTCCAATCCGCTTAAGCCTGAAGCCTATTGCGCCCTGACCAACAACAAGAACCGTGGCGTGAAGCCGAATGCCGGCGGTGACGACACGTCGGTCAACGCGGTGAACCCGCGCGAAACGAACAACTACGGTCAGATCGTGCGCTGGACCCCCGATGGTGGAAACCACGCCGCCGAAACCTTTGCCTGGGACCTCTATGTGATGGCGGGGAACCCGACGATCTATGGCAATGAATATGGCGGTTCGGACAACGTCAACGCGGGGAACATGTTCAATTCGCCTGATGGTATGGCGTTCTCGTCCGATGGAATGCTCTGGATCCAGACAGATGGCGATTACGGGAATGAAGGCGATTTCGAGGGCATGGGCAACAACCAGATGCTGGTTGGCGATCCCGAGACCGGCGAGATCAACCGTTTCATGACCGTGCCTTATGGCGCCGAGGTTACAGGCCTGACCTGGTCTTTGGACAAGACCGTGGCTTTCGTCGGTGTTCAGCATCCGGGCGGCAATTGGCCGGACGGCGAGGGGAACCCACGTTCCTCTGTCGTTCAGGTCTGGCGCGACGACGGCAAAGCCTTCGGCTAAACCCGGTCGCCATCTTTTTGCGGAACCACGGCGCGTCTTGATGCGTCGTGGTTTTCTTTTGTGGCGCTTCCTGTTCGGGTTTCCGGTGTCGAAAGCGCCTGAGGGCGGACATTGCGGCAGGACAAACCCGTTGAGCCCGCATGGGGTTCATTTCGCTTAACCCCAGCGGCGCGATCGGTTGCTGTGGCACTTGGGCGAAGCTGAGCGTTCAACTGAACGCCGCGCCCGCAGCGACCGGTATGAACACCACTGACGTGATGCCTCCGGTTGACAGTGCAATATCCCAAAGATCGCACAGGTTTCGGGAACGCGGGCCACGGTGGATTGCCGCGTTCAACAAAGCGATTGACAGATGAGTGTCCTGTTGTCGACAATAAGACAAACGACAACTCAGGGAGAGTGAGCAATGGGCTACTTAAGACATTCTTGGTATAGACCTTTGGTTCAGGTCATCGCCGCGGTCGTGACCGCAGCGGCGATGTTGGTGCCAGCGGGGATCGCTGCGGCACAGGACAGCACCTGGGATACGATACAGTCCCGCGGGACCCTGCGCGTCGGCGTGACGCAAGCCCCGCCCTGGTATTTCAAGGATCCGGCAGGCGAGGAGTGGACGGGCCTTGGTGCCAGCATGGGCAAGGCGATGGCTGACGAGCTTGGCGTCGAATTCGAACCTGTTGAAGTGACCTGGGGCACTGCCGTTCCCGCCCTGCAATCCGACAAGATCGACCTGATGTTCGTCCTTGATGCCACCCCGGCCAGGGCCATGGCCATCGACTTTCCGGCGCATCCGATGCTGTATTACGCCCTGGCGGTCCTGGCCGATGAAGAACTGGACGTTTCCAGCTGGAGCGATCTTAACAAGCCCGAGGTGAAGATCGCGGTGACGCAGGGGACCTCGATGGATGCCTATGTGACCAAGCAGCTTTCCGAGGCCGAGATCCTGCGCTTTCCGACAAATGGTGAATCCGTCGCCGCCTTTCAGTCGCGCCGGGTAAATGCCGTTTCGCTTTTTCACCCCCCGCTCATTGCCATGCGCAAGCAGATCGGGCGCGGCCAGATCGTTCTGCCCGACCCGATCCGCCAGTCGACATCTTCGGTAGGTGTGCGTCGGGAAGAAGACAAGACCTTCCGCGACTGGGTCAACACCGCGATCTCATATTACTATGAGACCGGCCAGACCCAGGCCTGGTACGAGGCGTTCCTGACCGACTTCGGTGTCGATCCCTCGTCGGTTCCGGCAATCCGTCGCGAAGACTGGTAAACCACGGAGCCCGGTGACATGGGATACGACTGGGATTTCGGGGTCGTTCTGAGGGATTTCGACCTGCTCCTGCTGGGGTTGGTCAACACCCTCAAGGTTACCGGGCTTGCGTTGCTCTTCGGCGTGCCGCTTGGACTGATACTTGCGCTATGTCGGCTCTATGGCAACGCGCTGATCCGCTGGCCGGTCGGCCTGGTGATCGAGTTTCTTCGCACCACGCCGCCGATCGCCCAGCTTTTCTGGTTCTTCTTCGCGCTGCCGATCTTGGCGGGTATCGAGATCAACCCTTTCGAGGCTGCGGTGCTCACCTTCTCGCTGCAAAGTTCTGCCTTCTTTGCCGAGGTTTTCCGAGGTGGCATCCAGTCGGTTGAACGCGGCCAGTGGGAGGCTGCCAAGGCTATCGGGATGACACGCAACCGCGCGCTTAAACGGGTTATCCTGCCTCAGGCCGTGAAACGGATGATCCCGGCCTTCCTGGAACGCGCCATCGAACTGATGAAGACCACCACGCTGGTCGGCACGATTTCCTATGCGGACCTGTTGTTCCGGGCCAACCAGATCGCCCAGTCGACCTATCGGGCGCTCGAGGTGTTCACCGTTGCCGCCGCGATCTATTTCATCGTCATATTCGCCTGTTCTTTCGCCGTGCGTCTGCTTGAATCCCGTCTGGCGCGCTCGGGCGAAAGCACGGCCCGCTGAGGAGATGCAGATGGATTACGCCTGGGATTTCTCTGCCATTCTTCAGTATCGCGCCCTGCTCTGGGTCGGGTTGGTCAATACGTTCAAGCTGGCCGCCCTATGCCTCGTGCTTGGTCTGGCCTTCGGCCTTCCGGTCGGGCTGATGCGCTATGCGCGCGCGCGGTGGCTCAACTGGCCCGCAACGGCCTTTGTCGAAGTGTTCCGCAACACGCCGGTGCTGGTCCAGATCATGTGGTTCTTCTTCGCCTTCCCGATCATTTCACCGTTTGACGTCAACGCCTTCACGGCTGCGGCCCTGGGGTTAACATTGAACACCGTGGCGTTTTCATCCGAGATCTACCGTGCAGGGATCCAATCCATCGCGAAGGGTCAATGGGAGGCGGGCAAGGCGCTTGGGATGACCAGGCGCCAGCAGCTTATTCGGGTTATCCTGCCGCAAGCGTTGCGCCGAATGATCCCCGCCTTCATGAACCGCGCCATCGAGCTTGTAAAAATGACCTCGCTGGCGTCGGTGATCGCTTATGGCGAGTTGATGCATCAAGCCAAGACGATCTCGACCATCGCTTTCAACCCGATCGAGATGTACACGGTCGTCGCCCTGATCTTCTTTGCGCTGATTGCCCCGCCGGCGCTGGCGGTTCAACGCTATGAGAAATCCCTGGGAAGGAGAGATTGACATGACCGAGATGCTGCGCCTTGAGGGGTTGGTGAAACACTTCGGTGATCTTGAAGTGCTCAAGGGCATCGACCTGACCGTGATGAAAGGCGAGACAATCGTCCTGCTTGGGGCGTCCGGGTCCGGCAAGTCCACCCTGCTGCGTTGCGTGAACTTCATGGAGGTGCCGACCGGTGGTCGGGTTCACCTGATGGGCAACCAGATCGGCCGCGAGGGACGTGGCGGCAGCTTCGATTATGCCGAGCGGGATCTGGTTCCCATACGGGCGCGTGTGGGCATGGTCTTCCAGCATTTCAACCTGTTCCCCCACATGACGGTCCTGCAGAATGTCATGGAAGGCCCGCGCACGGTGCTTGGCCTGTCGAAATCGGAATGCAAAATGCGCGCGCGGAAATACCTCGACAAGGTCGGTCTGGGCTGGAAGGCCGATGCGTGGCCGACGCATCTTTCGGGTGGCCAGCAGCAGCGTGTTGCCATCGCCCGCGCCCTGGCCATGGAGCCCGAGATAATGCTTTTCGACGAGGCGACCTCGGCGCTGGACCCTGAATTGGTGGGCGAGGTGCTCGACACGATCAAGGAACTGGCCGACGAGGGAATGACGCTGATGATCGTCACGCACGAACTGGGCTTTGCCTATACGGTGGCTGACCGGGTCCTTTTCCTTTCGGGGGGGCGGATCCTTGAAGAGGGGCGTCCGGACGACATACTCCTCTCTCCGCGCGAGGAGCAGACGAAGTCATTTCTCAGGGGGCACAGCAGGTTCCGCCTGCCAGACACCCCAGGACAGGAGCAGGCATGAGCAAAGACGAACACCATCGCGAAACCACCCATAGTGCCGAGGACGACCCGCGCAATCAGGACATCCTGATCTATGTCAACGGGGAGCTGAAGCGGCGCGAGGAGGCCAAGGTTTCGGTTTATGACAGCGGCTTCATGCTGGGTGACGGGATGTGGGAAGGCATGCGGCTTTATAACGGCAAATGGGCCTTCTTCGACGAGCACATGGATCGCTTGTTCGAGAGTTGCACGGCGGTGAGCCTTGACATCGGTATGGACCGCAGCGGCGTTCTGGACGCCTTGACCCGAACGGCGAAGGCGAACGGGATGACGCATGATGTGCATTGCCGGTTGATGGTCACACGAGGGGTCAAGGAGCGCCCCTTCCAACATCCGTCGCTGTCGCGGTCCGGCCCAACGGTCGTCATCATAATGGAGCATTCCCGACCAGTGACCGGCCTTCAGGTCAAAGGCATCCGGCTGGCCACAGTTCCCCAGGTGCGCGGCCTGCCGATGAGTCAGGACGCCAAGTATAACAGCCATTCGAAGCTGAACTGCGTCATAGCCTGCCTTCAGGCGGAACAGGCCGGGGCCGATGAGGGGTTGATGCTGGATCCGCATGGTTTCGTGAATACGACCAACGCCTGTAACTTCTTCATCGTCCGCAAGGGCGAAGTCTGGACCTCGACCGGTGACTATTGCATGAACGGCGTTACGCGGCAGAAGGTCATCGACATCTGTCGTGCCGAAGGCATTCCGGTCTTCACACGCAACTACTCTCTCATGCAGGCTTACGGCGCCGACGAGGCATTCCTTACCGGCACATTCGGCGCGCAGACCCCGGTGGCCGAGATCGACGGCAAGCCCATCGGCGTGAACGGGGGGCGCGGGCCGGTG
Source organism: Alphaproteobacteria bacterium (assembly GCA_030424645.1). GTDB lineage: Bacteria > Pseudomonadota > Alphaproteobacteria > Rhodobacterales > Rhodobacteraceae > Aliiroseovarius. The sequence goes on from JAUHWP010000012.1 coordinate 35,129, forward strand.
TTCGATCGCATTCGGGCGTGCTACGCTGACTTGTTGAAGGAGAACACCAGTTGAAGATCGAGCGCCTGACCGAAAGCACCCGCCGCGAGCACATCGTTCGCAGCCTGCGAGAACTGATCGTTTCGGGCGCTGTGCCCGCGGGCACGCGGCTTACGGAAACCGAGCTTTCCGCCCAGCTTGGTGTCAGTCGGGCGCCGCTGCGCGAGGCGATCCGGGAACTGGTATCTTCCGGGTTGCTGGTAAGCCAGCCATACAAGGGTCTTTTCGTGCGCGGTGTCTCTCATCGTGACTTGCAGGAACTTTATTCGCTGCGCACGACACTTGAACAAATGGCCTTTCGCGAATGCTGGGAAGTCCGCGACGCGGCGGCGCTGGACGATCTGGATGCGCGTCATGAAAGACTGGTGGAGTCCACCGTGCGCGGTGACGATCCGGTGGGCACCATCAACCTGGAAATGAAGCTGCACAGCTGGTGTTATGAGCTGTCCGGTCACCGTCTTCTGATGGACGCGTGGGAACACATCTTGCCCAGCCTGCAGTTTTACTTCACCTTGCATCAGAAGGCCCATGCCCGCCCCGGTCCGCGCCGGGATGCGCATGAGGTTTACGTGAAACTTGCCAAGTCGGATGACCTCTCGGCAATGCTGGCGCATCTTGAGGACCACATGCGACAAGGATTGAAACGCACTGCCCAACTGCTCGGCACGGAAACCGAGAAGATCGAAAGCTAGCTGATTACCGGCGACAAGACCGGACCCAGGCAAAGACCTGACGAGCAAAACCAAAATGAAATGAACAGGGAGTTCAAAATGTCACTTCGACAGATTCTCGCCACCGGCAGCGTGTTGGCTGCCCTTACAGCGGGTACCGCGTCAGCGCAAACCCTCGTCTATTGCTCGGAAGGGTCGCCCGAGGGTTTTGACCCGGCGCTTTACACCGCCGGCACCACCTTCGACGCATCCAGCCAGGCCATTTATAACCGGCTTGTCGAGTTCAAGACCGGCACCACCGAAACCCAGCCGGGCCTTGCCGAAAGCTGGGAAGTCTCTGAAGACGGGCTGGAATATACCTTCAAGCTGCGCGCGGGCGTGCAGTTCCACAGCAACGACCAGTTCACGCCCACGCGTGACTTCAATGCCGATGACGTGGTCTTCACCTTCGAGCGTCAGCGCCTTGACGATCACCCCTATAACGCTGTCTCGGGCGGCACCTGGGAATACTTCGAGGGCATGTCCATGCCCGACCTCGTGAAGTCGGTCGAGAAGGTCGACGATATGACGGTGAAGTTTGTGTTGAACCGCCCGGAAGCCCCGTTCGTTGCCAATATGGCGATGGATTTCGCGTCGGTTCTTTCGGCCGAATATGCCGATGCGATGATGGCCGCCGGCACGCCTGAGATGTTGAACCAGGCGCCGATCGGCACCGGCCCCTTCACCTTCGTAGCCTATCAGAAGGACGCCGTGATCCGTTATTCGGCAAATGCGGACTATTGGGTCGAGGGACTGCCGAAAGTCGAAAACCTGGTTTTCGCCATCACGCCAGATGCTTCCGTGCGCTATCAGAAGCTGCAGGCAGGCGAATGCCATGTCATGCCCTATCCCAACCCCGCCGACATCGAAGCGATGAAAGCAGACGAGGGCATCAACGTGCTGGAGCAGGAAGGCCTGAACGTCGGATACCTTGCTTACAACACCACGGTCGCCCCTTACGACAATGCCAATGTCCGCAAGGCGCTTAATATGGCGATCGACAAGCAGGCAATCATCGACGTGGTGTTCCAGGGCTCTGGTGAAATCGCCAAGAACCCTCTGCCGCCCACCATGTGGAGCTATAACGACGCCATTGAAGACGATCCCTATGACCCCGAGACCGCCAAGGCGATGCTTGAGGACGAGGGCGTCACCGATCTTTCGATGAAGATCTGGGCAATGCCGGTGCAGCGCCCCTATAACCCGAATGCCCGGCGCATGGCCGAGCTGATGCAGGAAGACTTCGCGAAGGTCGGTGTGGATGTTGAGATCGTGTCCTATGAATGGGGCGAATACCTTGACCGCTCGCGCGCGCTTGATCGTGACGGTGCAATCCTGCTTGGCTGGACCGGCGACAACGGCGACCCGGACAACTTCCTTGCTGTGCTGCTTGGTTGCGACGGGCGCGAGAACTCGAACCGCGCACAATGGTGCTATGAGCCCTTCGAGGAGCTGATCCAGGAGGCCAAGGTCACGACGGATCAAGCCAAGCGCACCGAGCTTTATGAACAGGCGCAGGTCATCTTCAAGGAGCAGGCGCCGTGGGCGACCATCGCGCACTCGGTGGTCTACATGCCAGTGCGCCCCGAGGTGCAAGGCTATCAGGTCCACCCCCTGGGCAGCCACATCTTCACCGAGGTGAGCCTGGCCGAGTGAAACACAACCGGCGAGGCCCTGAACGGGGCCTCGCCAACCTTTTCTCACGCGCATCACAGGCAGGTTCCCCGACCCATGCACCGCATTGATGAATACCGCGATGTCGCACGCACCCTCGGTGCAGATGCCGTCGCCCTCGTGCCCGGTCCGAATTTCGACAGGTTGACCGGTCGCCACTTTCATTCCAACGAACGTCCGCTGGTGATCTTCGTGCCCGTCGAAGGTGCCCCGGCAGCAATTGTGCCGAACCTTGAACTGCGCTCATTCGACCTTGTCGGCTTCGCGGGCGAAGTCTTCGACTGGCGCGACCAGGATGGCTACCAGCACGCCTTCGAGGCGCTGGCCGCTCATCTGCCGCTGAAGCGATTGGCCGTGGAAGGCCAGGTGATGCGCGTTTTCGTTCACCATGCGCTGGCCGCTGCCTATCCCGGGCTTGACCTTGTCGATGGCGAGACCTCGATCTCGGCCCTGCGGCTGATAAAGTCGCCCGAGGACGTGACCGCGCTGGAAACTGCGATCCGAATCTCTGAATCCGCCCTTGGCGATGTGCTGCCACAGGTGCGCGTCGGCCAGACAGAAAAGCAGGTCGAGAACATGCTCATGGCGGCGCTGTTCAATCACGGCGCCGACGACAAGGCCTTTACCCCGATTGTTGTGGCAGGGGATAACACGGCCCGCCCCCATGCCTCGGCCCGCGAGACCTATGCTATCAAGCCCGGCGATGCGCTGCTGTTCGATTTCGGCGCCGCCAAACACGGGTTCATGGCCGACATCACCCGCACGGTCTTCGTCAGTCATGCCAGCAAGGAAGCGAAAGACGTTTATGAAACCGTTCTGCGCGCCAACCGGATCGGCCACGAGATCACCCGCGCGGGTGTAACCGCCCACGAGGTGGACGACGCTGTCATCTCGGTCTTGGAGGCATCGCCCTATGCAGACCGGATCCGCACCAAGACCGGTCACGGCCTTGGCCGCGCTGTGCATGAAGCCCCCTATATCATGCGCGGCAATCACCAGGTGTTGGAAGCGGGTATGGTCTTTACCGACGAGCCGGGGCTTTACGAGATCGGCAATTTCGGCGTGCGGATCGAGGATGATCTGCTGGTGACCGACGGGGGGTGCCGCTCGCTCACCAGCTTTCCGCGCGAATTGACGGTGATTGGCTGATGCTGCGATTTTTCCTTTCCCGTCTGCTGACGTTCATTCCCACCTTCATCGGGGTGACACTGGTGTCTTTCGCCTTCATCCGCCTGTTGCCCGGCGACCCGATCATCGTCATGGCCGGAGAACGGGGGCTGACCGATGAACGCTATGCCGAGCTTCAGGAAAAGTTTGGCTTCGACCGCCCGCTTGCCGTGCAGTTCTGGGAATACCTTACCGGCGTGGTGCAAGGTGACCTGGGTGAAAGCTTCGTGACCAACAGACCGGTCTGGGACGAGTTCTTCGCGCTTTTCCCGGCCACGCTGGAGCTTTCGATTTGCGCCATCATCATCGCCATCCTGCTTGGCATCCCGGCCGGCGTGATCGCTGCGGTGAACCGGGGCAAGTTCTTCGATCGGGCGCTGATGTCCACCGCGCTGGTGGGGTATTCGATGCCGATCTTCTGGTGGGCGCTGCTGCTTATCATCGTTTTTTCCGGGAATCTTGGCTGGACGCCGGTCTCGGGCAGGATCGACCTGCTTTACTTCTTCGATGATGTTACGGGCTTCATGCTGATCGACAGCCTGCTTTCGGGGCAGGACGGGGCGTTCCGCTCGGCGGCGCGTCACCTGATCCTGCCGTCGATCGTGCTGGCCACGATCCCGCTTGCGGTGATCGCCCGGCAGACGCGTTCGGCCATGCTGGAGGTCCTGTCCGAAGACTATATCCGCACGGCCCGCGCCAAGGGCCTGAGTTCGGGCCGAGTAAACGGGTTGCACGCGCTGAGGAACGCCATGATCCCGGTGATCACGGTGATCGGCCTGTCGGTGGGCACATTGATGGCCGGGGCAATCCTGACCGAATCCATCTTTTCCTGGCCCGGCATCGGCAAGTGGATGGTCGATTCCATCTTCCGCCGTGACTATCCCGTTGTTCAGGGCGGGTTGCTGCTGATCGCGCTTATCGTGATGCTCGTGAACCTGATCGTCGATCTTCTCTATGGCCTCATCAACCCCAGAATCAGGCACCGCGAATGACCGATACAAGCATGACCTCCGCCGCTACCTCTGCCCCGCAACCGCCAAGCCGGCTGCGCGAGTTCTGGAGTTATTTCAGCGAGAACCGAGGAGCCGTCATCGGGCTTTATGTTTTCGGCTTTCTGCTGCTGGTCGCAATCCTTGCGCCCCTGATTGCGCCCTATGACGCGGCCACCCAGTTTCGCCAGCATACGCTGACACCGCCGGTCTGGGCCGAGGGCGGAACCTGGGACTTTCCGCTGGGCACCGACCCCTTGGGCCGGGACATGCTCTCGCGGTTGATGCATGGCGCACGATATTCTTTCTTTGTCGGACTTGTCGTCGTGGCCGTGGCAGCCTCGGGAGGGATTCTCTTCGGTCTTATCGCAGGCTTCGCGCCGCGCTGGCTGGACACGTTCATTATGCGGGTGATGGATGTGGTGCTTGCCTTCCCCTCGCTGCTGCTTGCCCTTGCGCTGGTGGCCATCCTCGGGCCGTCGCTGCTTAATGCGATGATCGCCATCGCTATCGTCCAGCAGCCGCACTATGTGCGCCTTACCCGGGCGTCGGTGATGAACGAACTGACCAAGGAATACGTGACCTCGGCGCGTGTTGCAGGCGCCGGGTTGCTGCGCCTGATGTTCGTGACCGTGCTGCCCAACTGCCTTGCGCCGATCATCGTGCAGGCCGCGCTGTCCTTCTCGAACGCCATCCTGGATGCAGCCGCGTTGGGCTTTCTGGGGATGGGCGCGCAACCCCCCATCCCGGAATGGGGAACCATGCTGTCGGAAAGCCGCGAATTTATCCTGCGCGCATGGTGGGTCGTCACCTTCCCCGGCATTGCCATTCTTGTGGCCGTGCTGGCGATCAACCTGATGGGCGACGGATTGCGTGACGCGCTTGATCCCAAGATGAGAAGGAGCTGAGCGATGTCACTCCTGCGCATCCGCAACCTTTCGGTAGACTTCCAAACCTCGGGTGGCCTGTTTCGTGCAGTCGACAGCGTGGACCTTGAGGTGAATGCAGGCGATATCCTTGCCATCGTTGGGGAAAGCGGTTCCGGCAAATCGGTGTCGATGCTTGCTGCCATGGGCCTGCTACCGTGGAGTGCCAAGGTCACTGCCGACGAGATCAGTTTTGACGGCACAGACCTTGGTGGCTTGCGCGGATCCGCCCGCCGCAAGCTGATCGGCCGCGATATGTCGATGATATTTCAGGAACCGATGTCCTCGCTCAATCCCTGCTTCACAATAGGGTTCCAGATCAAGGAGGTGCTGCGCCAGCACCTTGGACTGAAAGGCAGCGCGGCGACGGACCGGGCGATAGAACTGCTCGACATGGTCGGCATTCCCGATCCAGCCCGGCGGCTCAGCGCCTTTCCGTTTCAGCTTTCGGGGGGCATGAACCAGCGCGTGATGATCGCCATCGCCATCGCCTGCACGCCGCGCCTGCTGATCGCTGACGAGCCGACCACCGCGCTTGACGTAACCATCCAGGCACAGATCCTGGAATTGCTGACCGGGCTTCAGGCCGAAACGGGGATGGGGCTGATCCTGATCACCCACGATATGGGCGTGGTGGCCGAAACGGCCGAGCGCGTTTCCGTACAATACGCTGGCCAGAAGGTAGAGGAGCAACCGGTGATCGACCTGTTCGACAGACCGCAACACCCCTATACCGCTGCCCTGCTGGCCGCCCTGCCGGAACGCGCCACCGAGCGCCGCCTGCCCACCATTCCCGGTGCCGTTCCGGGGGCTTTCGATCGACCGCAGGGGTGCCTTTTCTCGCCGCGTTGCCGCTATGCCGATGAAACCTGTCGCACCGTCGCACCACCCGTGCAGAGCGCGGCGCTTGGCTGGGCGCGTTGCCACTATCCACTGTCCGCAACCGAGGGCGTCATAGCCGAGGAGACTGCACAATGAGCGATCCGGTCGTCGTTGCCGAAAACCTCAGCCGCGATTACGAAGTCGGCGGCGGGCTGTTTTCCAAGCCGAGGATTCTGCAGGCCGTCGCCGGGACCAGCTTTTCCGTGGCGGCAGGCAAGACCCTTGCCATCGTGGGCGAAAGCGGCTGCGGCAAGTCG